>DAOMFR010000161.1:0-1057 GCA_035429885.1 Blastocatellia bacterium
TAGTACCAGATCGGTGCATGATTCGGGTTCAAATCCCGGCGGGAGCATTTATGTTATGGCGAGTGTAGCTCAATTGGTAGAGCACCTGACTGTGGATCAGGTCATTACCGGTTCAAATCCGGTTACTTGCCCTTCAGTTGTTGGGATGTCGTCTAACTGGCAGGACGGTAGTCTTTGAAGCTGCCTGTCGAGGTTCGAGTCCTCGCGTCCCAGTTTTTTGTTTGCACCTGAAGCTCAGTTGGTTGTAGCACGCGGCTGATAACCGCGCGGTCGAAGGTTCAAATCCTTCCGGGTGCATTGTCCTGACGCGTTTTGTCTGTTGGGAGTGTAGCAAAGCGGCTAATGCAGCGGCCTGTCGCGTCGCCTATCGAGGGTTCGAGTCCCTTCACTCTCGCTTTGATTGGATCGGTAACTCAATTGTCAGAGTGTCTGCTTCTTAAGCAGGAAGTTATGGGTTCAAGTCCCACCCGATCCATTTAAGTTATTTTGCAGTTACTTTGAGGGATGGCCACGTGGCAAGGCGCTCGCCTGTTAAGCGAGAGATGCGTGGGTTCGAATCCCACTCCCTCAGTTTTTTCAGAGTGTAGCTCAGTCTGCGCAGAGCGCACGGTTTGGGCCCGTGAGGTCGCAGGTTCGATTCCTGCCACTCTGACTTTTTGTGGCGAATGCTGATGGAACTACATCTTGAAACTATGCGCGTTTCATCAATTCTTGTCGCCGCTATTTGTGAGCGATGCGCTAACGGCAGCGCGCCAGTCTTCCAAACTGGATACAGCGGGTTCGATTCCCGTCGCTCACTTATGCCTCCGTAGCTCAAATGGCTAGAGCAGCCGTCTCGTAAGCGGCAGGTTATGAGTTCAACTCTCATCGGTGGCTTTTTGAGAGATCGTCCAACTGGCAGGACTGCGGATTCTGACTCCGCCAATCGTGGTTCAAATCCACGTCTCTCAGTTATTGGTAATTACAGGAACGTGGCTCAGTGGCCAAAGCATTGGTCTTACAAACCAGCGGTCGTGGGTTCGATTCTCACCGTTCCTATTTTAGATTTTGGGATAGT
>DAOMFR010000161.1:1157-7729 GCA_035429885.1 Blastocatellia bacterium
AAATAAGGTCGGATAGCTGAGATGGATTAGCGGCGGTCTGAAAAGCCGCAAAGGTTGGTTCGATACCAACTCCGACCATACACGGCGGCGAGGTCGCTCAGTGGAGTTTCGAGCGGCAGTTTCCGAAATCGCAGGTCGTGAGTCCGAATCTCAACGCCTCTATTTCGCGCCCGCATAGCTCAGTTGGAGGTAGCACTCGCATGGTAAGCGAGTGGAGGTCGGTTCGATCCCGGTTGGGGGCTTGCAATTTCATCTCTCAAACCTGAAATTTGAAATCTAAACATGGGTCTGTCGTCTAATTGGAATCAAGGCGCTCGGCTTCTAACCGGGATGATGCAGGTTCGAGTCCTGCCAGACTCATTTTGGCTTAATGGAGGTTCTATGGTAATCGCCAGGAAAGTGTTGTTGCTCAATGCTTCTTACGAGCCGCTTAGTCTGGTAACAGCGACGAAAGCACTGACGCTGGTTTTCAGACGGGTGGCTGAAGTTGTTGAGAAAGACAAGGGGTACGTATTGAGGTCTCCGCGATTCACGTTTGATGTTCCGTCAGTGGTTCGATTGACGGAATACATTGATGTCCGTTCAAGGAGAAATAAGGTGACCAACCGTCATCGCATCCTGGCGCGTGACCACTATCGCTGTCAGTATTGTGGAAAGCGGGGAACAGCATTCGACCTGACGCTAGACCACATTTTGCCCAAATCGCGTGGTGGCCGGACGATAGCGGAAAACCTGGTTGCCGCTTGCCAGATTTGCAACAGTCGCAAAGGCGACCGCACGCCGGAAGAGGCGCGCATGCCTATGCTGACAAATCCGGCAGCATTATTTTACGGATTGGAACGAGCCGAATTGCGGCACGCGGCAACGACACGTCCAGAATGGAAGAAATACCTTTTCCTTGAGCATGTCGAATACGATCAAGCGGTTATGACTGCCTAAAAGTTTCTGCTAGTGTTGGCGCGAGGTTGGGCAAAAGAAGTGTTTCTGGCATTTTTTGAGCCGAACTCACGCCAGCGGAGCAGGATTTTTGATTTTACTGCTCATAACTTTTACTGAGCGTCTTGACAGCTTTCTGAAGCGTTTGCTATTTTCCCTGTTCGTTCAATGACATACAGGCTCGTAGCTCAGGGGTAGAGCACTACATTGACACTGTAGGGGTCAGCGGTTCAAATCCGCTCGGGCCTATTTTCTGTTAGTTGTTTTTGTTTGGCGCACGCCAAATAGTTCAACGTCAGCTCCGGAAGAGTTGCCGATAATATGCATAAACGATTTACCATTCGAACTAGGTAGCTGCGATGATTGAAGCGCCGCTTGGCGCATCGTCGCAGCGTTTTTGCATTGGCAACCGCTGGCGTAGGACCTTACCTAAAGCACTTAAGTGACAATACCTTACCTAAGGCTCAAGCTTTTGAGGTAGTCCGCACCGGAAAATTTCAAATTTTGAAACTGTTGACCTTTGGGTCAGTGGTTTCAGTCGGCAGATATTGATTCTGTCCGAGCCATAAGTTTAGGTAACAGCAGTGAGCGAAATACAAAATTCATCCAATCAAAATAGTGCGCAAGCTCCAATTGGGGCGTCGGCGCTGGAAGTATTGAAGCAGCAGGATCGCGAAAACGCGAAAAAAGCGATCGCCGCACGGTTGTTTCGAAATGGAGTCCAGCAAGAAGAGCCTGTTGATTTAAGTTATCGGCTTGGCGTAGGAGAGCGGGTTGAGCCGGTCACCCCGGAGTCCCCTGAAGCTTTGGAGGTTTATCGTCACTCCACAGCGCATTTGCTGGCGGCGGCAGTCCTTGATCTTTATCCCGGGACGAAGTTGGGCATTGGACCCGCTTTGCTGGACGATCCCAAAGGCGGATTCTTTTACGACTTTGCACGTGAAGATGGTGGGCGGTTCACTCCCGATGATTTGCCGAAAATCGAAAAGCGTATGAAGGATTTGATCAAGCGCAATCTCGAATACCGGCGAGTTGAAATGTCCAAGGCCGAAGCCGGAATGAAGTTTGCCGAGTTGGGAGAGCCACTCAAATGCGAATTGATTGAGGAGAAGGCCGGGGATTTAGTTAGTTGTTACACCATTGAAGGAACGCCGTTCATTGATTTCTGTTTGGGCCCGCACATTCCTTCGACCAGCAAGATCAAAGCGATCAAGCTGCTTTCGATTGCGGGAGCGCATTGGAAAGGCGACGAAAAGCGCGAGCAGATGCAGCGCATTTATGGAACCTCCTTCTTTTCGCAGGAAGAACTTGATGAATGGATCAAGCAGAAAGAAGAGGCCGAAAAGCGTGACCATCGTCGGCTAGGGCCAGACCTTGATCTGTTTAGTTTTAGTGACGCGATTGGGCCTGGTCTTGTATTGTGGCATCCGAACGGTGCGCTGATTCGCAAAGTCATTGAGCAGTTCCTAAACGACAAGCTTTATCAGTGCGGCTACAGTTTTGTGAATACGCCGCACGTCACACAGTCGGAGTTGTTTCGAATTTCCGGCCACTTGGAGCATTATCAAGAAGGGCTGTATCCGGCGATGCACACGGGCGACAAAGGCGAAAAAGAAGATGTCGAGTATCGCTTGAAGCCGATGAATTGTCCGTTCCATATTCAGATTTACAAAGCACGCCAGCGATCTTATCGCGACTTGCCGCAACGGTATGCCGAATACGGAATGGTTTACCGTTATGAGCGTTCGGGGGTTACACACGGTTTGATGCGTGCTCGCGGTTTTACTCAAGACGATGCTCATTTATTTTGCACGCCGGAGCAATTGAAAGACGAGGTCAAAGGCTGCCTTGACTTGGTGGACTTCATTTTCAAGGCGTTCGGGTTTGAATACAAAGCCGAGCTTTCAGTCCGCCATGCAACGGATCACGAAAAATATTTGGGATCTGACGAAGTCTGGAATCTAGCTGAGGCGGCGCTGACGGATGCTTTGAACGAATATGGGTTGCCTTACGTCCGAATGGAGGACGAGGCGGCGTTTTATGGCCCCAAGATTGACTTCAAAGTCGTGGATGCAATCAAACGCACCTGGCAGCTATCGACGATTCAGGTGGATTTCAATTTACCGCAACGGTTTGGCATTGAATTCATCGGTTCGGACAACAAACCGCATCAACCAATCATGGTTCACCGTGCGATTCTGGGTTCATTCGAGCGGTTCTTTGGAATTTTGATTGAGCATTATGCGGGTGCATTCCCTGTCTGGCTGGCGCCAACTCAGGCAGTTGTATTGCCGATTTCGGATCGCTTCAATGACAAGGCTATTGAAGTTGAGCGGGAATTATTGGCTGCCGGGCATCGGGTTCAGGCCGATCTGCGAAGTGAAAAGATCGGAGCCAAGATTCGCGATGCTCAGATGAAAAAGATTCCTTTTATGCTCGTGCTTGGCGAACGTGAAGCCGAAGCCGGGCTGGTTGCAGTGCGTGACCGCGTCAAAGGCGACACGGGCGCAGTGCCTGTGGCTGAATTCAGTGCGCAGTTGAAAGAACTGGTTGGTTCACGCGCTTTGCAAACTTGATGATTGCTGAAGGCAGGTTGCGGATTGGCTGGGCAACCGATCTGAAACGATTGGTGCTTTGCAGGCATCCCCAGTCCGCAACCTGCCGTCCGCGATCAATAAACCTTGGAGGTGTTTCTATTAGCAACGGTTATCAGGGCGGCGGTTATCGTGGAGGGCGTCGCGATCAAAAAGGCCCTCAAGTCAGAGTCAATGAACGCATTCGCACCAAGGAAGTGCGCGTGATTGACGAAGAAGGTCAGCAGTTGGGCATTATGACTCCGCAAGAGGCGGTCAGGACTGCCCGCGAGCGCGGCTATGACCTTGTCGAAGTTGCGCCACAGGCTCAACCGCCCGTCTGCCGAATTGTGGATTTCGGCAAGTATCTTTATGAGATGAAAAAGCGCGCTCATGAAGCAAAGAAAAAGCAGGTCGTCATTGAAGTCAAAGAGATCAAGTTTCGTCCGGCGACCGACGAACACGATTACAATTTCAAGATGAAACATGCCAGAGAGATTTTGACCGACGGGAACAAGGTCAAGGCGACCGTACGATTTCGAGGCCGAGAGATCACTCACAAGGAGTTGGGGCAAAAGTTGCTTGAGCGTTTGGAGCAGGATCTGACCGAAATCGGGATTCCGGAAAATCGCCCTCGACTCGAAGGCATGCAGTTCACAGTCATCTTCACACCGAAGAAATCATAACGGAGGAATTATGCCTAAACTTAAAACTCATAAAGGTGCGGCCAAGCGTTTTCGCAAAACCGCAACCGGCAAGATTAAGCGCGGACATTCACATGCTCGCCACATCTTGACGAAGAAAACTGCCAAGCGGAAAAGAATGCTTGATCTTGACGTCATGGTTTCCGATAGCGATCTCGGACGTGTCAATGCGATGCTGCCCTACGGCAGAGACTAGAAGCCGCGTGATTCAGCATTCATAGTTCAACATTTATCATTTTAGTAAGGAGGGGCTTATGCCTCGTGCAAAACGTGGACCCAAGCGCGTAGAGAAGCGCAAAAAGTTAGAGAAACTATCAAAAGGTTTTCGCGGTACTAAGAGCAAACTGTACCGTTCGATGAGGGAATCGGTTCAGCGTGCGCTGAAATTTGCTTACGTTGGTCGCAAAGTGAAAAAGCGTGATTATCGCTCACTTTGGATCATTCGCATCGGCGCCGGAGCGCGTCTGCATGGATTGAACTACAGCCAGTTTATGCATGGCCTGAAGCTGGCGGATATTGAGCTTGATCGTAAGGTTCTGGCCGATTTGGCTGTCAGCCAGCCTGAAGCTTTTGCCGAATTGGCAAATTCGGTAAAGAAGGCTTTGGAATCGGCAGGCAAACTGAAACCTGTCGCAGCTTAAACGGCGCTGATTGCCAGAACACCCCGCTACAAGAACGCTGTTCAGCGAAACACCAAAGACCCAAGACCGGATGCCTTGACGCTCCATCAGTCTTGGGTCTTTGCTTGAATGTTACGGATTATGTCAGATCGCATCACACAACTACGGGCAGATTTCGATGGTGAATTAGCGGCGGCAACCAGCGAAGCCGAAGCGATTTCGCTGCGTGACCGTTGGGTCGGCCGCAAAAGCGGGTTGCTGACTGCCGAGATGAAAACGCTTGGCAAGCTGTCGCCCGAAGATCGCAAAACTGTCGGCGCTGAGCTAAACGTCCTGAAAAGTTACGTTGAATCGGCGATTGAGACATTGCTTGATAGCTTTGCCGCCAAGCGCGAAGCCCAACAGCTCGCCAAGGAACGAATTGACGTGACACTGCCCGGGCGCCGGATTCAGGCAGGGCATTTGCACCCGATCACATTGCTGCGCCATCGCATCGAAGACATTTTCGTTTCCATGGGCTACGAGATCGAAGACGGCCCGGAAATCGAAACCAACTTTTATAACTTCGACGCGTTAAACATTCCGGCGAATCACCCGGCGCGTAGTCCGCAAGACACGTTCTACCTGACGGACAAACTGGCGCTGCGCTCGCAAACTTCGACGATGCAGATTCACGCGATGCAAAAACGGACTCCGCCTTTGCGCGTAGCTGCGCCTGGCAGAGTTTTTCGCCGCGACACTCCCGACGCGACGCACAATCCGATGTTCTATCAAGTCGAAGGTTTGCTGATAGATCGCGGTATCACGCTCGGCGATTTGAAGGGAACCGTTGAAGAGTTCGTACGTCGCTTGTTTGGTCCTGAAACCCAGACGCGGTTTCGGCCTTCATACTTTCCCTTTGTCGAACCCGGAGCCGAAATTGACTACACCTGTTTCAAATGCGGCGGAGGCGGGTGCCGCGTTTGCAAAGGTTCTGGCTGGATCGAAATGGGCGGTTCGGGAATGGTGCATCCCAACGTGCTGCGCGTGGTTGGGATTGATCCCGAAGAGTTCACTGGTTTCGCCTTCGGTTTAGGGCTGGATCGTCTGTGTGCCTTAATGTATGGCCTGGATGACATTCGATTGCTATACGAAAATGATGTCCGGTTTCTGGAACAGTTCAGCTAGCTTATGAAACGCAAAGTTTCGGAATTCGCATACGGCTTTGTTCTGACGCACGAACTGGTGCGTGGGCACGGCTATTGGCCTACGGACGTGCCTCTGCCCGGAACGGAAAAGAAGCGGAAGAAAGCTAAACCCGGTGATGAATCTGAACTTGCGCCACCGAAAGGGTATCCGCTGTTTTTGCATTTCAAAGCCAGCGAATACATGAAGCGCAAGAACGCAGGCGAATCGAAGCTGGTGGGGTTGCCGTACTTTCGTTTTCCGATCTATCGCAAAACGCAATCCAATCAGCATCAGCTTTTGGTGGAGTTGGAAAAACGGAACTGTCTGGTGTTTTACGCTACGCCGAAAATGCATGAAGCCGTCAATTTGAACGGCGCGTTTTTTGATGGGCGAGTCGTTGCTCACACCCTGTTTGTCAGTCCGGGCGACATCGGCGAATTGCCTGATAACCAGAACCATCTGGTCGTCTTCAGCGGCACGACCAAAGACGTGTATTTCTGTTCGAAACCTCGACGACTGGAACGCGCGATTCACGGCGAAGATTTTGCCGAAGCGATGCAGCGGATTCTGGC
>DAOMFR010000161.1:7829-14717 GCA_035429885.1 Blastocatellia bacterium
TGCACTTATGAAAATCAGCTACAACTGGCTAAAAGAATTTGTGGATTTGAGTTTGTCTCCGCGTGAGTTGGCGGAGAAGTTGACGATGGTGGGTTTGGCTGTGGATGCAGTCGAAGAACATGGCGATGACTTCGTTTTGGAATTCGATTTGACTTCCAATCGACCTGATTGTTTGTCGCATTTGGGTATTGCTCGCGAAGCGGCTGCGGTCAGCGGAAAATCTTTGCAGATTCCCGATGGCGGAACCGGACGACTGAGCGACGGCGCAATCAAAACTGGCGACCTGACTTCGGTTGAGATTTTGAATCCTGAGTTTTGCCCACGCTATTCAGCTCGGATCATCAAAGGCGTGAAGATTGGCCCTTCGCCGGAATGGTTGGTCAAACGTTTGGAAGTGATGGGGCAACGCAGCGTCAACAACGTGGCGGACATCACCAATTACGTCATGTTGGAATTGGGGCAGCCGCTGCATGCTTTCGATTTGGCGATGCTGAAGGGCCAGCGAATCATCGTTCGTGCGGCGCATGATGGCGAAAAGATTACGACGCTGGATGGAGAAGGGCGCACGCTGACGTCGCAAATGCTGGTGATTGCCGACGCTGAACGTGCAGTCGCGCTGGCGGGCATCAAGGGCGGGGAAGATTCCGGCATTACGGAAAAGACTGTAGATGTATTGCTAGAAGCTGCTTACTTCACTCCTGCGCAGGTGCGCGCGACTTCCAAAGCTTTGGGGCTGGCGACGGAGGCTTCCTACAGATTCGAGCGCGGAACCGATCCTGAAATTGTGCCGGTTGCTTCAGCGCGAGCGGCGGCGATGATTGCGGAAATTGCCGGTGGGCAAGTGTTGAGTGGGCTGGTGGATGTTTATCCCAAGAAAGCCGAACCACACAAAATCCCGATGCGCCGAGCCCGTTATCAGCATGTCACTGGGTTGCAGGTTGAACTTGGCGAAGCAGAGCGAATTTTGCGGGCATTGGGGTTTGGCGTCGAAGCCGAGGTTGAAAAAGATTTGCTGCGCGCAGTGGCGCCGACCTGGCGAATTGACGCTTCGATTGAAGAAGACTTGATCGAAGAAGTTGCGCGCATTGCTGGTTACGAAAACCTGAAAACTTCGTTGCCGGGCAGCGCCGGGGCCGGAGCTTATTTGCCGGGAGAAAATGGCCGTCGTGCCGCTCGAAAAGTTTTGACCGGGTTGGGCTATAACGAAGCAGTCAGTTTCAGTTTCGTCAACGCCGAAGCCGATGCGCGTTTGAGCGAAGCCGGTGATTCGGCGCGGTTGCAATTGCAAAACCCGATTGATGAGACTGCTGGACACATGCGGACGACGCTGCTTGGCGGATTGCTGAAAGCGTTGGAGCACAATTTTAATTACAGTTCCCGCAACGTGCGGCTGTTTGAAATCGGCAAATGCTTTCTGAGTAACGGCGAAGAACGACCGACGGAAATCGAACGGTTGGCGTTGATTTGCACGGGAGCTCGCAACGAAGCCGACTGGCAAGCCGCCAGCACACGAACGGATTTTTTCGATGTGAAAGGCGCGGTCGAATCCGTCATTGAAAGCTTAGGATTGCCGCCGATTCAATTTGCCACGGCAGAAACTGTTCCGCATTTGCATCCTGGTCGGGCCGCATTACTGCTGCTTGGTGGCCAAACGATTGGGCAAATCGGGCAGCTTCATCCTCGCGTCGCTGGCGAATACAAATTCAAACAAGCTGTTTTCGTTGCGGAGCTGGATCTGAGCAAGCTGTTAAATGCAGATCGAGTGGAAGTTCGTTACCAACCGTTACCTAAATTTCCCACGGCATCACGCGATCTGGCATTGTTAATTGATACAAGCGTATCGCTGTCGGCAATTGAACAGGCGGTCAATGATCTGGCAATTTCCGAACTGGTCGGAGTCAAATTGTTCGATTTGTACGCGGGCAAGGAATTGCCTGTGGGCAAACATTCGCTGGCTTTATCGTTGCGCTATCGAGCGGCTGACCGTACCTTGACCGACGAAGAAGTCGCCGCAATGCACGACCGCATTGTCCAGAAATTGAAACAGGAATTTTCGGCGGAAGTACGATGACACTGTCAGGGTTGGAAAAATTCTCTCACCTGGAAGACAAGATTCATCGCGCAGTGGAGCTTTGCCGCTTGCTCAAGCTGGAAAAAGAGCAGCTTGAAAACGAGTTGGAAGCAGTACGGCAAGCCCTGGCGGATGAAGCTCTCGAAAAGGAACAGCTTCGCGCGCAGATAGAATTTCTGAAGATTGATCGCGATTCGATGAAGCTAAAGGTCGAAGCTATGCTCGACGCGATTGCGATGCTGGAACTGGAAGCTGACTCCGCAAAAAAATGAGGCGCATATGGAAACTCCTCCGCAGACGGTCAATGTAAAAATCTATAACCAGACCTACCCGCTTCGCGTCAGTAGTGGTGATGTTGACCGCACATTACGGCTGGCGGAATTGGTTGACCTTCGAATGCGCGAATTGGCCGGGGGCAGTTTGACCGCCGATTCCTTGAAGCTGGCGGTGTTGGCTGCGATTTACATTGCCGACGAACTTGATCAGGCAAAAACCAACTACGAAGAATTGAACAAGGAAGTGCTTGCCAGAAGCTCCAAATGCGCCGAAACGCTGGACCAGCTTCTAAAAAATGACAAGTAAGTGCGAGGCTGCATTACTGAATTCTTGCTGACCGAATCTCCTGAACACGAGCCAAGCTGATTGAGCGAATGATGTGCTCACAGCTTTTTTATTTGGAGGAAACGTGAAAAGACTGGTTTTGACTTTGCTGATGCTGTTCGCGGCTGTGGTGGTTTCCCAGCCAACGACACAAGCTCAGCGCAAACAGGATAAAAACAATCCGCCGAAAGTTTCGCTGGCGACTGAAAAGTCCGGTGACAAAGCCGCTGCCGAATTCGGCAACGTCGAAGGCATTACCGCTGCGCAGTTGAAAGAATTCTTGACCTTCATTGCGTCCGATGAATTGGAAGGGCGCGACACGCCTTCACGCGGCTTGGACATCGCCGCGAAGTTCATCGCCTTCAACTTGTCACGCTGGGGCTTCAAACCGGCGGGCGACAACGGCACATTCTTTCAGCGTATCGGGTTGAAACGCGGGCAAATTGATAAAGACCAAACGAAACTGGAATTGGGTGGCCAAAGTTACAAGCTTGGTGATGATTTCATCCCGCAACCGATCATGGGCGAAGCCGCAGGCAATCTTGTGTATGTCGGCCACGGTTTTGTGATTAAAGCGAAAAACATCAATGCCTTTGAAGGCGTGGATGTGAAAGACAAAATTGTTGTGGCGGCTGCCACCGCGAACTTTGTGACGCCCGACGATCTGAAAGGAGAACTGGGCAAGGACTACGACACTTCGGTTCACTATGCCTCTACGCACGGAGCGAAAGGCGTGATCATCATTCCTTCACAGCAGATTCTGGACAATTGGGGACCTATTTCACGCCAGGCGATGGGCGGTGGGCGCACTTCGCTAGAGGCAGGTCAGGACCCCGGCGGATTGCCCATTGTGATCGCTTCTAAAAAATTGGTCGAAGCCATATTTCAAGGCGAACAAGTGGATGGCGCGTCGGTATTGAAGCAACCCGTAAACGGCCAGTTTTCGCCATCGTTTGCACTGAAAGCCGATAAACAGCTTAGCTTGGCGGTTAAAGGAACTTTGGAATCATTGCCGACTCAAAACGTGGTTGCCATTTGGGAAGGTTCTGATCCCACTTTGAAAGAAGAGTATTTGGCTGTTGGCGCTCATTATGACCACGTCGGCGTGCGACCGGATTCCGATGGTGGCAAGACGGACGGCTGGTCGCGCTACAAGGCATTTCTTACGTCTGCCGGGCGTTTGGGCGGAGCCGATAAATTATGGAACGGCGCAGACGATGACGGTTCAGGAACGACAGGTGTGTTGGCGATAGCCGAAGCCTTATCGAAAGGGCCGCGGCCGAAACGCTCCGTGCTGTTGGTTTGGCATGCTGGCGAAGAAAAAGGGTTGTGGGGATCGGATTTTGTCACGGATCATCCGCCGGTGCCGCTCAAACAGATCATCGCTCAACTGAACATTGATATGATCGGTCGCAGTAAAAAAGATGGCGATACGAATCAGCGAAACACCAATCTGTCTGGCCCGAATGAGATTTACGTGATCGGTTCGAAGATGATGAGTTCATACCTGTTTGAAGTAAGCGAACAAGTCAACAAGTCGTATCTCAACCTGAACTTCAATTACAAATATGACGACCCAAATGATCGTGAGCGGCTGTTTTACCGCAGCGACCATTTCAATTACGCGAAGAAGGGAATTCCGATCATCTTTTACTTCGATGGCGTTCACGAAGATTACCATCAGGCGACGGATCATCCAGACAAGATTGATTATCTGAAGATGGAAAAAGTGACGCGAACTGTTTTCGCTACGATGTGGAAACTGGCAAACTCGCCAAATCGCCCGAAGGTGGATCAGGCTCTTCCACCTCAATTGAAGGGCAATTGATAAATCAGACAGAAGGAGAGAGAAAGAGAGGCGGCGGGAGTTTTGGCTGCTGTCCCTCTTTCTCTCAATCCCACCACTATTTCTTTTCTTTCCCGCTGATAACCGGCGCGCCTTCAGCCTTACTCCATTCGGAAAACGACGCGTCATACATCGAAACGTCGTAGCCCAAATACTTCAAAAGAAAGTACGCGTGCGAAGCCTGCATTCCCGTGTTGCAATAAGTGACGACTTTCTGGTTTGGCTTCAACCCAGCTTCGGCAAACATTTTTTGCAATTCGCTGACGGGTTTCAGCGTTAGGTCGTTGGCGTTTGTCAGATGCTTCATCCAGAAGACGTTCACCGATCCGGGGATGTGACCGGTGCGCGTGTTGACTGCGCCAACGTATTGCTCTTCAGGTCGAGCGTCAATGATGCTGACATTGCTATTGGTGACGTTCGCGGCAACCCAGGAAAGATCGCGCATCGCGTCGAGCTTGACCAGAACATTGGGACGTGGTCGTGGCGTGAACTTTGCCATTGCGGGAGTTGCGGCTTGAGTTTGAACTTCGCGCTTTTCGGCTTTCCACTTTTCCAGTCCACCGTCCAGCAACGTCGCGCGGTCACTGTGCCCCAGGTAATCCAGCGTGAAAAATGCTCGTGCCGCAGCCAAACCATTATTTTCGCCGTAAAGGACGATCTTGCCTTCGTCGCCGATTCCCACAGTTTCAAACAACTTTTGCAATTGCTCGATTGGTGGCAATTCGTTGGCTAGCCCTTCGCGCGTTGCCAGCAAATCAGCCATACTGACAAATCGAGCGCCTGGAATATGACCGGCGTCAAAAGCCTTGCGCTCTCGCGCCACGTGCAGCACGAAAACGTTCTTGTCCGTCAGATGCTTGGCCAGCCAGTCTGTCGTGACAATCAGTTCTGAACGAACTTTTGGCGCAGTGGCAGGTTTAGATTGAGCCATCACCGTGGCCGCGCAAACACAGATCGCCGCCAGCAAGCACAAGAAATGAGTTCGAGAAAAAGTTTTCATAAATTGTTCCTTTCGATTTATTGAGCATGAATTGCGCCCATTAACTGGCACGAATATACTCCCGCTCGTTCCGCAAGCGAAACCATCATCACAACCTCGTCAGCAGATTCACTGGTTGACGTAATTAGCCTTTAACAGAAAGTTCAGCAGCACAGCAGTAATCAAATGCCGCTGGACGGAAAGAATTCTTTGTTTATGAAACTGTCTTCATTGGCAATTCGATGCCTCTTCATTTTCACCGCGCTTTTGCTAACGGCGTGTAATTCCGCGACCTCGCCCGCGAAACCGCGCATCGCATTGGTGATGAAATCGTTAGCGAACGAATTTTTCAAAACGATGCAGGATGGAGCAACTGCTCACCAACAAAAGCACACAGGGGAATACGAGCTCATCGCCAATGGCATCAAAGATGAAACGGATGTGGCACGTCAGGTTGAACTGGTCGAGCAAATGATTGCCCAGCAAGTTCAGGCCATCGTCATTGCGCCCGCGGATTCCAAAGCGCTGATTGCGGTTTGCCAGCGCGCGCAAGCGGCAGGCATTGTCATTATCAACATTGATAACAAGCTTGATGCAGGAGTGTTAGGCGAACGCAATCTGCGCATTCCCTTTGTCGGCCCTGACAATCGCAAAGGCGCTCGATTGGCAGGCGAAGCGCTGGCCAAACAACTCAAACCCAGCGATCAAGTCGCAATTCTGGAAGGCGTGCCGACAGCGTTCAACGCGCAACAACGCAAAGCCGGATTTGAAGATGCGATGAAGGCCGCCGGGATGAATATCGTCAGTTCGCAATCGGCAAGTTGGGAAACCGCCAAAGCGAATCAAATCACGGCTTCGTTGCTGGTGGAAAAGCCTGAACTGAAAGCCATCTTGTGCGCCAACGACAGCATGGCGCTTGGCGCTGTTGCCGCAATCAAATCCGCAGGCAAATCTGGGCAAGTACGTGTCATCGGTTTTGATAATATCCAAGCTGTGCGGCCATTGCTGCAAGACGGGCAGATGCTGGCGACTGTTGACCAGCACGGCGACCAGTTGGCGGTGTTCGGCATTGAATACGCGTTGGAAGTTCTGAACAACAAAACCACGCACGCCGACCGTGAAACTGCAGTGGATTTGATCACAGCGACAACCAAATAATGGAGAGACACTTATGAAAAAAGTATTTGTGATTTTGCCGGCGCTTGGCTTGTTGTTGATCGTTGCCGCTTTGGCTCAACCCAAAACGCGAAGCCTTTCCGTAGCTGTGTTGAAAGACAAGATTAAAGGCGGTTGGGCGGGCCAGATGATCGGCGTGTCGTTTGGCGCTCCGACCGAATTCAAGCACAACGGCAAGATCATCGAAGGCGATTTGCCATGGAAGCCCGAACGCAT
>DAOMFR010000162.1:0-14296 GCA_035429885.1 Blastocatellia bacterium
GCCAGCACGACGGATTTGGTGGTGGATGTGGTCGGGTTCTTCGCGCCGTAAATAGCGAAGTGATCGAGGCGAAAAAAGTTCCGCCACACTTACAGGCAAGACATCTTTGCCTGTAAGTGTGGCGGAATTTACTTTGGAGCAAACACAGATTTTCAGCGCCTCGTTGACTTCTTTTTGAGGGAAGACACAAAATTGTCTCCATGCAAACGCCGCCACCCAATGAAATTACGCCGCTATTGCTCCGCTGGAGTCAGGGCGATGAAGTCGCGCTCAGTCTCTTGCTTCCTATTGTGTATCAGGAACTGCATCGTCTGGCTCAGAGCTATCTTCGCCGCGAACGATCCGATCACACCCTGCAACCGACAGCGTTAATCAACGAAGCATATTTGCGATTGATCGAACACGATGCGCCCGAATGGCAAAGTCGCAACCATTTTTTTGGGGTAGCCGCTCGGTTGATGCGCCAGATTCTGGTGGAACATGCGCGTGCGCACACGGCCGAAAAACGAGGAGGAGGCGTGGCGGAATTATCGCTGGATGACGCGTGGTTTTATTCCAGTGAAAAGGCCGCAGAACTGGTAGCGCTCGACGATGCGTTAAATGCCCTGGCGCAATTTGATGAACGCAAGGTTCACGTCATCGAATTGCGGTATTTCGGTGGAATGAGCCTGGAAGAAACAGCCGCGGCCCTCAACCTCTCCATCGCGACCATCACTCACGAAACACGGTTGGCGCGGGTCTGGTTGCACCGCGAAATGAACCGCAATTGAGCTCCAAGGATGCGGAAGGAATCCTGTCCCTATGACTCCTGAACGGTGGCGCCGCATAGATGAACTGTTCCGCACAGTTGCGGATCGCCCGCTGGCCGAACGCGAAGCGCTCCTGACTCGCGTTTGCGGTGGCGATGATGAATTGCGCCGCGAAGTTCTGGAATTGCTTGCGTGCGATCCGCCCGATTCCTTTCTGCACGATCCCATCAAACACGCCACCGTGGCCGTCGCTCACGAACCGAAAGACGACCTGCTCAACACGCGCATTGGCCCGTATCGCCTGACGCGGTTGATTGGCCACGGCGGGATGGGCGCCGTTTATGAAGCCGTGCGAGACGACGACCAGTTCCAGCATCAGGTTGCGCTGAAACTCATCAAACGCGGCATGGATAGCGATTTTGTCCGCGACCGGTTTTTGCGCGAACGGCAGATTCTGGCTTCTCTCGATCATCCGCACATCGCGCGGTTGTTTGACGGAGGCACCACGCGGGATGGGCTGCCGTATTTCGTCATGGAATTCGTCAATGGAATCTCCATTACCGATTATTGCCGCCAGCAGGAACTGTCGCTCAATGACAAGCTCAAACTCTTTCGCAAAGTTTGTTCCGCCGTGCAGCACGCGCATCAAAAACTGGTCATTCATCGGGATTTGAAACCCAGCAACATTCTGGTCACGGAGGACGGGACTCCGAAATTGCTGGATTTCGGGATTGCCAAGCTGTTGTCGCCCGATCTGAGCGAAGCGTTCACGCGGACGGAAACCGCGTTGCGGTTAATGACGCCGGATTATGCCAGCCCGGAACAGGTGCGGGGCAAAACAATCACCACGGCGACGGATGTGTATTCGCTGGGAGTGGTGTTGTATGAACTGCTGGCGGAACAACGACCTTATCAGTTTGAAACGTATGCTCCGCAGGAAATCGAGCGAGCCATTTGCGACACGGAAGCTCCGCGCCCGAGCGACCTGGCCAGGCACCACACGGATGCCCGGACGAAACTGGCCAAGCAACTGACAGGTGATCTGGATACGATTGTGCTGATGGCGCTGCGGAAAGAGCCGGAGCGGCGCTATCAATCGGTCGAACAGTTTTCCGAAGACATTCGGCGGTATTTATCCGGCCTGCCGATCACGGCGCGGCCGGACACCTTTGGCTATCGGGCAGGCAAATTCGTGCGTCGCCACAAAGCGGCTGTGGGAGCGCTGGCTTTGCTGGGCTTGCTAACCGTAGCGCTGGCGATTTTGACGGTGCGATTGACGCGGGAACGCAACCTGGCGGAGCGGCGATTTGCACAGGTGCGGACGCTGTCCAACACCTTTCTGTTTGGCGTTCACGACAAAATTCAAAATGTCCCGGGCACCATTGAGGCGCGTGCGTTGGTTGCCCAGACGGCAGTTTCGTACCTCGACAATCTATCGAAAGAGGCTTCGAACGATCCTCAGTTGCAATGGGAACTTGCGGTGGCATATCAAAAAGCTGGTGATGTGCAAGGCGATCCCTGGGCCCCCAACATCGGCGAATCGCAAGCAGCAATGCAGAGTTACCAGAAAAGCCTGGCGCTGGCCCAGCAACTCACTCAACGCGGCGCTAACGATCTGAAAATGGCTCGGTTATTGGCGCATGGATATTACAAACTTGGCGCGTTGCAAGCCTTGTCTGGCAGCAAGGCGACGGCACGCGAAACGCTGAGTTTGGCGGTAACTTCCGCGGAAACTCTGGAAGCGCAAACTCATGACCAGAATGATCTGGAGCTGTTGCAAAATTGCCTGAAGCGTTTGGGCGATATTCATCTGGATATGGGCGACCCGGCCAGTGCGCTGGCCAATTATCGCCGTGAAATGAATCTGACCGAACGTCGCAATGCGGAATTCCCAGGTGATCGCGCTCTTTTAAGTCTGGCAATGTCGCACACGCGTTTGCCCGAAGCGCTGGTCTCACTGGGCGAAATTACTGAAGCGATGAATCATTACCATAAGGCGTTGGCGCTGCATGATGAATTATTCGCCAGGCATTCGACGGATCCTGTCTATTTGCGACCACGCATGATTACGCTGATCTGGTTGGGGAATATTTCCGGTAATCCGCGATTCTTCAATTTGGGCGACGCTCGCACAGCCTTGCGCCATTACCACGCGGCATTGGCATTGGCAGAACAACTGGCATCGTTTGATTTGAAAAATGCCAGGGCGCAACAGGATTTGGCGGAAGGATACCGGCTTGAAGCCGAAGTGCTGGTTTTAGACAGAGCCGCACAAGCCATTGAGCATTACCGCAAAGCGCTCGGCATTGTGCGCGGGTTGCTGGCATCCGATTCTGAAAACGCGCAACTGTTGCGGCGTGAAGCAGGTTTTTTGAAAGGCCTGGCCGATGCTTCCAAACGTGTAGGCGATCGTCCCGGTGCTCAGCAATCCCTGTTGCAAGCGCGAACCATCTGGCAAAATTTGTTGGCACGCGACCCCACTGATCAATACACACGAGCCGATTTGCATTCCACGTTATTGGCGCTGGCCGACTTGACGCTGGAATCCGGAAATCATACTGAAGCATTGGCCCAATATCGGGAAGCGCTAAGCTTGGCGGAAGCTCCTCCTGTCGAACAGTCCGCCGATTTGTATGTACGATGGAGGCTGGCGGATTCATTTGCGGGGCTGAGTCGTTATTTCGTCGCGCGCGCTGACGTAAGTCAAGTCAACGAACGATTCGAGCATTGGCGTGAAGCGCGTCAATACGCAGAACAATCCTTGCACTTGTGGGAAACTTTGAACTCGACCGCCGGGCTCAGCAGTTTCAATCGGCGAGAGCGGGATCAGATTGCGCGCACCATTACCAGGTGCGATGCAGCCCTGGCAAAGTTGAATGCGCCAAATAATCGCCAATAAAAAATTGATGCAGATGTGCTTTTCTTGCCCGGCAGGCAATGAGCTTGGGCTTAGGCTTGGGCTGGCGAAAAATCTTGTTCCCCTATGGGTTTTGCCCCTATGACTCCTGAACGATGGCGCCGCATAGATGAACTGTTCCGCACAGTTGCGGATCGCCCGCTGGCCGAACGCGAAGCGCTCCTGACTCGCGTTTGCGGTGGCGATGATGAATTGCGCCGCGAAGTTCTGGAATTGCTTGCGTGCGATCCGCCCGATTCCTTTCTGCACGATCCCATCAAACACGCCACCGTGGCCGTCGCTCACGAACCGAAAGACGACCTGCTCAACACGCGCATTGGCCCGTATCGCCTGACGCGGTTGATTGGCCACGGCGGGATGGGCGCCGTTTATGAAGCCGTGCGAGACGACGACCAGTTCCAGCATCAGGTTGCGCTGAAACTCATCAAACGCGGCATGGATAGCGATTTTGTCCGCGACCGGTTTTTGCGCGAACGGCAGATTCTGGCTTCTCTCGATCATCCGCACATCGCGCGGTTGTTTGACGGAGGCACCACGCGGGATGGGCTGCCGTATTTCGTCATGGAATTCGTCAATGGAATCTCCATTACCGATTATTGCCGCCAGCAGGAACTGTCGCTCAATGACAAGCTCAAACTCTTTCGCAAAGTTTGTTCCGCCGTGCAGCACGCGCATCAAAAACTGGTCATTCATCGGGATTTGAAACCCAGCAACATTCTGGTCACGGAGGACGGGACTCCGAAATTGCTGGATTTCGGGATTGCCAAGCTGTTGTCGCCCGATCTGAGCGAAGCGTTCACGCGGACGGAAACCGCGTTGCGGTTAATGACGCCGGATTATGCCAGCCCGGAACAGGTGCGGGGCAAAACAATCACCACGGCGACGGATGTGTATTCGCTGGGAGTGGTGTTGTATGAACTGCTGGCGGAACAACGACCTTATCAGTTTGAAACGTATGCTCCGCAGGAAATCGAGCGAGCCATTTGCGACACGGAAGCTCCGCGCCCGAGCGACCTGGCCAGGCACCACACGGATGCCCGGACGAAACTGGCCAAGCAACTGACAGGTGATCTGGATACGATTGTGCTGATGGCGCTGCGGAAAGAGCCGGAGCGGCGCTATCAATCGGTCGAACAGTTTTCCGAAGACATTCGGCGGTATTTATCCGGCCTGCCGATCACGGCGCGGCCGGACACCTTTGGCTATCGGGCAGGCAAATTCGTGCGTCGCCACAAAGCGGCTGTGGGAGCGCTGGCTTTGCTGGGCTTGCTAACCGTAGCGCTGGCGATTTTGACGGTGCGATTGACGCGGGAACGCAACCTGGCGGAGCGGCGATTTGCACAGGTGCGGACGCTGTCCAACACCTTTCTGTTTGGCGTTTACGACAAAATTCAAAATGTCCCGGGCACCACCGAAGCTCGTGCCCTTGTCGTCCAAACAGCTCGCGATTATCTGGACACCCTGTCCGCAGAAGCGGCGAATGACTCCCAACTGGAGTGGGAGTTGGCGATGGCGTATCAAAAAATGGGCGATGTGCAAGGTGACCCTTGGGCCCCCAACCTAGGCCTACACCAAGAGGCCATACAGAGTTATCAGAAAAGCCTGGCACTGGCTTTGCGACTTCGGCGCGAAGATGACAATGACCCCAAAATGTCGCGGCTGCTGGTCCAAAATTATTTCAAACTGGGCATGTTGCAAACTCGCTCGAGCGCGTTGATGGCTTCGCCCGAAACGCTTCTGCAAACAATCGCCGAGGCGGAAAAGCTGGTTCAGCAAACCCGCGAACTTGATGACTTGGCGCTCCTGCAAAACTGTTACATCTTTCTGGGCGACACTTATCTCGACACGGGGGATCCGGTAAATGCGTTGAAAAGTTATCGTCGCGAAATGGAATTGGCGGAACGCCGTGTTGCGGATTTTGGTGGAGACCTGTCGCAGTTCAGTTTGGCAGCATCCCATTCACGTGTGGCCGAAGCGTTGGTGTCGCGGGGCGAAATCAATAGCGCGCTTGATCATTTTCGACAAACGCTCATGCTGCTTGATCAATTGCTTCCCAATCACCAACAAGACACACGTTATCCGCGTGCTCGTATGGACGCCTTGATTGAATTGGGCAACCTGTATGCGAACCCACGTTACCCCAATCTGGGAGATTCGCGCACGGGGTTGCTGTATTACCGTGCCGCTCTGGCGATGGCTGAGCAGGCGGTAGGCCGCGATCCTGAAAATGCGCTGGCGAAACGGGATTTGGCAACAGGGCATCTATTGGTTGCTGAAATCATGGTCGGGCAAAAAACAGCGCAGGCGTCCCAGGCTACGGCTCATTTCCAACAGGCGCTCGCCATCTTACGCTCGCTCAAGGAACGAGATCTCAAAGACGCACAAGTGTTGCGCCGTGAAGCCAGCTCTCTCAAAGGTCTGGCGGAAGCTCAGAACCTATTGGGCGACCGCACCAGCGCGTTACAAAATTTACGGTTAGCGTTATCCATTAGCCGGGAATTGTTGCAACGCGACACTACCAATGCGAGAAACCTCGCTATATTGCACTTTGTCCTGTTGAAGTTGGCCGACGTTGAATTGCAAATCGGCGACCACAATGCCGCGCTTGCGCATTATCGAGAAGCTCTCGCATTGTCCCAAACACCGTCGGCGGAGCAATCCTATGACCTCTATACGCGCTGGCGACTGGCTAATTCTTATGCCGGGCTGAGTCGGTATTACGTCAGGCGCGCAATGGCTGCGCCGATTTTAGAACGTCCGAATCTTTGGCACGAAGCGCTAAAGTATGCCCAACAATCGCTCACTTTATGGGACGTTTGGTCCCAACAAGCTCCACCGACCAGCTTTAACCAGCAACAACGCGAACAAGCCGCTCAACTTGTCGCCACCTGTAACACTGCCCTAGCGAAATTGGCTGGCGCATTTGCTCGTAAGTAGCCATTACCCTTTCACTTAGTCGTCCTAGACCATCAGTCTTATTTCAGCCAGCAAAAAAATAATTTCTGACGCTAGCAATTTCCTTCCGTTTTTTCGCATTGGGAGATGAGCAGCAATACAGACTGCTGCAGATCACAGGCGCAAACCGCCGGTTATTCCGGGGAGCGGCTGAACAATAACCATTGAGAAGAAGGAAGGTTGATCATGAAAAAACAATTTTTGTATCGCATAGCGTTAGCCGTGGCTGTGTTGTGCTGTGGCGCGCTGACGGCGTCTGCCCAATCAACAGACAATTTACTGAACGTCAAAATTCCCTTTGCATTTCAACTGGGAGAAACCCAGTTTCCTGCGGGGGCTTACACCTTCACGCGCATTTCCAATATGCCAAACACAATTGTGATGCGCGGAAAGGACGATAAATCATTCAGAGCGTTTTCCGTGCTGGTTGGAACAGAAGACTCTCCCAAGCGGAATTCGCTGGTCTTTCACGCCTATGGCGAAAAACGCTTCCTTTCCAGAATTGAAGTGGCGCAGCAGGGCCTGCATTTTTATTTGAGCAAGCCCAAGTCAGAACGAAAATTGGCTCGGACAAACGCGCTCAGCATCTCTCGCGTGGGACCCGATACCAATGCACCACAAAACTCGAAGGCCGAGTAGGACGGCAACGGGTTTTACAGCAGCCATAGAGAGTGTTGACGGAGTGACCGCTTTTCGGAGCGTTCCATGAACTCGTGATCTCTATGGTTGCTGATACCTCTGGAAACCAACTGACCTCATTTACACAAAAAGGAAATTACCAATGCTCAACATTAAACGCACCATCGGGTTGATCACGTTGTTTGTCGTCGCGGGATTCGCTTTCCCTTCCTTTGCGCAAGACAACAACGAAAGCCGCGTGCCCAATTTGCCATCTGGTATTTGTGACACGGTGCAAGTTCCCACAGGAAACACCGTCAGTTTTCATGTCTACGCACGCGGAGTCCAAATTTATCGCTGGGATGGAAACAGTTGGGGATTCGTCGCGCCCAGAGCGGATTTATTTACGATTGCCAATTTTCGACCGAAAGTCGTTGGCATTCATCACGGTGGCCCTATTTGGGAAAGCGGCACTGGCAGCAAAGTGATCGGCACGCGAGTTGGAGCATGCACGCCTGATTCGAATGCCATTCCGTGGTTGCTTCTCAAGGGAGCGTCAACCAGCAGTCCCGGCATTTTCAACGGAGTGACCTATATCCAACGGGTTAACACTGTTGGCGGACTTGCTCCGGCAACGGCAGGCTCCGCTGTGGATCAAATCGTCGAAGTGCCTTACACGACCGAGTATTACTTCTATCGTGCCCAAAACTAAGGCGAGATTACATTTATGGTGTCTCAACAAAACCAAAAGAAGGAGAAGGAATATGCAAACAGCAGCTCAAATGAAAATAACAAACGATCACGGTTATTCGTATCAGTCGGCGCTGGCCGCTTCACAAAAAGCCAACTGGCGGATTGAAGACATTATCGGAGGTGGCAAGCGGCTGGATTTTTCCAAACCGTTTATGCCCGAAATGCTGGCACAAACGACGAAATTGGAATTTTTGTCGCCCGATGAGCAACGCATTTTGAATCAGATCAAAGGTAACACTTATCTGACCATCTTTGGTTTGGTCGAAGAATTCATTCTGCCATTCGTGCTGGATCACGCGCGTCCGCAACTGGCTGAAGACGATTACCGCACGCGCGCCTTTCTGCAATTTGCCGGTGAAGAAGCGAAACACATCCAGCTGTTCAAACGATTCTGCGAAGAGTTTGAAAAAGGCTTCGGAACGGATTGCGCTGTAATCGGTCCGCCTTCGGAAATCGGCAAAGCAGTGTTGGCGCATCAGCCTCTGGCGGTGGCGTTATTGATTTTGCACATCGAATGGATGACGCAGAGTCATTACTTGGCTGGAGTCCGCGATAACCAGGAACTCGATCCGCTGTTCAAGAGTTTGCTCACGCATCATTGGATGGAAGAAGCTCAACACGCTCGGCTGGATACGTTGATGGTCGAAGCTTTGGCCGAATCCATGACGACGGAGCAGATTGAAAAGGCTGTGGACGAATATCTGGAAATCGGCGGTTTCCTGGACAATGGCCTGCGAATGCAAACACAATTCGACATGGAAGCGTTTGAACGCGCGACCAATCGCAAGCTGATATATAGTGAACAAGCGCGGTTTCTGGAACACCAACATCAAGCCAATCGCTGGACATATATCGGCTCCGGTATGGTTCATCAGAACTTTCTGGGGACGTTGGAGCGTCTCCAACCGGCAGCACGCAAACGTATTGAGCAGGTAGCGCCTGCCTTCTGCTAAACCCACTTTCAATAAAGCGTATGGTGGCTTAACAGGGCTGCCATACGCCTTAAGGAGACACGCCATGAGTTCGATTACGCCAGAAATGGAATCCTTGAAAGGCAAGTTGAAAGCGACCTGGATGTCAGGCGATTTCGACAGAATCGCCGAAATCATCTGGGCCGGCGGCGCGGAATTCATCGCGCGGTTGCAACTGACGCCGGGAACGCGGGTTTTAGATGTTGCTTGTGGCACGGGCAATCTTTCGTTTCCTGCGGCGCGCGCCGGAGCAAGCGTGATCGGCGTAGACATTGCCACGAATCTGTTGGAAACGGCGCGGGACCGAGCAAAGCAAGAAGGCGCGAAAATTCAATTCGACGAAGGAGACGCTGAAGCTTTGCCATACGCCGATGCCGCATTTGATGAAGTCGTGACAATGTTCGGCGCGATGTTCGCTCCACAGCCGCAGTTGGTCGCGGCAGAAATGGCGCGTGTTTGTCGCCCCGGCGGACGCGTCGCAATGGCAAACTGGACGCCAACAGGTTTCATTGGCCAGATGTTCAAAGTCACCGGTTGGCACGTCACGCCACCGCCAATGCCTTCGCCTTTACTGTGGGGGGATGAAGCGATTGTGCGCGAACGATTGAGTGACGGGTTCACCGATCTGCAATGCAACCGGCGCATTCTGACCATGGACTTTCCTATGACACCGCCCGACGCGGTTGAGTTTTTCCGCACCTGGTATGGCCCGACGCTCCGCGCATTTGCGGCGTTGGATGAAGCAGGACAGGCCGCACTCCGCCGCGATCTGGAACAGCTTTGGACAGAACACAATCGCGCCACAGATGGCACGACCAGCATCCCTGCTGAGTACCTGGAAGTGACAGCCATTCGCGTCTGAGCGGATCAATCCCTACGATTTTTCACTGGCAGTCAATGAGCAACGGCTCAGGCGGCGCGAGCGGAAGTTTCGCCCACGCCGCCTGAGCAGGGCGGAGCTATGCCTGGCTTGTTCGTTTCTGCCATTCACCTCAACCCGGCAACCCGCCGCACGCGCGGTTAAGGCTGCCGCTTCAAACAGGCTCTGTTCACAGAAGTGAACGGGCAATCAGCAATTAGCTGTTCAGCCGGTAAGCAGAAATTTGTTACGGAACCGGGAGCGGTAGCGACCGGGCCTTGCGAAATGTGTCTCTCACGAGAATCCGAGTCGCTATCGCCCCTCGTTCCGTGCTGGCAGGGCAGTTACTTCAAGAGAAGGATTAGGAGGACAAATGAAAGTAGTAAAACAATTTCTAGCTCTGTTTTTGTGCGTTTCGTTGTGTGTCCCGATGGCTCAAGCGGCTGTCGTGTTTGACGGTCAGCAGGATGCGCAAAGCGCCAAGTCTTCGCAGGAAGACCTGACAATCATCATTCAGCAGGAACAAGTTCGTTTCACTGCGCGAAAAGCCGTCACGGAAATGCAGCTACTGATTTCCGATCAAACTGGCCAGATAATTTTTAACAGCGGCATAATGGCTCAGCAGGAACTGGCTTGGGCGTTTCGCCAGGACAGCGGTGAAGCGGTCAAAAGTGGCGTGTACGCCTACACGCTGACGGTCAAGGAAGCCGACGCGGAAACTTCGCGCGTTCGGCGCGGACATTTCATCGTGGATCGCGCCAAAGAGCGTGACAACCAGACCGACCGGTTGTGGGTTACCAGCCAGAACGATAGCAGCATTGGCGCTGATCTGACGGTCGCTCGCAATGAAAACGCCATTATTGCCGGAGCGGCCATTCCGCGTGAAGGCAATACCAATGAAGTTGCCACGCGGGACGTTGTCACGCGCGACATTGCATCGGACGCCAACGCAGAAAACAAAGCAGCCTTGGCAGCAGCGGCCAGTGGAACGGCTGGAAGAATCGCGAAATTCACTTCGACGACCAATGTTGGTAATTCGATCATGACCGAAGCGAACAACAATATTGGTATTGGCGGCACAACTCCGCTGTCGAAGCTTCATATTTTTGCAGCCACGAGTGACATTTTGCCGCCGCGTGCTCAATCGGCATCAAACAACAGTTTCGCGGCGGGCTGGGATTTCTACCACGGCACAACAGGGAAAGGGTACGTCGGCGTTCCCGGTACGGCGACGGGCATCGCTCCGGGCGAAATGTTGGTGTACGGTTCCGTCAACACCTCCACTTCTATCTGGGCAGGTGGCGTGCGAGGAATCACTGTCAATCCCGGCGGATTTGTCGGCATCGGCACGGCGAACACCAATGCGCCTTACCGGTTGCAAGTCGCCGAAGATTTCCCGGCGGCTGAAATCGGCGGCGCAGTTTATGGCGTGAGCCTTAATAACAAAGGGGTGTTGGGGCAGACGACGAATGGCGTCGGTGTGATGGGATTGGCGAGCGACAGCGGCATGGCTGGCCATTTCGTTGGCAAAGTGGGCGTTCAGGGCGATGTGTTTCCCACCTTCGATGGGTACAGACTTGGCACGCCGACCAAGCGTTGGGCTGCCGTATATGCTGTGAACGGAACCATTCAAACTTCCGACGCCCGCATGAAGAAAGGCATCACCAATTTGCGTTACGGCCTGAGCGAATTGATGCAGCTGCGCCCCGTCAGCTTCCAGTGGAAAGACGACAACAACGGCCAGCAGCATTTGGGCTTCATTGCTCAGGAAACCCAGCAGGTTATTCCCGAAGCGGTCGTGCAACCGGCCGAAGCGGACTCGACCTTGGGCATGAACTATTCCACGCTAATTCCTGTGGTCATCAAATCCATACAGGAACAGCAGGGCGAGTTGGAAACTCTGAAAAGCGACAACGATGCTCTGCAACTGCGTAACGCTGATTTGAAACAGCAGAACGCCAACCTGGAAACACGGCTTCAAGCGGTGGAAAAACTGGTCAAGCAATTGACTGGCAAGAAGATCGCCTCGAAGGCCAAAAACTAATCCGTTAATGCAAGCGTGGGTAGTGTGAAACAGCGCTACTCACGCTTCGCTTTTCAACTATCGAGAAGCGCTGGCAAAAGTGGCTCAAGGCTCAGCCTCAATCACTCGCCCTGTTTTTCCTTGCGAGTAAATGAATTTTGAACTGACGAACAGTGTTGAGAGTCGCGATGTGCGCGATTCCTTGCTCGAAGTGTGTCTGGTCGTTGAATGGCCTAACACGCAAAACAGGAGACGTTATGGAAATCGAAACACTCGGTGGAATCAATGGCGGGATGTTTCCCAGCTTGTCGTTGTTGCTGCTGAAAGTCATTGCCCTGCTGACAATTTTTCTTTCTCTTGCAGGTTTTGCCGTTTACCTCGCTGGTCTTGCCCTGCTGTTTTTCAATGAGACTCGGCACAAAAAACAAACTTGCTTTCAAGCGCGTGCCAATACAGGAAAAGGAGATCACTATGAATTCACGATACACCCAGCGAATCGCCGCCAGCACGGCCTTCATCGCGCTGTGCGTGGTTAGCGCGGCGGTTTTCTTAACCGGAACCAGAATCAAGCTCCCCACAGAATCTGTGCCAGTGCAAAGCGCAGCGGCCTTGGAGCAATTGAAACAAACCGGGCAATACGAATCGCTACAAGCCGCCATGCAGCAGGCGCGATTCGGCGTCAACCGCGTGGAGCATTCGCCACTGGGGCACCCGGCCTGGCACGCGCCGAATCCTGCAGCGGGTTATGACGCTTACGTCACTGAATCAAGTGTCAGCATTGTGACCAAAGAAACTGGCAAAGATTCATCGGTTGTCAGTCTCAGATTGAACAAGCTCGGTTACGGCGACGATCTGCGCACTGTCGCTCCGGGCAAAGTCAGCGGCGACAAACAGACGATCACCATTGAACGCGAAGGCGTGAGCGAATGGTTCGCCAACGGCGCGGAAGGCGTAGAGCACGGTTTCACACTCGACAAGCGTCCACAGTCCGCACTCCGCAATTCACAATCCGCAATTCCTCTGCGGCTGACTCTTCAAGTCAGCGAAGGCTGGCAGGCCAGCGCCAGCAACGACGGTCAGCAAGTCACATTGCGAAACGGCAGCGCGCAGGCCGTTGATTACGGCAAGCTGGTGGCGCGTGATGCACGCGGACTGAACCTTCCCGCCAAACTGACCGTGGACAATTCGCAAGTCGTGATCGAAGTCGCTGACCACGATGCCGAATATCCGCTGACGATTGATCCACTCTTCACCTTGCAAAAGCAGTTGCTGGCGAATGACGGCGCGGACTTTGATCTGTTCGGTTATGCGGTGGCGCTTGATGGCAACACGGCACTCATTGGCGCGCCTTATGACGAAGTGACGCACACCGATCAAGGCTCGGTCTATGTCTTTGTCCGCAGCGGTACGAACTGGACATTGCAGCAGAAGCTTTTCGCCAATGACGGTCAGCCGGGTGATAAGTTCGGTTCGGCGGTGGCGATTAGCGGTGACACGGCGCTGATCGGCGCGCCCGAATCCGACGCGGGAACGGATACGGAAATCGGTTCGGCCTATGTTTTTGTGCGCAACGGCACGACTTGGACGTTTGAACAAAAGCTCGGCGCCAGCGGCGGCTTTGCGGGCGCGTTGTTTGGCGCGGCGGTGGCGCTTGACGGCAATACGGCGCTGGTCGGCGCGTATCAGCAAACGATCACGCCGTCATTTTTCACGACCGGCGCGGCTTATGTCTTCGTGCGCAACGGCACAACGTGGACGCTGCAACAACGCTTGCTGTCGAACGACGTCACGGACGGCGACCGGTTCGGCGTCAGCGTAGCGTTGGACGGCGACACGGCGCTGATCGGCGCGCCGAACGTGACGATCACCGCCTCCGGACAAGGCGCAGCCTACATCTTCACGCGCAGCGGCACGGTGTGGACGCAACAGCCGCGACTCAACCTCGATAGCGCTCAGGCGCGGGGCGGCGATCAATTCGGCAATGCCGTGGCGCTCAGCGGCGAATTGGCCGCCATCGGTATACATCTGCGTGGCAGCAACGATAGCGGGGCGGTGGCGCTTGCCCGGCGCGGGGCAACAGGGTGGGCGCTGGTTCAGCTTGTCGAAGCGCCCAATTCGGTGACGGGCGCGCATTTCGGCGAGTCGTTAGCAATGGACGGCGGTTTGATGATCGTCGGCGCTTCGCTCGGCTTGAACGCGGCGGGCGTGGATCAACGGACGGCCTATCTGTTTTCAGCCAGCCAGGGAGTTTTCATCCGTCAACTCGGCGTGGAGGTCGGCAATGCGGATGACCGCTTCGGCTACGCGGTGGCGGTCAAGGGCGACACGGTGCTGGTGGGCGCGTATCGCGCGGATGCCGCCGCCACCGATCAGGGCGCGGCTTACGCCTTCACGCTGCGCGACGGCCAGCACGTTCAGCAACCGAAGCTGATTGCCAATGACGGCGCGGCG
>DAOMFR010000163.1:0-14283 GCA_035429885.1 Blastocatellia bacterium
GCCAGGTTCGACGGCGGAACGGGATCGGAAAGTTGAATCTGGGCGGCAATTTCCAGGGAAGTTTTTCCTTGAAACGGCCGTTCCCGGGTTAATGCTTCATAAAGAATCACGCCAAGCGAAAAGACATCGCTTCGTTCATCAGCATCTTGCGACTGGCCGCGCGCTTGTTCGGGCGAAGCGTAAAACCAGGTTCCGATGAATGTGCCCGCCTGAGTTTTTGGGGCTTCTATCGTTTCGCCATAAAAATCATCTTCTTCGGTTGAGGTCAGTTTCAATTGTTTGGCCAGCCCGAAATCCAGCACTTTGACTTGTCCCTGTTCGTTGATGATGACGTTGCCAGGTTTGATGTCACGATGAATGATTTTACGGCGATGGGCTGCGGCCAGTCCCTCGGCGATCTGTATGACAATTTCCAGACTTCGTTCGAGCGACAATTCATGGCTGGAAAGCAAAGTGCTGAGCTTATCTCCTCGGACTAGCTCCATGACGATAAAAAACAATCCGTCTTCTTCGCCCAGGTCAAAAACGGTGGCGATATTGGGATGATTGAGCGCGGCGGCCAGCTTCGCCTCGGAAGTAAACCGAGCGATGTCGGCAGTGTCAGTAGCAAATTTGATTGCCACTTGCCGATCAAGCTTCGTGTCGTGGGCCAGATAAACCACTCCCATACTGCCAGCGCCGAGTTCTTCCAGTATGCGGTAGTGTGAAACGGTTCGATTGATCATCGTCTGGGGACCCAAGAGAGACAATGACAGCTCTATCGCCAGCCTGATTTCAGCGTGTTCCTAAATTGTCAGTCTGAGTAAAAGATTGCGAGGCCGACATTTTGTGCGAACCCTGTTGTGACTTCAAGAGCTTGTCCTTTCAACGCTTGCCTTTTTCAGCGCCGAGCGCAAATTGAACTCACGAACCAACCGATCGAAATTATTTGGATGAATGCCGAGCAACTCTGCGGCAGCAACGCGATTGCCGGCGGCTTGTTCAATGGCCTGTTGGATGATTTGCTTCTTCGCTTCTTTGACGGCTTTGTGAAAATTCGTCACGCCAACGGCGACAATCGGTTGCGTGATGACATCTACATCAAAGATCGTTGGAGCGTTTTCGTCTTCAATTTCCGGCTCGCATTCCAAGATTTTTTCGGGCAAATCTTCAGGCAGAATCAGATCGGTGGCTGCCATCACAATCGCGTGTTCGATGGCATTTTCCAATTCACGAACATTGCCTTTCCAAGTGTAACGTTGCAGACAAGCACGCGCCGGAGTGGAAATGCCCTTGATTCTGCGCTTGCATTTGGCGGCGTATTTACGAACGAAGTAATTGGCGAGTTGCTGAATGTCTTCCGGCCGTTCGCGCAGCGACGGAATTGAGATCGTCACCACATCAAGCCGATACAAAAGGTCTGAACGAAAACTGCCTTCCCGCACCGCCGCGCTCAGGTCTTTGTTGGTGGCCGCCAACAACCGAACATTGACTTTTTTAACGGTGGTTCCTCCCAAAGGCTCAAACTCACCTTCCTGCAAAACTCTCAGCAATTTAGCTTGGAGTTCCGGCTTCAATTCGCCAATTTCATCCAGAAAAATGGTGCCGCCATTGGCCAGTTCAAACCTGCCGGGCTTGCGACTGGTCGCTCCGGTAAAAGCGCCTTTCTCGTAACCGAACAGTTCGCTCTCGACCAATTGCTCAGGAAGTGCGGCGCAATTGATGGCAATGAATGGTTTGTTTTTTCGGCGGCTGCCCTGGTGAATAGCCCGCGCCACCAATTCTTTGCCAGTCCCGGTTTCGCCGCGAATCAACACGGAAGAATCCGTTGGAGCGACCTTGGCAATCACGTCACTCACTTTCTTGAATTGAGGACTGTCGCCGATCATCTGGTGATCGGAATCAAATTCACTTTGCAATCGGTCTTTTTCCGCCTTCAGCCCTTCCAAATAAAGCGCGGTTTCCATGGCCCCTGCGGCAATATTGGCAATCGCGGTCAGCAATTGCAGATGTTCGTCATCAAACAAGTCCGCCGCGTTGGTCGTATCCAGATAAAGAACTCCGAACACTTCATCCCCCACCGCCAACCGCGCAGCCATAACGGATTTCGCGCCCGAAGCCAGCAAACTCTTTTCGTGTTCTAGCAACGTTTCCTGGCCCATAGGAAATGTCAGAATTCCGATGTCTTCGCTCCGTGCCCGGTTGAGAATCGTGCGGCTAATGATCATTTCCGCCGCGGCCTGCTGCTCGTCACGGAACTTGACCGCGCGCAAATTAAAGTTTTGGGCACCGATTTCAGCCATTAAAATCGCACCGCGTTCGGCTGGAATCACCGTAAAGATCAGTTCCAACAAACGCTGTTGTAATTCGTGCGAATCGCGGATCGAACTGATCTGACGACCAAGCTGCAATAAGGCGCGATAATTTTGCTCGAATCGAGCAGAGGGCGTTGAACTGACTTGTTGCGGCGGACTCAAATAACGTGATCCTTGGGACTGAATCAGGATCATGGTTTGGGTTCCTGGATCGTCATCCAGAAAACGGACAGGAATTGAGTCAATGGCCTCTTCGTCTTCTTCGTGAAGCAAAAACAACAACCAGGTTTCGCCGATTTTGATTTCGGCTTTGTGTTCCAGCAGAACTTCCTTGATCGGCAGTCCGTTGACGTATGTTCCGTTGCGGCTGCCCAGATCGCGCAGCAGGAATTGGTCATCCACTCGGACAAGTTTGCAATGATTCCGCGAAACCAGCCGGTCTTTGACATCAATGACATCAATCGAATTGGACTCACGCCGACCAATGGCAATTTCCGGTTCAACAACTTCATAAACCAGACCTTTTGCCGGGCCAGCCCGAACAATTATTTTGGGATTCATTTTTTCGATTTGGGTAAGAAAAAAGCGGGGAGCAACCCAGCATTTCAATCAAACCAGCCAATCAAATCTGATTGCGCTCAATCGAATTTGATTGTGTGGGGCTATCAATTCCGATTGATCCGCAAACTCTTTTGCCTGTAAACCTACCTTGACGGGTTCACATTTACCGCCACTTTCAGCTGGGGGCAAGCTTTTTCCGGCTTGCAAGAAATACTTGGCTGTCTTTTTGGAGTTTATGATCGGGTAACGGCTGATTTCTGTAAGCGTTTCCGCTTTATCGCAAGCACTTGCAGGCCGTTTTGCCTGGCGACAGATAAGAGCGAATCTGTGGCCAGCCATTTGCAGTAGGGTAAGTCGTTCCCGGTTCGTAAAAAGAAGCGTCCTGGCCTGCTCCTTGGTCACTGCCTCAAAGGCAGAAAGGTGGGTTCAGTAGCCATCCTAAGCCATTGGGTATTAACCGCTGCTACCAGCCAAAAGCGCCCCCAAGCTGACTTTCTCTTGGGGGCCTTCCTTTTTTCAAGACTTACGACAAGAAGCTTTCTTTAGGCTGAGTCTCTTACCAGTTCGGCGGAGCGCCCACAGGATATTGCTCCATATCCAGAATTGAACCGGTGACCAGTTCGCTTTCATCGCTGGCAAAATACAAGGCCGCAAACCCGACTTCGCGCGGAACCAGCAAACGCTTCCAGGGGCGAGTCTGAACGGCTTCTTCCAGCCAGTTTTCGGCTTTGCCTTCTTCTTCAACTTTGACGCGATGTTCGTTTGGCGTCAGCGTCCAGCCAATATTCAATTGGTTCACGCGAATTCGATATTGATTCAGGTAACTCGCTAGGTTTTTCGTCAGTGTCATCAGAGCGCCCTTGGCCGCCGAGTAAGCCATCAGCTTGGGTTCACCGATGTACGCGTTGACCGAACCGATGTTGACGATGGAACCGCTGCCCTGGTTTTTCATGTATTTGACGGCTTGCTGAGTGCAGATAAACGAACCACGCACATTTGCGGCAAATACGCCGTCCCATTCTTCAACGCTAGTCGTTTCAATCGTTCCGCGCTTGCTCCAACCGACGGTGTTGACCAGAACATCAATCCGCCCGAAATGGCTGACGGCGTCATCTATCAAAGCTCGGCAATCGGCTTCGATGGAAACATCTGCCTTGCGAGCAATTGCCGTGAAGCCTTGTTCATTCAAACTGGCGGCAACGGTTTCGGCAGCGTTTAAGTCGCGGTCGGAAATCATCAACCGAGCGCCTTCTTCCGCAAACAACCGAGCAATCCCTTCGCCCATTCCGGAGCCGGAGCCGGTGACGACGGCAATTTTGTTTTTCAGTCGAGTCATTCGTTTAATCCTCGTATCCTTTCACCTTGCCGCGAGCTTTCTTTCGCTCACCGGCTTTTTTCTTTTCTTGAATGCGTTTTTGTTTCGCCGCGCCGGAAGGTTTGGTGGCGCGCCGTGGTTTTTGAACTTTTTGCCGCGCTTCCAGCTTTTCGGCCATCCGCTCGAAAGCGGCTTCGCGATTCGCGGATTGCGATCGCCGCTCCGTGGCCGTGACGACCAAGCCACTGGGACCATGAGTCAACCGCACGCCGGTTTCGACCTTGTTGCGATGCTGGCCGCCAGGGCCTCCGGCGACAAAAAATTCCACGTCGCAATCGCGCTCCAGCGATTCACGATCGGTGGGGAATTTCGTCACCACTATTTGTGTGTTGAGTTCGTCGGTTGTAGCCATGAAACGCATTTTACTTGGGTAACCGCTTCTGAGAAAATCCGCATTGTCGGAATTCCCACAAAACAACTTGTAAACATCACATCAGTCGTAAAACACAATCAACCAATTTTCCAGGAGGAGTTATGAAACTCAGATTTACCTTCAATCTCGCCTGTGCATTATGCCTGGCGCTTGTCACCAATGCTGTTGCCTTCGACAAGGCAGACGCGGTTAAACAATCCGCCAAAGCAGCCACAGTCTTCAAGGAAATTATGGATGCTCCGGATAAAGCCGTTCCGAATAACGTTCTGGACAAAGCTGTTTGTATCGCCGTTTTTCCGGGCGTGATCAAAGCCGGCGTGTTGGGGCTTGGCGGTCGCGGAGGACGTGGCGTAGCCAGTTGTCGCACCAAAGGCGGGTGGAGCAGCCCAGCATTTTTCGATCTGAAAGGCGGAAGCCTGGGCCCGCAAATTGGCGTTCAGTCCACGGATTTCGTCTTTTTGTTTATGAATGACAAAGGATTGAACAGTTTGCTGAAGAGCAAATTTGAAATGGGCGGGGATGCTTCCGTCGCAGCCGGACCAGTTGGTCGCCAGGCAGGAGCGTCGACAGATTTGAAACTCAATGCTGAAATTCTTTCTTATTCGCGCAGCAAAGGCTTATTCGCCGGTTTGGAACTGAAAGGCGCGGTTATCACTTTGGACGAAAGCGATATGGAAGCCGTGTATGGCAAAGGCGTTGCGGCGGAAGCGGTGCTGAAAGGCAGCAAAGCTTCTGCGGACGTGGCCAGTTATCCAACGACGTTAGGTCGTTACTCAAAAACCGGAAAGTAACCGACAGACGATTCGGAGTGCGACGCTTCCCGCCGCACTCCGGGTTAACGCCTTATGCCCAACCCCATCCTCCCACCCAAATGGAAACCCGCAGCGGATTATCTTGTCGCCGCCATCCTGACAATGCTGTTTGTCGCCCTTACGCTGAAACTATGGCAGGCAGATTTGCACGTGCCGCTGACGTATTACGGCGAAGCAAACTACAACGCCATGTTAGTCAAGGGCATTTTGAACTTCGGCTGGCATGTGGATAACCCTGCGATGGCTGCGCCGGGTGAATTGAATCTGCGCGACGTGCCGATGATGGACAACAACTTGCTGTTTGCGATGATCAAGCTGATCGGGTTGTTCACCAACGATTACGGCGTAGCGCTGAACCTGTTTTACCTGCTGACGTTTCCGCTGGTGACTCTTTCGGCAATGTTTGCGTTGCGGCAACTGGGCATTTCGCGGGTTTCATCCCTCTTTGCCAGCGTGTTGTATTCGCTATTGCCGTATCACTTTGTGCGAGGCCAGCACCATTTGTTTTTATCTGCGTACTTTCTGGTTCCGCTGGCAGTGCTGGTCGCTTTATGGCTGGCGATGGGGAAACTGTCGTTCGTGGATACAGTGTCCGGCAAGCTGCGATTGAACTGGCGTGACCCAAAGTTCCTGACTTCGGCGGTCGTTTGCCTGCTGATTTCGGCTGGCGGCACGTATTACGCATTCTTCACCTGTTTCTTTCTGGTGATCGCCGGATGCGTTGTAACCATCAGCCAGCGCAATTGGCGCTGCATGATTTTGCCTGCGGCAATGATCGCAATCATTTTTGGCGGATTGATGGCGAACCTGTTGCCCAGCGTTTTGTATTTGCGTCAGCACGGAGACACGCCCATCGTTCGCCGAGCTTCAATTGACGCTGAACTGTATTCGTTCCGGCTATCGCAACTGTTGCTGCCGGTCAGCGGACATCGCCTCGCTTTGCTGGCAAAGCTCAAAGCCGCTTTCAATCAACGGCAGTTCATCAACGAAAACGACGATGCGACGTTGGGACTGATTGGCTTGCTTGGCTTCGTCGTGTTGTTTGGCTGGTTGGTGATTCGTAAACCGGAATTTGGTCGATTGGAAACGGACGGTTCCGGCGGCTTGCTCAGCCATCTGAGCGTGTTGAATCTGGCGGCCATTTTGCTCGCCACGTTTGGAAGTGTCGGAGCCTTGGTCGCGCTGGTGCTGACGCCGAAGATTCGCGCATATAACCGGATCAGCATTTTCATCGCCTTCTTTTCTCTGACGACTGTTGCCTGGTTGCTCGACAAAACCGCCGAACGGTTCGCGAAGTCCGCAGCCCGGAAAATTGCGTTTGCCGGTTGTCTGTTGGCGGTGATCGCGTTTGGAGCCTTCGATCAAACCTCCGCACGCTTTGTGCCTGATTACCCAAAGAACAGAACAGAATATGATTCCGACCAGAAGTTCATGCGCCAGCTTCAAGCTGCGCTGCCAACCGGCGCGATGATCTTTCAACTGCCGTTTGTGTCGTTCCCCGAATCACCGAAAACCGGCAGAATGTTTGATTACGACCACACGCGCGGCTATCTGCACACAGAGGGTTTACGTTGGAGTTACGGAGCAATGAAAGGCCGCGACGACGAAGCCTGGCAAAAACTGCTGACCGCCAAACCGACTTCGGAAATGATTGAGGCCGTCGCGCTGAGCGGCTTTCAAGGTCTTTACCTAAACCGCGAAGGATACAGCGACACCAAAGTCGAAACGGAACTTGAAGCAACGCTCGGCAAACCACAGTTCGTCAGCGACAACGGCAAACTGGTCTTTTTCGATCTGCGAACTTTAGACAGTCAGTTGCGCGCAAAGTACAGCGAGCAATTCGCCACCAAACGCGAAGAAGCGCTACATCCGTTGTTGTTGGTTTGGGTGGAAGGTTGCGCGGAACTGGAAGGGACGCCGGAAAATCCTTATCGCTGGTGTTCTGCCATCGGTGAACTGGAAATCACCAACGGCTCGGCTCAGCCAAGGCGGGTCAAACTGGAAACGGCAATTTCGACAGAAAACGAAGCGACGCTTTCAATCAGCGGTTTGCTGAACGAACAAGTAAAAACCAGCAAGGAGCCGTTGGCGTTTTCGCGAAGCTTCACAATCCCGCCCGGCAAACACCGAATCCATTTTCGCAGCGATGCTCGGCGCGTCTTGGCTCCTGGTGACTTCCGTTATCTGGTGTTCAAACTGAGCGGCTTCACGATTACGGTGGAGAGGGAGTGATTGAGAGACTGAGGGATTGAGAGATCAAGAGCCGATGCTCTCCGTCTCTCCGTCCCTCAATCTCAGCAAGGATTACTTCAACGCGCGAATCTTGATATTACGGAACCAGACTTGGTCGCTGTGATCCTGCAACAGAATGTGACCTTGTTTGGCTTCGCCAAACCCTTTGGTGCCTTTGAATTTACTTTCGGCCAGATGCTTTTTGTAATCCTCGCTGCTGCGGTCGAACTCCACGGTTTTGACGCCGTTCAGCCAGTGTTCGATGTGATTGCCTTTGACGATGATCCGGCTTTGATTGAATTCGCCGACGGGTTTCAGCTTTTTGGCTTTGCTGGCCGCGATCAGATCATAAAGCGATCCAGAGGTGCGATTGCCCGCGATTCCCAATTTGGCATCAGGATGGTTGTCATCGTCCAGCACCTGGTATTCAAAACTGACGGCGGATTTGCCCGTTGGAGGCAAATTTTCCGACACCAGATATTTGATGCCGCTGTTTCCGCCTTTTTCCAACTTCCATTCAATCGAAAGCTCGAAATTTTCAAATTGATCCACAGTGATCAAATCGCCGCCTGCCTTCCCACTGCCGCCACCAGTTTTGGGTTTGGTGATGCATCCGTCGGCAACATTCCAGGTCTCTGGCGGAGTCTGACTGTGAAAGCCACGCCATCCGGTCAGCGTTTTGCCGTCAAAGAGCAATTTCCAGCCAGCTTTTTGCTCAGCTTTGGTGAGTTGATTGTTTTTGTCTTGAGCTGATGCGCCAACAACGAACGCGGCGAGAAGCATCAGCGAAATCATCCATTTGAGTTTCATTGGTTCCTCTGAGTAAACAAGTCAGCACCGCACGCAGCAACCACTGATTGCGGCACTGACTAATGATGTGGAATTACTTGATAATCCCTTTCGGCGAAAACGTGCGTAACACCTTCGGGAAAGCTTCAATTTCGGCAGGCGTGCGGACTTTGCCATCCACAATGATTTCACGGGCGGAAATTTCACGGTCGTAAATGTCGCGGTTGGCGGTGTTGTCCTGAGTGATCACTGCTCCCTTCAACTCCAACCCGGCGAACAGGCCGCGGCTGCGCGAATAGGACGCAATCGAAGATTTCAGCAGAATGTCTGTCGAAACATGCGTGTTGCGTCCCACAGGACCGGCAGAAGCTCCCGCTCCCGCTCCAACTTCGAATTTGTCTTGCAGCAAGCCTTCCACTCCAGCTTTATTCAGAAACAGCAATACGAGGTCAACTTCCTGGCCGCCGATCTGCAATCCGAAACTGCCTCCCCCGATGGTGAAAAACGCGGGCGATCCCCACGAACCTCCTGGACGGCGGCAACTGGCCAAACCTTTGCCGTATTGACCGCCCACAATGAACCCGCCTTTTTTCACTCCCGGAAAGACGGCAACGCAATACGCGCGATCCAACAATTCCAGCGGGACGGCTTGATCGGGCGCGCCCATAATTTCGCGGAACGCCGCGGCGGCTTTTTTCGCGCGCTCCTTTTCTTCGGCTTTGGAACCAGCGGCGGTTGCCATTCGACAGGGGAAGATCAAGGCAGACAGAGCTATAGCAGCAACAGCCAGGCGAGCAATTCGAGTCATAAAATTCTCCATTGAAATACGTTTTGCAGTGGAAGGCGCGCAACATTTCTAACCTGACGATTCCTGTTTTTCAAGCTGATGGCAATCGCTTAAGATGCGCCCGGCTGAATGGATCGCCCAAACAGGCTCAGCCGCAATTCGCTTTTCGTTTGGCAAGGCTATGAATTCCTTCGACTCGTTCACGCTCACACCCATGTCCGCTGGGGACGTCATTGACCGCGCAGTGCGGATCTATCGGCGTAACTTTCTGGCATTGCTGCGAATTGTGTTCGGCCCCAGCCTGATCGCGTACGCCGGAACGGTGATGTATTACTTGGGAGTTCGCAACTTTTCCGTGGATCGCGGCGACAAACGAGTGGTCGTGTCCCTGGCGCTGATCGTCGGCGGATTTGTGATTTGGCTGGTTGGCAAAGCGGCATTTTACGCCGTACTGGGCGGAGCGTCCCGCTCGTTGGTAGATCATTTTTTTGAAGGCAAGGCGATTCGCGCTCTGGACGTATATCGCGCCGTGCGTGAACGGTTCTGGTCTTTGGTCGGTGCTTTGTTCGTTGTTGTATTGTTGCTCATGGGCGCAGGAGCAATCGTTTATTTTCTGGCGGCAGTTTCGATCATGATTGGAATTGCAGGCTCGGCGCTGCTATCCACTGCTCCACTTTGGCTGAAAACAATTCTGACAGTCGTTTTTGTGGTCGTAATTCTGGCATCTGTCTTTATGATCTTTCTGCTGATTTACAGCCGCGTGGTATACGTCCCGCAAGTGATGATGGTGGAAGGAAAAAACGTCTTCAATTCCGTCAGCCGAAGTTTTACGCTGGCTGGTGGCGAGTTATGGAGAATCGCCGCGCTAATGCTGTTCTGGTTTTATGTTGCCTGGTCTTTATGGCTGCTCTTATTTCTGCCGCTGCTTTCTGTTTCGAAATGGTTTGGATTTGAATGGAATCCTTTCAGACAGGACATCCCGTTCTGGTTCAGCATTTCTTACCAGACGTTGACCCAGGTCAGTGAAATCGTCATTGCTCCGATTGCCATGCTGGGGTTCACCTTGCTGTATTTGGACAGCCGCGTCCGCAAAGAAGGGTTCGACGTTGAATTGATGGCAAATCGTTTGTTGCCGCCAACAACAGAAATGATTCGCCAAACCTGGCAACCACAAGCCGCATCCTTCAATTCACCTGTTCGAGCGTATGCGGGTTCTTCAGTGCCTTCAATTTTAGGGTTAAACGATTATACGCCGACGAATTCGTCACCGGTTGAAACCGTTACGCCAGAGGAACCGGCTTTCGCTACCCCAACAGCCGAGGAACTCCCGGAATCCGTTGCCGAGGAAAAACCGCTCGATCCGATTCAACCGCTGGCCTCAAACGTTGTCGAAGCGGAACCCGCCAAATTGGCGAGAGGTTCGCTGGCAACATCGTCTGTTGTCAGCGGCTTACGTTCGTGTCATTGGTGCGGCACAGAAGCGGTTGATGATGATCGTTTCTGCCGCGTTTGCGGTTCTGTATTTTGATCGAATGAAACTTACTCTGACCCAAATTCGGTTTCGATTGCTGGCGGCGATGTTCGTTCTGCTGTGGTTTGTAGGCGGTGTCACAGCGTTGGCCGCGTCACCGGTCAAGGATTACGTTGACCGACTGGACAAAGCCGAACAGTTGACCGATCAGTTGATAGACAGCGAGCCTGCCTCGTCGGAAATCATCGCCGCGATGAATTTGGTCAAACAGCTTGTTCCTGCTCAGGAAGATGTCGAACTCGACGGACAAACCATTCGCACCAACAATGCCTGGCTGCACGATGCGGTCAATCTGGTCATCAAAGATGCTTATGGCGACGAAGAGCAAGTTCGCTCGATGTTGATTGAAATTGCCGACCGTCTGTTTCTGTTGCAACAAAGCGTCAACACCTCGCTCACTGCCGACAACAGTACCGCCACGGATCATCACGCGCTGTTGACCAAAATTCTGGCTCGGCACGAATACCTGCCTGAAGAACAAAAAGAAACTGCGTTGAAAAAGTGGGGCAAACAGATTTGGAAAAAAATCGAAGAGCTTCTGATGAAACTGCTTGCCGGACGAAGTCCGCAGGTCGGAAGCACAGGCACGGCCACGGCCAACATTGTCCGCATCGCAGTGATTCTGATTTTGCTGGCAGCGGCTTCGATTGGGTTGGTCAAACTGCTGCGACGTTTGCGACGGCGGCGGAAACCGAATGACAAAGTCCGCGAAGTCTTGGGCGAAGAGTTGCCGGACGACATGACACCTGCCGATTTACTTAACAACGCCAATCAGTTGGCGAGGGCAGGCGACTTCCGCAGTGCCATCCGCCGAACGTATATCGCGCTGCTGTGCGACCTGGAACAGAGAGGTAAAGTCCGGCTGCATCGTTCCAAAACGAATCGCGATTACCTGGACGAACTCAAACCGCAACCGTCGCTTTATCCGACGTTTTCCATTATGACCAGTGCATTTGAACACGTCTGGTACGGACAGGAACCGGCAACCGAAACTGAATTCAACGACTTTCTGACGCTTTATCAGGACACGGTTAAATGACAGGAGCAACTGCATGAAAACGATTTGGGAACCAGAAGCACGCGAAGAATTGCTGGCTCGCGCGAATCAATTGAAAGCTGATCTTCCCGCTCGCTGGGGACAGATGAGCTGCGCGCGCATGTTAACGCACGTCACTGACGGCATTCGTATGACAATGGGAGAGATGGAAATCGCTCCCAAAAACACTCCCTTCAAATTCGCCCCACTCCGATACCTGATCATTTATGTGTTGCCATTTCCCAAAGGAGCGCCCACCGCGCCGGAATTGATTGAACGAGTTCCCGGGGAATGGGAGCGCGAAATCGCTTCGTTCAAGGAGGCTTTTGGCAGATTGGCCGCCAGCGACAGCCGCGCTGACTGGCCGGAACACCCCGCATTCGGGAAGCTGTCAAAAAAAGATTGGGGTGCGTTGAGTTACAAACACCTGGATCATCATTTCCGCCAATTCGGAGTCTAACGTCAACCAGCAGCTATGCGTCGTTACCTGGGAATCATCATCAGCATTGCATTAGCCTTGGGCGTGCTCATCGCGCTCAGCGCGGCGGGCAACCTGGATTTCGACCGTCCACCGGAAAACGAACGTGAGCCGATTCGCTCCAGTTACAATTCTGGTCCGACCGGAACACGTGCGTTTTATCAACTGCTGGAAGAATCGGGAACGCCTGTGTTCCGGTTTCGCGATGATTTCAAATCGCTGGCAGAAAAAGCGCCCAAAGCCGTGCTGGTCATTGTCGGCCCGTTTAACCCCAATCTGGACATTCAATACGACGAGGCGCTGGCGTTGCATAAATGGATTGCTGGCGGAGGCAAGGCGCTGATCGTCAGCCGCTACCCACAATCGCAGTTTGGCGATCCGATGGTGCAATCCAAAGTTGTCGGCGAAAACCTGCCGTGGACGGCTCCGCCGGAAACGCTGGTAGATCCGAACAGCGATAACTTGATTGCCCAGCCGACTGAGCTAACCAAAAACTTGCGCGGGTTACAGCTCACATCTCTTGCCGCTCGCATCCGTTTCGAACCGCCGGAAATCGATGAGGAAGAAGAGGAAAGCGCTCCACCGCCGCCTGCGCCAAAGCCGTCAGCGTCTCCAACGCCAGCGGCAAGTCCGAGCCCAACAAGCAACGCGCCCTGCGAACCGTTCCTGTATGCGCCGGTTGTTCATCTGGGAGATAAGAACGGTGCCGTGCTGGCCGATTTCAAATATTGCGAAGGCCGATTGCTGTTCCTGTCCGATCCATTCGCAATTGCCAACAACGGCATTGCGCGAGGCTCAAATCTGACCTTGGCTATGAATTTGGTGCGCGCGTTGAGCAAAGGCGAAAACGGCCAGCCCCGAAAAATCTTCTTCGACGAGTTTCATCACGGTTATCGTTCGCAGATCAACCCGCTGGTCAATTATGTGCGCGGTACCCCGATTCCGTGGTTGCTGCTGCAAGGGTTCTTGCTAAGCCTATTGATTGTCTTCGGCGTCGGCAAACGCTTTGCCCGCCCACTGCCAATGCCGCAAGTAGACCGGCATTCGCCGCTGGAATTCGTGGATTCAATGGCCAACCTGCAACAAGTCGCACGCGCACGCGACCTCGCGCTAGAAAACATCTACCCTCGATTCAAAGCAACGCTTTGCCGCCGACTGGGTTTGTCTTCCAGAGCCAAAACCGAAGACATTGTCGCCAGCTTGCGCCGCCAGCATTTGCCGATTGATGAAATTGAACTTCGCCAGACGATCAGCGATGCGGAAGTGAGTTTGGCCGGAGAGAAAATTGATGACGCACAGTTGGTGAAGCTGGTGGGAAGAATGCGCCGAGTCCTGGCGCAACTGAAAAAGTAGTCAGTACCGCGACCAGTAGGGAGCGAACTCTCACGAGTGGCGCTCCCTACTGGTCGCGGTACTGATCAGTTAGCCTTCCGATTCGTCAACCACCTTTTCCGCAATCTTTTCGCGGTGGTAGTTGGCGTCGCCGAAAAGAATCTCAGAAGACTTAGCCCGTTTGTAATAAAGCTGGATGTTGTGTTCCCAGGTGAAGCCAATGCCGCCGTGCAATTGCACGCCACGATTGCCGACTTCGCGCGCCGCGTCTGAAGCGTAGCCTTTGGCCACCGACACAGCCAGTTTTGCCGCCGGATCGTTTTCCGCCACCGCCCACGCCGCAAAGTAAGTCGCCGACCGCGCGCTTTCAGTGAAGTTGAACATATCCGCGCATTGATGCTGGACGGCCTGGTAAATGCCGATAGGTTTGCCAAACTGCAAACGAGTCTTGGCGTATTCAACCGTCGTATCCAGAGTCCAAACCATTCCGCCAAGCATTTCAGCGCACAGCGCAACAGTTGCCACATCGGTCGCGTCTTCAACGGCTTCTTTGGTTTTCGTCGTGAAAGCCAGCGCGCTGGATTCCGGCACGGCAACATTGTCGAATTCGACGGTGTAAAGCTTCCGCGTGGCGTCAATCGCCGGAGTTTCGGTGATCTTCACTCCCGCCGCGCCACGTTCAA
>DAOMFR010000164.1:0-14217 GCA_035429885.1 Blastocatellia bacterium
CTCGTTCACGGTGGCGAGTATCAAAGATGCTCGGTTGGCTGTCAATCTTTCGATTGGTGTTCGATCGAACTGAACGACTTCCCTTCTTCCTTTGGCGATCCCACGTGCGCGCAACTTGTCTTCTTTTGACTTGGCATAGGATTCAGCCGCCGGTGCATTGCGGTAAAGAATCAGCCAGTCCGGCATGAGCCATCGCGTAATCCGCCGTGAGCCGTAATGCTTCCTCAAAATAAAACCGCCTTGCCGCTCAGAGCTCACGCGGCCTCCAAACGGCAGGTCGAATTTGATCATGAACACTTCCGGCGTGTTCGCACCGTGCACACAAAGCACGACAGGATCAAAACTTCTTTTTCAGTACCCAGACACAGGTAGCCATGCCACCGGAGAGGCGCACGGATAAAAGGACCCAAAGTTGGTTTCAATGAACAGGATTTTTCATCTGCCAAGAACTGACTTACCAGCGGATTTGGTTTGCCCCCTTCACTCTCAGCCTCTTGGGGGTAATTCGGTGATCCTGCGAGTTCTTTGTTCGGCTTTACAGATCATTATGTGAAAGGTATTTATCTGTGGGCAAAGGAGACCGTGTAGCAGTAATGAACCGCCAAGCAGAAATTAAACGCACTACCAAAGAAACCGACATCCGCCTAAAGCTGAATTTAGACGGATCGGGAAAAAGTTCCATCGGAACGGGCGTGCCGTTTCTGGATCACATGCTCGATTTGTTCGCGCGGCATGGGCTGTTCGATCTGGAACTGACATGCAAAGGCGATTTACAGATTGACGACCATCATTCGGTTGAAGACATCGCAATCTGTCTGGGTCAGGCTTTTGCCGAAGCCTTGGGCGACAAGAAAGGAATTGTTCGTTACGGTTCAGCATACGTGCCAATGGATGAAACTTTGGCGCGAGCGGTGGTGGATCTTTCAGGCCGGTATTTTCTGGTTTACCGAGTCGAAAACACACGCGACACTGTCGGCACGTTTTCGGTCGAGCTTGTCGAACATTTCTGGCATTCGTTCGCCGAACATTGCCGATGCAATTTGCACATCGAAGTATTCTACGGTCGCAACCAGCATCACATTATTGAAGCTGTGTTCAAGGCTGCGACACGCGCTTTGTCGCAAGCTGTCCGATTGGATGATCGAATTCAAGGCGTTATGTCCACCAAAGGTATTATCTGATGAGCATCGCAATCATTGATTATGGCGTTGGCAATTTGCGCAGCGTCGAAAAGGCGTTCACTTCGCAAGGCATTGATGCCGTCGTCACCAGCGACGAAACTGTCTTACGCTCAGCGGACAAGCTGGTTCTGCCTGGAGTCGGCGCATTCAAAGCTTGTATGGACGGGCTCAAAGCTCGCGGATTTGATGAACTGGTTCTGGAAGCCGCCGGAGCAGGAACACCCATTCTCGGGTTATGCGTTGGATTGCAAATGATGTTTGACCAAGGCCACGAGTTCGGCGTTCACAAAGGATTGGGGTTAATGCCTGGGCGAGTGGTGCGGTTCCCTGAAAAGTTGCGCGTGCCACACATCGGATGGAACCAGGTCGAGTTCAAGCGCACCCACGCCGTTTTCAATGAATTACCCAGCCAAACGTTCTTTTACTTCGTTCATTCGTTTTATGTCGAATCGGCGGATTCAAACTGCGTGCTGGGCGAAACGGATTATGGCATGCGCTACGCTTCGATCTGTGGACGGGACAACATCGTCGGCGTTCAATTCCATCCTGAAAAAAGCCAGACCGCTGGACTGAAATTGCTCAAGAACTTTGCTGAAATGTGAAGCGGCTTTAGCTTGCCGCTTCACCTCCTTCCGGCCCGTAAAACATGACCCAAACGGCAAAATCTTCGCCGAACTCCTCAAAACGGTGAGCCTTGCCGGTAGGCGCGAAAATCAGGTCCCCAACTTCCGCTTTGCGCCGAGTTTCCCCATTGAAGAACATTCCCGAACCACGCGCGACGACATAAAGTTCATCGCGCGTGTGCGGAGTTTGCGGATCAATCAGTTCGCCGTGAGTTCCCCGCGGAACATAGAATTTGACTTGCAAGGTTCCATGTTCAAATTGGGCGACCGATCTGGCCGGAGCATTTTTCGCCAATCGCTCAAACGCTGCCGCCAAGCTAATGTGCGCCCAGTCGCCTCGAATTTCCGATGATGTTCCATCAATAACCTTTGCCATAGTTGCCTCAAGCCAGATACCGATCTCGCAAAATTTCCTGATGGTACAGTTCGTGACCGGCGATGATGTACGCCAAAGCGCGCGCAGTGACCGGGTTGTCGCTGGCGGTGCCAACTTGTTTCCACGCAGCATCACTTAGGTGGCGAAACAGAATCAGGTTTGCCTTGCGAACGGCGTCGAATTCGTCAGCCAGATCGGCGATAGTTCGTGTTGACCAATCAGTGTTCGCAATAAAAATGTCCTGCTCAAATCCCGGCAGCGGAGTTTTATCGCCGCGCGCGATGCGCAATGCGCGATAGGCCATGACGCGTTCGGTATCAATTACGTGAGCCATCATTTCCTTGGTCGTCCATTTGCCGGGCGCATAGCGGTGTTCGGCTTTGTCGGCGGGGATGGCTCGCCAGGCGGCCAGCGTTTCACCCAGTTGTTTGGTCAGTGTCTCCACGATGTTTCCGTCGGGGACCAGCGAAACGTATTTGTCGTAATAAGTTGCGTATTCATCAACATTCGGTTTGGTATTCATCGCTTGGATCTCCTTGTTTGACAAAATGTGCCTGAGTCTTTTTCAGAATTTCGACGGCCTGCGGCACGTTGACCATGACAACGCAGCCGTTTTCCGACCAGACGGCATGTTTCCCGTTTGGCGATGTGTACAAATAATCGCCCGCGTACAAATGATCTTTGCCAAGTTTGATGTCGCCTTCGATGACATAGATTTCTTCGCCACCGGGGTGATTGTGAGCGGGGTATGTGGCGCCCGCATCAAATTTCAACAGGATTGTCGGCGCTCGACGGGTGTCCTTATCAAATCTCAACACCTTCACAAAAATGCCTGACACACCAGGTTCAGCCAAAGGCGCCCATTCGACCTGATGACTTCGGACAAGTTGAGTAAAGCTTTCCATTGTCTTTGCCACTGATTCAATCCTCTTGAATCCTTTGAGGTTACATCGCTCCGAGCAGACGACGAATCTGCCCGGCGTGGTCGTGAGCATGCGCGGCGTAACTTCTTAGCCAGATTTCTGTGCCGTAAGCGCCGCTTTCGCTGTGCGTGCCTTTGCGCTGCCAATCGTCTTCGGTCATGCGTTCCAACAATTGAACCGTGGTGGCGCGCGCAGCTTTGAATGCTTCCAACGCTGGGGCGATGTCGCGGGTGTTGTACACCAGACGTTCGGCGTAAACGGCTTCAGGGTACCCCTGAATGGCCGGATTGTCTTCGACCAGCAACCGGCGCAAACGAAGGGCGCTGGTCATCTCGCTGTCGGCCAGATGATGAATAATTTCCGCCGCGCTCCATTTGCCGGGAATTGGATGCGCGGTGATTTTGTCGGCCGGGAATCCTTCCAACGCTCGCACGACTTCGTTGTACCCGTCGGCGTATCGGTCAATCAGTTCCTGTCTTTCTGCTTGATTCATCACGTGTTCCTTTCAAGAGTGATTCGATAAAACCTGTTGGCGCGTCCGGTTGAGCAGGTCAACCAACGCATCTACTTCTGTTTCAGTGGTGCGGTAACTGGTAATGCTGGCGCGAATGACCGGCGTCGCTTGCGGGCCGATTCGCGCGATAGAAATCCAGGCTTCACCGGAACGGACGATTGTATTAACGATGGATTCCAGAAATTCCGCCGTTGCGTTTTGCGGGTCCACAACACAAATCACCGGCAGCGAAGTCGGATTGATGACGTTCCAACCGGATTCGACCAGCCGCTGTCGCAATCTGTCGCCAAGTTCGATTTGTTTGCCGATGACTTCGGCGTAACCATCCCAGCCCGCCACCAGCAAGGACATAAACACCTTCAGCCCAATAAACCGACGCGACCATTGAATCGAATGAGTAAACGGATCAATCACGTCCAACCCAGCGGCATCGCGAGGCATATATCCCGTGGCCACGCCGAAAGTCTGTTTCAGAATGTCCGTATGCCGAGTCAGGTAAACGCCCGCTCCCATCGGAGCCGACAGCCATTTGTGCGCGTCAAAGGTGATTGAATCGGCAAGCGCGATTCCGTCAAGCACCGTTTGCCGCAAGCCAGGCACAAAAGCCGCCCCACCACCCCAGGCTGCATCAACGTGAAACCACATATTTTCGCGCTTGGCCACGCCGGTCAGTTCGACCAGCGGATCAACGACGCCTGAGCTGGTCGCTCCGGCGGTTCCGACGATCATCAATGGATGAAACCCTGTGGATTTGTCAGCGGCAATTTGTTCAGCCAGCTTTGCCAAATCCATCCGTAAATCTGCCGCGAGCGAAATTTCTCGAACGGCGGCATTGCCTATGCCGCTCATTTTGGCAGCTTTCAAAAACGAGTGATGCCCTTGCGATGAAATGTAAAAGACCGGTTGCGCAGGCAAGGCGCGCGCGCCGCCTTCGTTGAATTCCGGAAAGGCGTTGGTCAGCGCAGTCAACAATGCCGTGTGATTGGCTTCGGAACCTCCTGAACAAAAAGTACCGTCGGTTATCGCCGGGTCGTACCCAAATCGTTCGCCGAACGCGCGCACCAGATGGTTTTCGACTTCGACCGGAAACGGACTGTGGCTCCATGCAGCCAGTTGCGGATTGAACGCCGCAACCAGCGCGTCGGCAACGATGCTCATTGTTGTTGACGCAGGATTGAACAACCCAAAATATCGCGGATGGCCATTGTGGACCAGATGTTCCCACAACTGCTCAGCAACGAAATCCACGGCATCCAGCGCGTAAAGCGGCTTGGTGAAATCACAGGCGAAAAGCGTCGAGCGAATTTTTTCAACGTCCAGTTTCGGCGCAACGCGAGCGGTTTCAATTTGGGTCAGATATGTTTCAATCGTTTCAACAACGCGTGGCCACAAAGCGGCGCGCGTCTGATCGTCCAACATCAACACGATAAAACTCCGATGCTCATAGGCTCACTATTGAACCATAAGAATTAGCGGTGACTTCTTCGGCAACCGATCAAGCCGGTTGATGACATCAGCATTTGGATTGGTTATGAAGTTTTGCACGTAACACCGCCAAACGGGAAGTTGTTTATTCAACACGCCAAGAGGATTCGTGGGAATTGCGGAACTGATCCACTGCCCAATCGCTGTGTTTGTAAACGGCTACAATGAATTTGAGCATCACCCTGACAAATCAGGAACGTTTGTAGTTGCGAACGTACTCCGGCACTTCAATTCCCGCCGTCAACAATGAATCGTTGACGGGTGAGCCTGAAATCAGACTTAGCGGTAATTGGCCAGCCCAGACCGGAATCGCCATATCTTCATCATCGTCTTTAGGATCACCGGTCCGGACTTTGGCGGATACTTCTTCCAGCGGAATGGCCAAAACGGTGGTTGCCTTCAGTTCCTGGGCGTTCGGTGAGCGAACTTCCGCCCATCGCCCAGGAACGATGTGCTCAGTGATGGCTGCCAACGCAGCCATCTTGCCAGGTTCATCTTCGACCAGTTCTGCCTGACCGAAAACGACCACTGAGCGGTAATTGACCGAGTGATGAAATGCCGAACGCGCCAGCACCAAACCGTCAATCAACGTGACGGTAATGCATACCGGCGTTTTGCCGCCGAGCGTCCGCATCATGCGGCTGGCGGCGGAACCGTGAACATACAGCGTGTCGCCGACGCGTCCATAACTTGTCGGAATTACAAACGGTTGGCCATCCACGACAAAGCCAACGTGACAAACCAACGCTTCGTCCAGAATTTTGTACACGGTTTCGCGGTCGAATTCGCCGCGCTGCGGCAATCGTTTGAGAGTGGTTTTTGCTGTTGGAGTAAATTGAGTCATGACGGGTGGAAAACTAAGCTAAAAAGTGGACTTGTCCAAGAGCCAATTTTATGCTGAGATGCCAGTCCACTTATGGAACTGGCAATCACGCTCGACAACCGTTCGCCTGAGCCGCTGCATCGGCAACTTTACGAAGAATTGCGCCGCGCAATTCTTAATTGTCGGTTGAAACCCGGCGAGCGCGTGCCTTCGACTCGCGCGCTGGCAGCTTCGCTGGGAATTTCCCGGGCGACGGTGACACTCAGCTATGAACAGTTGATTGCAGAAGGCTATCTGGAAGCCGTCATTGGTTCCGGCACCCGAGTCTGCATCCAGCTACCGGATGAATTGCTGAAGACTGCGCCGGTCAAAGCGGTCAATTTTTCGACGCCAACGGAAAGCGCTTCGCGGCCCGCCAAGCTGTCACTGTACGGCATATGCCTGGACGATTCCGCGTTGCTGGAAGCGAATGAACCGGATTTGCCGATTAACTTCAAATCCGGTCGCCCTGCGTTGGAAGAGTTTCCGATGAAAGAATGGCGCCGGCTGCTGTTACGCCATTGCCGCACAGACCAAGCCGACCTGCTGGATTATGCGTCGAATTTGCTGGGTGCCCCTAAACTGCGCCAAGCCATTTGCAGCTATCTGGGACGTTCGCGAGCAGTGAGCTGTTCGACGGATCAGATCATCATCATCAACGGTTCTCAGCAGGCGATTGATTTGATTACCAAACTTTTGATTGATCGCGGCGATTCCGTCGCGGTCGAAGACCCAGGCTATTTGGGCGCGCGCCGGGCGTTTCTGGCTCAAGGTGCGCGACTGTTGCCGGTTCCAGTGGATGAAAACGGAATCGTCGTCGAAAAGCTGGCGGCGAAATCGGCTGACAATGCCAAATTGATTTATGTCACACCTTCGCATCAATTCCCCACCGGTGCAGTGTTGCCGCTGAATCGGCGGTTGGAACTTCTGAAATGGGCCGAACGCACCGGCGCGGTGATAATCGAAGACGATTACGACAGCGAATTCCGCTACAGCAGTCTTCCAATTCCGGCCCTGCAAGGGTTGTCCAGCGGCGACAGCGTCATTTATGTCGGCACATTTTCCAAAGTCCTTTTTCCGGCGTTGCGCATCGGGTATATGGTGGTGCCGGAGTCGTTGGCCCGAGTGTTTGCGCGAGCCAGATGGATTGCCGACCGGCAAACTCCCACCCTGGAACAGCGCGCGCTGGCTGATTTCATCGCCGAGGGTCACCTGGAACGCCACCTGCGGCGAATGCGAACTTTGTACGATAAACGGCGACAAGCATTAGTGCGCGCGCTCCAACAACATTTTGCAGGCTGTGTAGAAATTGTCGGGGACAATGCCGGGATGCATGTGATGGTCAGGTTGCAAACCGGATTCACCGACGAAGAGGTAACGCGTCGAGCCGCTCAAAGCGGCGTCGGCTTGGTCAGCGCGCAAATTTACTACCTGAAAGAATCGCGAACAGGCGAATTTGTGCTGGGTTATGCGGGCTTAAGCGAGCGAAAAATTCAAGAAGGAATTCGGCGGCTCACAAAAGCTTTGCGTTAAATTCATAAAAAGCTTGCCTGAAAAGGTAAATTGAGTAGTATTTGTCGCGCCGCCAACAGTTTCTTTGCGGCAGTCCAAATCAAAGAGTAAAAACGTAGTCAACCAAACAGATCAACACCAGAAGAAATTGGCTAAGCACCGCTGGTAAAATTCGCTTCTGACGATTCGGAAGCTCTGACCTAAGGTTCGTGAGCGTGACAAAACAGACACCTCCCACATTGATTTCACCTGCATGATTATCATCCCAGCCATTGATTTACGTGGCGGGCGCTGCGTCCGGCTTACGCAAGGACAAGCTTCCGCTGAAACCGTTTATTCCGAAAATCCTGTCGTGATGGCTAAGCGATGGTACGACGAAGGCGCAGAAATGCTGCACATCGTTAACCTGGACGCCGCGCTTGGCAAGGACGATTCCGCCAACATCAAGGCGCTTGAACGCATTCTGTACGAAGTGAATATTCCCGTTCAGTTTGGCGGCGGCGTGCGAACCAAAGAAGACGTTCATCGGCTGGACGAAATGGATGTGACGCGCATCGTCATCGGCACAACAGCGATTGAAAACCCCGTTTTGCTTGAACACATCGTTGATGAATTTGGATCGAGCATCGTTGTTGGCATTGACGCTCGCGACGGCATTGTCGCGCTGCGGGGCTGGGAAAAGATGTCGAATATCAAAGCCGTGGATTTGGCTCAGAAAGTCGCCGAAAAAGGTGTTGAACGAATCGTTTACACAGACATTTCTCGCGACGGCATGCTGACCGGCTTGAACATCGAAGCTACCCGCGAAATTGCCGAAGCCAGCGGTTTACACGTCACGGCTTCGGGAGGCGTTGCTTCTTTGGAAGACATATACGCCTTGAAAGACATACAGAAATACGGCGTAGATAGCGTCATCGTCGGCAAAGCTCTGTATGAAGGCGTCTTCACTCTGGAAGAAGCTCTGGACGCAGCAATTGGCGACGAAGACGAGGAGTAAGCGCCGCGTCCGTGGCCAATAGATTGTTTACCGAAGAGGGTCAAGGCAGGAATGTCTTGCCCTTTTTCTTTGAGTCGAAAGTCCATTGGCCAGAAAAAAAGCGGGCATTTTCTGGCCTACCCGTGTTGCATCTGAAATAACAATCGAACGCGACAATCTTCACTGTCTTGATTTTACCCTCAATGATGGAGCTGTGATGCTGGCAATATTGTACCTGGCGGGCATGGTGTACTTTGGCGATTGCCTTTGCCGCTGCTTCTATCGTTTCAAATCAATTCAACAACGTTTAGCCACAGCCTTTTTGGTCGGATTGTTGCTGAGCAGCATCATTACCTATCTTGGCGCGCTGGCGTTTGCCCGTACAGCACAACCGTTGATGGCGGGCAATCTCATTTTCGCGGTCGCATTGGGGTTAATCGCCGTCAAAACTTTGCGCCGCCCTCCGTCAAGTTACGCCGGCGACACCGATGCAAGACCTGCTGGAAACGACAACTGGGATTGGCTCTGTCTGTTTTTTTGTTTTGTTTTTAGCTGTTGGTTGATGTGGGTGACTTTGGATTTCCCCAACGGTGACTTTCAATTCGGATTCAAAAGCTGGAGCGATTTTGGAGCCAATCTGTCCGTATCGCAAAGTTTTGTGCTGGGACATAACTTTCCCTCGGAACATCCGTTTTTCCCCGGCGAACCTTTGCGCTATCACTTCCTCTTTTGGTTTCAGGCAGCCAACCTGGCCTTTCTTGGCATGTCTTTGGTGTCGAGCGTCAATTTCCTGAGCATCCTGTCAATGCTCGCGCTGGTGATTCTGGTTATGACGTTCGCCGAATCGCTGTTTGCCTCCAGAGCCGTCAGTCGCACCGCCGCCATACTCTTTTTTTTCACTTCCAGCTCGCTTTCCTACATTCCTTATTTGCGGTCACAGGCTGGCATAAGCGGAGCCTTTACATCCATCTTCAATGCGACTCAGTTTGTGAATTCTGGTTATCCATATCGTGGAGAAGATTGGGGAACGCTGACAGTTGGCATTTTTGCCAACCAACGACACCTCAGCAGCGCCATAGGCATTCTGTTTACCGTCCTGATATTTTTGGTTGACCGTTACAAGCGCGCAGCAGCTGAGATTTCCGAATCGCCTGACTCTACTAATGTTCACCCCAGAGACGCAGAGGAAGGACAAAGAGGCAAGCTCAAAACTTTGCGAAATCTTCTGCAAAACCTCAGCGGTGGAAAGGTTCGGGGAGCTTTATCTTCAAGCCGAACAAATTTCCGTGACGAACTTGGAGCGTTGCTCTTTTCCGGGGCTTTGATTGGATTGTTACCGTATTGGAACAGCGCGGTTTTTATCTCTGCGCTTATCGTGTTGGGCAGCCTGTGGCTTTTCTTTCCATATCGAAGTTACTTGGCGTGTTTGATAGGTATGGCAATGTTAGTCGGATTGCCGCAGGTGTTAATGCTCAGAGCCGGCAATCTGGCGCAAACAGGTCAGTCGTTATTCCATTGGGGCTACACCATTCCTAATCCTACGGTGTGGTTGGTGGTGAAATATCTGGCCTGGACGTTTGGGTTGAAATGGTTGCTGATAGCTGTCGCGCTGTGGTTTCTTTCCAGTTCTCATCGGCGGTTGTTTCTGGCGTTATCCGGTTTGCTGGCTGTCGTTTTCACGCTTCAGCTAAGCACGGATGTTTTCAACAATCACAAACTGCTGAACCTCTGGACGATCTTTGCCACGGTCTACGCCGCTTACGCGCTGTGGCGGATTGGAAAAGGCGGATTCTTGCGCGTTGGGCTGGCGGCGGTTCTGGCGCTGGCGGTGAGCTTTGGAGCAATCCTTGATTTGTTTCCGCTTCAGAACGATGTGGTTATTACTATTCCTCACCAAAACGACCGCCTGACGAACTGGATACTTCAGAACACGCAGCCTTCAGATGTGTTTTTGACGCATTCATATCTGGCTCACCCCATTTTGTTTTCAGGGCGCAAAGTCTTTTTGGGTTACACGTTGTTCGCCTGGACGGCGGGCTATAACGTTGGTCAACGCGAAGCTGTCTACAAGCAGATATTCAAGGAACGTAACCGCGATGAACTAGTTCGGCTGCTAAGAGAGAACAAGATTACCTACGTTGGGATTGACAGTGATTTAAGGCGTAACAGCCTGATCAAAGAGTTTTTCGATGAGTCAGTTTTTCAGGAGAATTTTCAGAAAGTTTTTGAAGACACCGAACACCTTCACGACAATCTGAGAATTTACAGAGTGCCTGATAAATGATTACAGTCTCTACGGTGCCATGATGGTAGATGCTCTGCGAGGCCATTTTTATCGGCTGGCTAAATTGTTTTGCCCCTTGCCCACCCCAAGGCCAATCTAGTAGTTTGCGCCTCGCTCTCAGGTGAAAGACACAAGCGTTCCATCTTCAAAACCTGAACCCAGGCGGACAATTTCGACCAAAGGAAAAAGCCAAGATGAAGCTTTTCAGTAACCGGCAAATCACCGTTTCTCCCGAAGACCACCAGTTCGCATTGCGAGTCAAACAGGACGTTGATTTGGCCATGCAAACTCTCAATCAAGGCAATGCCGAACTGGCTGTGTCCATGTTTCATAAAATTCTGGCGCGGCTGAAACCGGATTTTCCTGGCTACGACCTGATTACTCATAACCTGCTGATTGCCTGCAAACAACGAATTGAGCAGATGCTGAAAACCGGCGACCACGCCGGAACGACACCGCATTATCGAACCGTGCTGTCGTTGGAAATTCGCGGCGCGATGAGTCAGGACAAAGAGTTTCGCCAAAACTTTGCCGAAGCCATTCACGGCATTGGCAGCAGTTATTTTTCAGAAGGCCAGTTTGAGCCCGCAGCCAAATGCTTTCGCAAAGCGATTCTGGTTGAAGCCTGCCCAAGTTACCACGTCAATTTGTCGAACGCCTTGTCCGCAGCCGGAATGGTTGCGAGGCTCAGCGATTTTGGGCCGTGGTTGGAAAAGGACAAGCTTGGCCACCATATGTTCATTACCTGCATGCCCAAAAGCGGTTCGACCTTTTTAAAAAACGTTCTTTGCGATTTGACCGGTTATGCAGACCATTACTTTTTCTTCGCGCACGGTCAGAACGAACACGATCTGTACCTGCCGGTGATGTTGAAGTTCGCCGGTGATAACACCGTTTCCCAACAACACAGCCGCGCTTCGCATGCGAACGTGCAATTGATGCAGGCCTTTGAAATCAAACCGGTCGTGTTGGTTCGCAATATCTTCGACGCGATGATGAGCCAGCTGGATTTTTACAATCAGGGAGCGGCGTTCAATTCGTATCATCGCGGTGATTTTGAAACGCTGGACGAAGAAACAAAGATTGACTTGCTGATTCAGTATGTCGCGCCCTGGTACTTTCAGTTTCTGGCTTCGTGGCAAAAGGTCGAGGAAGAAAAGAAGCTGGAAATCATGTGGCTGAGTTACGAAGAACTGATCGCCGACAAACCCAGAACGGTTGAAAACGTGTTGAAGTTTTACGGCTTGAAACACAAACGCGCCGAGATCGAAAACACGATCAACAGTGTTGAACAGGATGGGCGTCGCAACCGATTTAACCGAGGCGTCGCCGGACGAGGAAAAACCCGGTTGAGTCAGGCTCATAAAGACAAAATCGCAGAGTTGAAACGATTCTATCCATCCGTTGATTTCAGCCGGATTGGTGTCTGAACTCGGACTTCCAATTATTTTTACAAATTACCTGTTACCTCATGACAACACATCCAAGGTTGGGTAGTATTTGCCCGCTCGTAAATGACTTCACGAATTTCAGAGTTTCCGAGCACCTCTCCAGTCATTACAGCTAATTGGTTGGCATTGTTTTATCAACACGGTCGGCTGTGTGTTGACTGATCAAAATTCTTTTCGCGGCTCTTAATCAGCCGCTCGATTTAAGCGACAACAAATCTTTAACGAATCCGACGTTGGGAAAACGCCTGCGGTCAGCGCAATTTCCCCCTCACAAACCCTGTAACGGACGATCCCCGACTGGTTTGCCCGTGAATCACACACACACCAAGGAGTTTTTGTATGAACAAGATGCGATTTCAGCTCTTGGGGACTCTCAGAAAGTACAAGCTGACAATCATGTGCTTATTGTTAGTGGCCGGATTCATGCTGGCTGCTGAGCCGCGTCAAGCGGCTGGTTTGTTGAAAAAACAACGCGACCTTTTCACAGGCAATACCACCATTGGCAAAGTCTATAACTTCCTCAATTCGGTCAATGGAGTAGCCGTTCCAAAGGCAGCGCCCGTTCAGGGTCAAAACAAGCCAGGTGGCCCGCACGCCCCTGAGCCGGGGCCGTATCCACCTGTAAAAAATTCACTGCTCAACGGCACGGATAATTGCCCGGGCACAACCATCAGTTCGCTGCCATTTTCCGACAGCGGCACGACTATTGGCATGAACAATACAGTGCAATCCATTCCGGCTGGTTGCAGCAACTACTTGACCACTGGCGGACCGGATGTAATGTACACCTTCACGGTTGTTACGGCGGGCAGTCTGAGCGTCACTGTGACTCCGACTGGCGGGACTGGCTATGACACGTCGTTTTATGTGATCAATAGCTGCCCTGCTGGGACATCAAATGCCGTAACTTCCGGTTGCCAATTCGGACAGGACAGTGCTTTTGGCAACGGTGTGGAAACTGACACGATAGCGAATCTGCCAGCAGGAACCTATTACCTGTTTGTGGATTCGTTCTACAACACTGGTCAATCTGCGACTCAATCGCAGGGAGCCTTCAACATTTCTGTCAGTGGCACGGCTGTGCTTGCCAGCCCGACGCCGACACCGACGCCAACGCCAACGCCGACTCCAACACCGACGCCGGTGCCTTGCACGATCACGTGTCCCGGAAATCAATTCGGAGGATGGGCAACCGGGCCAGCTCCAGTTACAATTTTGCAACCGACGACGACGGGCAGTTGTGGGACGGTGACGTGCAATCCGCCGGGCGGCACAACAGCGGTTCTCCCGGTCGGCACAACGACAGTGACTTGTACGACAACGGCTGGCCCAAGCTGCAGTTACACGATGCTGGTCAGTCCATTCACGATGACAGCTTCGCTAACTGATCCGCTTGCTTGCGCAGGCCCGGGCGACAAGGTCAACGGCACTTTCACCGCAACCAATGGTGGTAGCTTTAGCGGGACATTCTCTGTCACCGCTGCATTGTCGAACGTAGTTGGTCTGCCAGGAATGGTGTCTGCCAATCAACCGGGAACGGTGACGATTACGGCCAATTCCGTCAACTGGACTGGCACGCTGGCCGTAGGCCAAAGCGTGGCGGTCAACTGGATGGGGCAGCTCGCCGACAATCTGCCTGCCGGAACGCAAGCTTGCTCCACAGTAAGCGCCACTGCCAACGGCGTCCCTGTCCTTGGCCCAACGGTACCAGCTTGCGTGACGATCAATTGCCAGCCATCCGGCCCCGGCGCAGTGTTGCCAGCGGCATCCGAAGCCAGCGACCAAAAGGCGGGGTCGGTGTTGCTCTACAACATCTACACGTCGGGCGCGACTTCGGGCAACACGCAGAACACGCGCATCAACATCACCAACTCGCATCCGACGCGAGCTTCCTTCGTCCACTTGTTCTTCGTGGCCGAAGGTTGTTCGGTGGCAGATAGTTACATCTGCTTGACGGGCAACCAGACGGCCAGCTTCCTGGCCAGCGACCTTGATCCGGGCGTCACCGGATACCTGGTCGCAGTTGCCGT
>DAOMFR010000165.1:0-12449 GCA_035429885.1 Blastocatellia bacterium
TTCAATTCCCGTGCAGCATCAGACAGCAGCACACGCAGAAAGCTGCTGGGTTGATTATGGCGGAAGAATTCGGCGGAAACAGCCGGCAGGAAGCATTCGTCTTCCAGAAAGTGCCAGATTTCGTCGGTGCCGTTTTCGCCTCGGCGGACGGTTTCGGAAATCCACAGGCCAAGCATTGTGCCCAGAGCGGCGCGGACGCTGATGTCGGCTTCTCCGGCTTTAAAGTTTCGTTCGGTTTGGGCGATCAGGTTAACGGCGTCCGGTTCCAGACGCATGACCCAAATGCGCAGCCATGCGTAATCGTAATCGGTGATTTTCAGGTCGCTGAGCGACCACGGAATGCCTCCAAGACCAAGTTTGTCGGCGCGTTCCAGAATGGCGCAGGTCGCGCGGATGATGGTTTTGATGCCGCCATAAGGCATGAACGCTCCAAAGACGTCTTCGGATTCGCTGGGGATTTGCACCAGCGGGCCGGTGGAAGAAGGTTTGGCGACGGGTTCGGAATTGGAAGGTTCCTGACGAAGCGGTTTGAGAGTGGCAATGAGGGTGTTGACCCAGGTTGGCAAAATCCAAACGCTGGTATCGAGCGTTTCGCGCAGGTCAGATTCGCTGATGTATCCGTGCAAGAAGTCGTAACAGCTTTGCCACAGGTGCAGAAAACTGTCGCTGCCGTTGACCGGATCAAGCAAGGCTTGAATGTGTGGCGGCACGTCGCGAGTTTTCAACCATTCGGGAAAGTTGGTTTGCAGGTCTGGCGCTGTCAGGCCAATTTGCAAAGCGATGCTTTCGCGTTGAGCGGCAAAAGAGTCCCAGCCTTCGTTGGCGCGCAGCCGCAAACGATGCGTCGCCTCTTTCATCGAACCGATCAGCGGCGGAGCCAGACTGCCCTCCTTGAACAACAAAGGCCGGGTTTGATCGTTGAATAATGCCGACAGAACGATGATCCAATCGTTGTCATCGGCCAAGCCTCTGCGTTTTTGTTCGGCGGCCAGCAACATCACCAGCACGCCAATGCCAGCGCGGCGGGTTTGCGGATTTCCCCAGAAGGCTGCGGTTTGGCCGGGCAACAACCAGCGGCTGGTGGTTTCTTCGTCCAGGGCTTTTGCCCAATGTTGCAACCATTCAAAATCGCCATCGTCGGTTCTGAGTTCCGCCAGCGACCAGCCGTCGGCGGTCAGGTGATTGGCGTTGGCGCGTGCGATGATTTCTCGTTGAGCAGCGCGGATGGTGTCGCCGCCTCCGGTCACAGGGATGTCTTGAAAAATAGCCATGATGATTTGGTGATCTCCCACTTGAGTAAATTGAACGGACAACTCGAACCTGGAAAAGTCTTTGGTGATTGGAGATTCGAGCGGGGTACGAGATCAAGGCGGGCTTGCGGTTCCAACCTTGAGAGGCGATTGGAGTTTAATCTGAGTCGGCTGAGACGGGCAATGAAAATTTGTAATTTGATTGGTCAACACCGCGACCGATAGCAAGCGGGTCTTTTGCGCACTTCGCCGATTGCAAAAACCCGCTCCCTATCGGTGCGGTACTGGTTCATTTACAGGCCCTTACTTGATCTTGAGTTGGATCGTGTTCGAAGCCTTACCGTCAACGGTGAATGAAATATTGATCAGTCCGCGTCCGGCCAAACTCGCAGGCAACAGAACGTTTGCCTGATCCAGGCCGACGAAGCCATCAACTGGAGCTGCGTCTTCGAAATTACCTGGGCTAAGCGGCCTAATCGTGCCGGCCAAATTGACGGAGATGTTTCCCGCAGAAGTTCGTTTACGCAACCCTGTTCCGTAAAACAGCACGTAAACGATATCGCCCGCGGCAGTTCCCATATCAATGTCAATCGGGACAAACGAAGAAGTCGCCTGATCAAACCTTGAGGCGAATTCGTAAATTTGCGCGCCATTGGATTTGACTCGCAAAACAACGGCGGCGGCAACCCCCTGACCACTGCTATTGGCGCTGAACAACCCCGGAGCAACTGTGGAAACGTTGAGCGTTCCCGCAGCCACCACGTTGTTATTCACCGTTACAGTGACCTGTGCCACGCCATTGGCAGTTCCAGGCGGAATTTGATAGTTGATCTGAGTTGGCGCAACGAAGAACAGCCCTGCGTCCCGCGAAGTGCCTGCGCTGTCTTTAACCGTGACTTTCGTGCCCAACAAAGCCGTCGGCAACGGAACCGTCGAACCAATGGCGACGCCTGTTGCCAGGTTGGAACCGAACGCCGCGACGATGGATTCGGGCGCGAGTTCCGTTCCAAAGAAGCTAGCTGCAGAAACGGTGGTCACCTGAGGAACTCCACCAGTGATCGTGAAGGTTTGCGGCGCGGTCACGCCTCCGCCCGGTGTTGGCGTAAACACCGTGACCGACACTGTGCCTCCGGTGGCAACCAGATTTGCCGGAACGGAAGCCGTCAACTGAGTGGCGCTGGCAAATACGGTCGACAAATCCTGACCGCTCCAGCGAACTTTGGAACTGGCCACGAAGTTCGTTCCCGTAACCGTCAGAGTGAAAGCTCCGCTCCCGGCATTGACCGAAGTCGGATTGATGCTTGTCAGTGTCGGTGCGGGATTTTGCCCTGCGGTGATGTTGAAGATCGAAACGTTTGACGTGCCTCCGCCGGGCGCAGGGTTGACCACCGTAATGCTGGCTTGTCCCTGTCCAACCAGATCAGAAGCCAGAATTTGCGCGCGTAACTGAGTTGCGCTGACAAATTCCGTCTGGCGATTCTGGCCATCCCAACGAACCGTCGAATTGTTGGCGAATCCGGAACCGTTAACCGTCAACGTGAACCCGGCGCTGCCTTCGACGGCGGAGTTCGGCAGAAGCGATGTAATCGCCGGAACGGGATTCGGCGGACTGACGGTAAACGTCAATGAATTGGACGTGCCGCCAGCAGGCGCAGGATTGAATACCGTGATGTTAACTGTTCCCGATGAATTCAAGTCGCTGGCAGGAATTGCCGCAGTCAATTGAGAATTGCTGACAAAAGTCGTCGTGCGACTGGCGCCTGCCCAACGCACCACCGAAGACGGAACAAAGCCATTGCCATTCACCGTCAACGTAAATGCGCCGCCGCCCACCAGGGCATTAAGAGGGCTAAGCGAAGTCAGCGCCGGAACAGGATTATCACCGGAAATGGTGATGGTTCCTGTTTTGCTGCAAGTAACCGTGCTGGAACTGAGACGGCGAATTCGATTGTTGTTCGTGTCGGCAAAGATGATTTCGCCGGTCGAACTGACGACAATATTGACCGTTTCTGGCAATTGGTTGGCGGTGCCTGTGCCAACCACCAAAGCAGAGGGCGAAATGCTGAGTTGCGCATTTGCAGCCGCGCCGCCATCTCCGCTAAATCCAGCAGTCGTCCCTGCAATGACGGTTGGCGTGCCGCCAGCGCTAATCTGAACAATCTGATTGTTGGCGACGACGTTTGGAGCAGGTCCAACAGTGACATAAGCCGTCCCGTCCGCAGCCACTGCCACATCGCGCGGTTTGTTGAAGCCAGTCGCCAGTGTGGAAAACGTCGCGCTTCCGGCAGAGTTTTCACGCAACACGGATCCATCCGTGTAGTTGGCAACATACAGCCGATTGTCCGGGCCGATACCTACGCCAGTATATTGTTTTCCGGTCAGAATGCTGCTGACTTGTCCGCTGGCGCCGTTGATGCGGCGAACGGCATTTTGCCCCGTATCGGTGACAAAGATATTGCCCCCTGCGTCAACCGCGACATCCGACATTCCAATGAACTTCGCCGCCAAGGCAAATCCGCCGTCGCCATTGACTGTCGTGGATTCGCCTCCGCCAGCGATTTTGGCAATCTGCCCCGCCGGAATGCTAATGGGCGAACCGGAACCGGAAAACAGTGTGACGTTGTTGGAAGTTGTGTTGATGAACCGCAAGGTGCTGGTTCCGCGACCGCTGGGTTGCATCGGCACTTTCGGCCCGCCCAACGAATCAACCACATAAATTCCCTGGGCTGTGATGAACAAGCCTTGGGGATAGCTGAACCCGCCCTGAATGACAGGCACGCCATCGCTTGCGCCAGAACCTACGTTCTTGTTGACGGTGACGATTCCGCCAGCCGGAACAGTTTGTTCAGAAACAGTTCCCTGAAAAATCCTGACCGAACTGGTGCCGCGATTCACAAAACGCAGCAACCCGCCAATCTGGTCTACAACCCACAAATTGCCGTTTGCGTCGGCAGCGACACCGACGGGTGAGTTGAACGTGGCGCTGGTAGCCAGCCCTCCATCATACGGAGTACTCAGTCCATTTCCGCCAATGCGATCTACGGTATTCGGAGCGATTGTCACGCCAGCCAGGGTTGCAGCACTGCCGGAAGTGTTCAGAAATCGGATGCGACCTCGGCCGGTTAATCCTTGATCAAAAATGAAAACCCCTGTGCTGTCGCAGGTAAGCGCCGTCAACGGAGGATTTCCAGTACTGCCGGAAAATCCGAACAGCGCGCTGGTTGCCGTTCCGCCATCGCCGCAATTCGACACCGTGTAATCACAAGACACGCCTGTCTGCCCTGCAACGGTTACTGGCGCACCACCGCTCAATCGAACAACCGTCTGTTGGTTCCCCAACGCGACATAAGTGTTGGTTCCTTGCACGCACAACCCAACGGGATAAGGATTCGGCTGCCCATCCACAACCGGAAATTGATTGATCAGAACAGCAGTCCCGTTCGCTTCAACGCGTATGACTCGACCGTGTCCAGTGTCCGCAATCACCAACCGATTGGAGCTATCCAGATCTACTGCGCGCGGCTGTAACAGCGGGATATTCAAGGCTGCGCCGCCAGCAAACGCATCTTCCGGCTTGGTCGTGGCGCCGTTGCCAGCCACGGCTGTCAGAGCGCCCGCCGTTGAAATTCTATAAATCTTGTTGACTCCGGGAGTCGCATCCGCCGCGTAAACTTCGCCGGTTGCATTGTTGACGACAATTCCGCTCAAGCCTTCGCCAAAGCCGGTCGCCAATGTGCCAATGTTTCCTGGTGCGACTGAAACTCCGGCAACAGTGACCGCACTGGCCGAAACATTAAGCACGCGAACTTCGCGGTCAATTTGCGCGCTAAAGAAAAGCAGGTTTCCGTCAGCGCTGGTATCCAAGCCCGTGACCGCTCCCAAGTCAGCTCTGGTTCCCAGAATACCTACGCCCAGTTCCGTGCCGCCACCCGCAATGGCTCTGACTGTGCCGGGCGCAATGTTCTTCCCGGCAATGGTCACAGGTGAAGTTGATGTGTTAATAAAACGAATCAGGGAGTTGCCACCGATAATATCCACAATGTACACCCCACGGTTCTGTGGATCTCGAACAGCAGCGACAATCACACCGAATGGGGATTGCGTAGCCAGATTTCCTTCGCCCAATCCTCCGGCAATGGTATCAATCATTGTCGACCCGGTGCTGACGCTGGTGGTCAGCGACCAGTTATAAGTTCCGGCAGCCGAATATGCATGCGTGGTGTTTTGCTGGTTCGAACGCGCAGTGCCATCGCCGAAATTCCATTCGTAGGTGGGTTGCGTTGGACAACCATTGGTGGTCGCCGACGCCGAAAAGCTCACAGCTGAATTGGCTGCGCCCGTGGCAGGCACAGTCGCATTGCAATTGACCGTGCAAGTTTGGTCAGGCTGTTGCTGGCTGGTTCGCGCTGCGATGGAAGTCGTTTTTTCCACCGAACCGTCCGGATTCGATTTGCCGGTGATTTTGGCGTTATTGCCAACCGATAAACGCTTCGCAGCAAAACTTGACCAGCCTGATTGCGTCAGAAATGCCGAGCAGGCCAACAGGACTGCTAAAACGGTGAAAGTGATGGATTTGGAATGTCTGGTTAGACAAGTGAGTGAAAGTCGAAGGTAGCCCCTCAATAAAGACATAGATCAACAACTCCTTTTAGTTTATTAGGGCAGCACGAGTACCGAAAATAGTCATTATCAGCAATCAACGCAGGTCAGCCTGCTTTGTGGTTTGTGTGTAGCTGCGTGAATGGTCATTAGCAGGAGAGTACCGGGCTTTGTAGATTGGCTTTTTCGCCTTATGGGGTCAGTATCAGTCTTAATGAACATAAGTGGAGCCGACTACCGGACTTGAACCGGTGACCTACTGATTACGAATCAGTCGCTCTACCAACTGAGCTAAGTCGGCTTAATATTCCTGACGCGAGTCCGAAAGTATAGAGGCAATGGAGGAACACTTTCGGTCATTGACCAGCCATTGAAAGATTGCACAAGTCATTTGCGCTGTGGCGTCAAACGGCTGGCATCTTACACAAGGCTCACGCATTCCGTCAAACCGTATTTATTACACGATTGGCACATACAGTGTGTCAGCATTTCTAACTTTATGCTTGACAGCAGACATGCCCTGTGGCAAAAATGCGCACAATCTGACTGTTGATGGGGTGAGGACATCAGCAGTAAAAGAGCCGACCGTGATAGCTCCCTGCTGCCGGTCGGCTTTGAACATTTTTGGATGTATTTTTCGCACCAAACTACCCAAAAGACTTAAATTCCCAATTCAGCTTTCGCGCGTGTCAACTCTTGCAGAACCTGCTCAGGAGCAGTGCCTCCGATTTGCTTCTTCCCTGCCAATGAATTTTCAAGCGAAATCACGTCAAATAAATCTTCTGCAAACATCGTAGAAAACTGTTGGCATTCGGCCAGTGTCAATTCACCCAACTCCCGCCCCTGTTCAATGGCAAAAACGACGATTCGGCCGATGACTTCATGAGCTTTGCGGAATTCCAAGCCCTTGCGAACCAGGTAATCGGCCAAGTCGGTAGCGTTGGTGTAATCCCGAATCGCCGCCGCACAAGCCCGTTCGCGGTTCAATTCAATGTTGCGCAATACGGTTGCCGTCACGCGCAAGCTGTCTGACAAGCTATCAATTGTGTCAAACAGGGTTTCTTTGTCTTCCTGCAAATCTTTGTTGTAAGCCAGTGGCAATCCTTTAGTCATCGTCAGCATAGCCATCTGGTGCCCGAAAACACGCGCTGATTTGCCGCGTATCAATTCCAATGAATCAGGGTTTTTCTTTTGAGGCATCAGACTGCTGCCAGTGGAAATGGCGTCGCCCAATTTGATAAAGCCGAATTCCTGAGTCGAGTAAATGATCAAATCTTCTGCCAGACGCGACAAATGCATCATCGTGATCGCCGCAAAGCTGGTGAACTCAATGATGTAATCACGGTCGCTGACGGCGTCGACGCTATTTCGCGTCACGCCACTGAAGCCAAGCTCCGACGCCATCCATTCCCGATCGACAGGAAAGTTCGTCCCAGCCAGTGCTCCCGATCCCAGCGGCAAAATGTTCACACGTTTTTTGACGTCCGCAAGGCGCGCACGGTCGCGGGAAAGCATTTGAAAGTAAGCCAGCAGAAAATGGGCAAACAGAATCGGCTGTGCCTTTTGCAGGTGAGTGTATCCGGGAATCGGATCGCCTTGGTATTTTTCGGCCAGTTCGATCAGCGCACGTTGGGTATCGCGAATGACCTCGTCCATCCGGTCAATCTCACCACGAAGAAACAGCCGCGTCGCCACAGCAACCTGATCGTTGCGGCTGCGTCCGGTGTGCAGCTTATAACCGGCCTGCCCAATCAGTTCGACGAGCCGAGATTCGATAAAGCTGTGAACATCTTCTGTAGAGGAAAATTCGGGGCGATCCAGAAATGCGGGATCAACAATCAGTTCGCCAATCTTTTGTAAACCTTGGGTGATGGAGGCAACATCGGCATCAGGCAACACGCCTGCTCGCCCCAAGGCTCTGGCGTGAACGGCGCAGGCTTGCAAATCAGCAAAGATCAGTCGGCGGTCAAAACGAAAGCTGGCATTGAATGCTGCAAAGTGTCGGTCGGTTTCGCCGGTAAATCGGCCTCCCCATAAATTCATAGTTCACAGTTCGCAGTTCGCAGTTCGCAGCCAATTGCTCACACCTGTCTGTGAACAGTGAACCGCGAACAGCGAACTTAATTCGTCCTTTTCATTACGTAAGTTTGAACCAGTTTAATAACCAGATCGGCTTCTTCCTGTTTTCCGCTGCCAGGTTCGAAGATGAATTGGCGACGTTCGCCGGTGACGGTAATCAGATTACTGCTGGCAGTTAGAATTTTCGACAACTCTTTGATCTGGGCTCCGCCCACTGTGACCAGAACTTTATTGCTCGGATCGGTCAATTCGACTTGTCCCGGGCGAATCCGTAACCATCCGGTGCGAGGATCTTCCCAGCCAAATTTACCGCCTCTCAGCTTGGCCATTCGCCGCCATTGTCCGTCATAGGTGATTTTGACGACAGCCGCACCATTCAACTTGATGGCCTGGTCCATTGCCTGCTCGGCTTTGGCAATGTCGTGTTTGTTGTACAAAGAAATGATGCCCAAAAACTCAAAAGCGCCTGCTTTGCTGGCATCGGCCTTGGTCAGATCATCCAATTTGGCAATCGTTTCATCCACTGAAGCCGGATCGCTTTCCCGAAAGTTGATGACAATCTGATTGAACCGTTCGTTGTACACGTTCGGCGTCAGTCCGACACGAATAACCTTGAGCGAAAACGGAACAGCAGTTTTGCTGGTGGCTCCGACGACACGAACGCGATATTCGCCATCCGCAGGCAAACCGCCGTTCGCCGAGCTGATTTTGAAATTCCCGGTCGTCGCGTCTTTGGTCAGTGCAATTTCGGTTTTGTCCTTGTCGCGAATTTGCAGGTTGAGAGTTGTTTCCGCGCTTTGAAGCTGAAACATCAGCAGGTCTTCGCTTTTTGCATTGAGGATATGGTCTTCAACCAGATTGCCGCCTTCTTTTTCCGAACCGCGAGGATCCAGTTTGCCTTTCAATTCTTGATCGAACGCCAGCGTCGGCGTCACCGGAGCAGCAGGTTTGGCAGGAGTTTTCGCGCCACCTTTCGGAACCGGTGTGGGTTTTGTGCTGGGCAATTCGCCGGTTCCGCTTTGCCCGTAAATTTTAGAATCGGCGCTAAACGGAAAAAAGAGAATCAACGCCGTTACGGCAACAAGCAAAACTTTCAGTTGACCCTTCATAATTCAAGCTCTCTCAAGAAAACATACCGGTGGAATTAGTCCGCATCTTTGGCCAGACGAAAACCGGTTTTGGAATAATCCGGGGCGACAGATTTGGGCCAATCTTTGCGCGACGCAGGCCAGCCGCTTCTAAGCGTGGCCGTCGCATCTGAAAAGCCCGTGTTGTACGTACCGCCACGAATCACTTTCAGATTCTTGTACCCAGCATCGGGCGGTTTGATCTTACCGCCAGGATATTCTTTGTAATCGCTGGCAGTCCATTCCCAAGCGTTGCCAATCATATCCAACGCGCCAAAGGGGCTGGCGCCGCTGGCGAACTGGCCAACGGGAGACAACTGATTCAGTCCCGCGCCATCTTTCATGACGTTGGCCGCGCCATCCAGCCATTTCAATCCCCACGGGTAAAGATTGTCGGGGTTCGATCCGCGAGCCGCGTATTCCCATTCCTCTTCCGTAGGCAAACGCTTGCCAGCCCATTTGGCAAAATCATTGGCGTCTTCCCAACTGACATCCGTCACGGGAATCTTTTCGCTTCCCGCCGGGAACGTTCCGCCGTTCCATGAAGGCGGTGCGGCATGTCCGGTTTGGGCGATAAAGGCCTGGTACTCTTCGTTGGTGACTTCGGTTTTGCCAATGAGAAACGCATTGAGATTAACGACGTGAGCCGGAGCTTCATTTTCCTTGCCGTCATCTCGCCCAACGCGAAGAACTCCTTTGATAACCAAAACCATCCCTTCGGGCGCAGCCTGTTGTGGAAATTGATTGGTACCGGAAGAAGTCGTTGCGCTGGTCGAAGTGTTTTGAGAAGTCGTCGTGGTTGAAGGCGTGTCAGTTTTCTCGCTGCCTCCACCGATCAACCAGGCTCCGACTGCGGCAAGCACAACCAGTAAAGCGACCAAACCAATCAACAATGGAGCGCGCGATTTTGTCTGGCTGGTCGAAGGCGTCACGGTGGATTTCGCGGCAGAAGCTGGCGAAGCACTGACTGCCGCAGGTTTGACTTCAGCAGCTTTCGCCTCGGCAACCGGCTTCTGCTCCTTTTTCTCCGGCTCAACTTTGGCGGGCTTGTCTTTGTCAGCTTTCTTGCCCGGCTTGGGCGAAGAGTCTGCTTTCGCGGGTTCTACCTTCTTGGCAATTGTTGCCGGAAGTTCAGCTTTGGCGGGTTCTTCGTCAGGGACGACTTTGGTCGTGCGCGCAGGCGAAGCCGGTTTCACAACTTCAGGCTTTTTCTCTGCCGCCGGAATCGGGTCCGGCGCGTCCATCACATGCGTTCTTAGATCAACCGTGCCAGACTGTTGTTCCAAAGTCATCTTCGGATCTTGCAACACGTTGGTTCCTGCGCCCGGAAGCTTGTCAGTCGCCTCCTGCCCCAAAGCATTGGTTTGTGAAGAGGGCGGAGCAATCACGGTGTCATAAGTCTGCACCGGCCCCCCAACTGGCTTTTGACTGCCCGTGTCTTTTGCAGGCGGCAAGATTTCCGTTCCGCGACTATCCTCAGTCAATGGGGTAATAGAAGCTTTTTGTTCACCGGTTCTGCCCAAAATTTCGGTCGAACCTTCATAATTTCCTTCGCGGCGAAGTGCACTTTCAAATTCCCGCGCCAGCTCAACGGCGGTTTGGGGTCGCAGGCTGGGATTTTTTTCCAATGCCCGCAGCACTACAGCTTCAATTCCGGGACTGACTCCAGGATTCAACTCACGCAACGAACGCGGGGCTTCGGTGACATGTTTGATCGCCACGCCAGTCGGAGTCTTGGCCAAAAACGGCACAACACCAGCCAGCATTTCGTACAACACGACTCCCAAACTATAAATATCCGATCGCGCGTCGGCTTCTTCGCCCTGGCATTGTTCCGGCGACATGTAATGCGGCGTGCCGATGATGGTTCCGACGTTCGTCAACCGTTGTTCTTCCAGGCTCAACGTGTCCAAAGCCTTGTCATTCAGCTTGGCAATGCCGAAATCCAGAATCTTGATATGCTCGTCGTCGTCGTGAGCGTCCAGCAAATAAATGTTATCCGGCTTGATGTCGCGATGAACAATGCCGTTGCGGTGACCAGCATCAATCGCCGCACAGGCCTGACGCATAATTGTGTAAGCCCGGCGTGGTTCGACTGTGCCGTCTTTCACCAACAATTGACGCAAACTGACGCCTGTCAAAAGCTCCATCACGATATAAGCCGTGCCGTCCGTGTCTTCGCCGAAATCGTGAATCACGACGGCGTTCGGATGATGCAACTTGGCCGCAGCGCGGGCTTCGCGATAAAACCGCTGGCGTGTCTTTTCGTTTTCAATTACATCCGGCCGCAACACTTTGACCGCCACAGTGTCGCCAATGTGCAACCGCTGCGCGCGATAGATTTCGCCCATTCCTCCACTGCCGATGCACTGATCAAGTTGATACCTTCCGCCAAGCACGCGCCCGACCTGCAGCCCCAGTGTCATGGGCTTGTTTGGGGTGCTCCCCGGAGCACTGCCGGAATCGGATGCAGAAATTCGTGTTTTTAGACTGTCCGTGCTTGAAACAGATGTGTCGTGAGAGAGGGCTTCGGGCGGTGTCAGTTGTGTGGCGACCAAACTCGTTCCGCAGGCGTCGCATTTCGTCGCTCCTGCAGTGAGTTTTTTGCCACAGTTAGTACAGAAAGTCATTGATGTCCTTCGACTCCTTGAAGTCTATAGCTTGCGTACTGGCTGTATCAGTCTTGGCTTGGCCAAAGAACCGTCCCCATAGCGAGCACTAGTCTAAATCAATCCACGCAAGATTCAAACGGACATGATGACTTGCAAACAAATCAGAGGGATTCTTTCGCTCCAAATCGCATGGTCGGGTCTTCCGTCACGCTGGATTGCGCCACGTTCCCGACTTTTTCACTCAACTCATTCGTCGTATTGGTGACAATGTTATTGGCTGGCGGCACGGCGGAAACCGGCGGAGTGTACGACGTTGAATAGAAATAGCCCGGTTGTTGTTGAACAACCGGTTCTTCTGATTCCAATTCTTCGAGTTTCGGAGCAAAGAAAATGCCGTTGAGCAAATGGGCCAAGCCTTTGGCAACAGGCACCAACCCGATCAGCCAAAAGAGGTGGAACACCGGAGCCAAGCCTGTGACGGGCGCATCGCCTCGTTGCTGAATCAACTGTTCCAGGCTGGCTAACAATCCGGAAGCCAGAGCTTGATCCAGCAATCTGTGCCAGACAAACATCCACGCTCCGCCGCTGAAGATCGAAAGCGCCGCTTGCTGCAGGCTGTATTTGCGAGTATTGGCGGCGTGGACTTTGCTCAATCCTTTGCCGACTTCTTTCTTAATGGATTTCTTCAGATCGTTGGCCATATCGGCCAGCACGATTTGCGGCGGAGGGAAATTGCCCGGCTGGGAAATCTGCGCATTGGGGTCCAGCCGTTTGGTGTTTTT
>DAOMFR010000165.1:12549-14172 GCA_035429885.1 Blastocatellia bacterium
GTTTGACGTAGCTGGTGCGGACGAAGGTTTTGATGTTGCCGCGCACATTGAAATCGCCTTCCAGATGAAATTCCAGCGGATCGCAGGCCGCAACGAAATCATCGCGAATCACATTCACCACATGTTCGTGGAAGATTTTCACGTCACGGAAGGAATTGATGTACAGCTTCAGCGATTTCAATTCGATGCAACGCTGGTTCGGCACGTACCGCAATTGCAGCGTCGCAAAATCCGGAAAATCGCTGAACGGGCAGATCGCCGTGAATTCCGGAATGGTGAAATCAATTTCGATCAACTTGCCCGGATACTCATACGCGAAGGTATCCAGCGGAACCAGATTCATCTCCGCGCGGGGTGTTGGACGAATAACCAAATGCTGTTCTGGAGAAACTTCCACTATTTTTTTCGACTTCTTCTTGGCCAATTGAAACTCCATTTACTCCGAAGAGGCATTTATTGAAACGAAGAGAAGTTTCACCACAAAAGGCACAAAAAACGCAAAAAGCATTTGGATTGTTTGGTGACTTTTGTGCTTTTTGTGGTTGGAATTTCTCTTTAGGTCTTGATCGGAAAATCACATCTGCAATTCTTCCACAATTTCCGCCGCGATCTTGCGCGCGGTGTCGAGTTCTTCCGGCGCCAGCGAAATGGCCGCGACGACCGCGTGACCTCCGCCGCCGTAACGTTCGCAAATCGCCGCCAAATCATGCGTGCGCGGACGCGGCGACCACGGATTCGAGCCGACTGAAATCTTCGACCGGAACGACGACTGGCTGACGCTGACGCTGTACGTCACTTCAGGGTGAAGGTAATACGGAATGAATTTGCTGTAGCCTTCCATGTCGTGCCCGACCACATCGAAGAAAATCACCGGCCCGGTCACCTGCGCAGCCTGTTTGATGATTTCCATCGAGCGCAAATGCCGTTCATGCAGCGGCGCAATGCGTTCCGCGACATACGCCAGCCGGGCGACTTCGCTCATCGTATGGCGTTGCAAATCGGTGATGATGCGTTCGATGATTTGCTGGTCACGTGTGTTTTCGATCACCAAACCGAGCTTGAACGCATCGGCAGTCATTTCTACAGGCTCGGCGGGCGACTCATACAGCGCGCCGTCAATTTTGTTCGCCCAATAAATCAACTCCTCAACCGGTTTCTGGTCAAAACCGAATTTCCGTTCGGCGACGTCGGCAATGAACTTCGTGCAGGATTTGTAGCTGGCGTCCACGAACTTCGTGCCGCGCTTGTCCGATTTGAAATGAGCTTCGTCATCGGCGGACAGAAATGCGCTTTTGTGGTGATCGAACCACCAGGTCAGGTTTTCCGACGGGCAGTATTTGAAATCCACGATGGCGTTTTCGTCGCCGTCGAACACCGATTCATCAAACAAAGCTCCAGCGCGATGCATCATCGGTTGATACCCGCGTCCCCATCCCGGATTGATCTTTTCCTCGTAAAATCGCGAAAAGACGGCGGCTGACGATGCTCCGTCAAAACAATTTCCGTGATAACAAATTTTCAGTTTTTTCATCGGCAAAGGTTGGATTGTCACTTTCCTTCGAGTTGGGCTGTTGTCAGTGAAATGCAGATTATGCAGTCAGAACGCGATGTTGCAAGGCAGGC
>DAOMFR010000166.1:0-3737 GCA_035429885.1 Blastocatellia bacterium
AATCGAAAGATTGACAGCCAACCGAGCATCTTTGATACTCGCCACCGTGAACGAGTTCGAGAAACAATCCCAGAAACTGGCAGAAGATGCACCGAAGACTCCGCCGCTCGGTGCTGAAACCCAATACCCAGCTTCCATCGAAAAAATGAGCGAACGTTGGCGAGAGATTCAGCAGGAAGAAGGCCAAAGCCAATTGGATCAACGCAGCTTCGTGGAGAAAAATTATTTGGCGCTGGGCCTGGGAGCCGCGTTGCTGATTATTGCGTTGTTGGTTGTCATTGGCGGGTTCGCATTTCTGATCTGGCGTGCTCAATGACTTGCTTGTGAACACTGAATACTCTGATGAACAAAATTGCACTTGGAATTGAAGTTTTAACTGGCGAACGCTCGCAATCTTTGAGCGGCGTTCGCACCGGGTTGATTTGCCATCCGGCTTCGATTGACCACGATTTTCGTCACTCGGCTGACCTGCTAAGCCAACACTCGGGCGTGACCCTGACGGCGCTATTCGGTCCGCAACATGGCATTCGGGGAGAAACCCAGGACAACATGATCGAATGGGAAGGCTTCCGCGACGCGCGCACCGGAGTGATGGCATACTCACTTTATGGCGAAGTCCGTAAGCCTACGGCGCAGATGCTCAGCGATGTTGACGCTCTGGTGTTCGACGTTCAGGACGTTGGAACTCGTGTTTACACGTTCATTTACACGATGGCGCTGGCAATGCAATCGGCCAAAGAACTCGGCAAGCGGTTTATCGTGTGCGACCGGCCAAATCCAATCGGCGGCGTTGGAATCGAAGGCAACATCTTGGAAGTCGGCCACGAATCCTTTGTCGGGATGTTTCCGATTCCGATGCGCCACGGCATGACCGTCGGCGAATTGGCGCGGATGTTCAACGAAGAGTTTGGCATTGGCTGCGATCTGGAAGTTATTCCGATGCAGGGGTACAAGCGCGAGTTTTGGTTTGACGACACGGACGCGCGCTGGGTGCTTCCTTCGCCAAACATCCCGGTGCTGGAAACGGCTGTGGTGTATCCTGGAATGGTCTTTGTTGAAGGCACGAAATTTAGCGAAGGCCGCGGCACGACTCGCCCGTTTGAAATTACCGGCGCACCATACGCCGATTCGTATGAACTGGCTGAGCATCTGAATAATCATCACTTGTCCGGTGTTCATTTCCGCCCGCACAGTTTCAAGCCGACCTTTCAAAAATACGTGGCGCAACTTTGCCACGGCGTGCAGCTTCACGTCACCGATCGCGATGTGTTCAAACCCGTCATCGCTGGCGTCGCTTTAATCAAAGCGATGCACGATCTGTGGCCGGAAGGTTTCAAATGGCAGACGCCGCCTTATGAGTATGTTTACGACCGATTGCCGTTTGACGTGATTGCCGGAACGACGAAGCTGCGGGAGCAGATCGAAGGCGGCGCTTCGTTGGAAGATATTGCCGCTTCGTGGCAAGCCGGAGAAAAAGACTTTGCCGAACGCCGTCGGCCTTATTTGTTGTATTGAGGTGACGCGATGAAAGAGTTAGCCGAATACCTGACCGAAGCTGAGCGTAATCACGGTCACATGTGTCCTGGTCAGGTGTTGGGTGTGCGGATGGCAATGCTGGGCTGCCGATTGATTGGTATCGAAGAGCCAAAGATCGGTAAGCGGTTGATCGTCTTTGTCGAAATTGATCGCTGTGCCGCAGACGCCATCAACACCGTCACCGGTTGCAGGTTGGGCAGGCGAACTCTGAAGTTCCGCGACTTCGGCAAACTCGCGGCGACGTTTTTGAACACCGAAACCAACGAAGCCGTCCGCATCGTAGCGGTCGAAGCTTCCCGCGAATTGGCTAAACAGCTTTTCAGCCATCTGCCGACAAAAAAAGAACAGCAACTGGAAGCCTACAAAACTCTGCCGGACGAAAATCTGTTCACTTGGCAGCGAGTCAAAATTACTTTGCCGGACGCCGATAAGCCCGGCCATCCTTTGGCTCGCGTGGAATGCGACGAATGTGGCGAAGGCATCAACGATCATCGCGAAGTTGAGCGAGATGGCCGCGTGCTTTGCCGCGCTTGTGCCGGGCAACATTATTACGAAGTTTTGCCATGACGATAATTGCCGGTCAGAGAATCCGGCGCTAAGATCACCAGCAATGAGCACTCCGGCGTTACAACTTCATCCTCAGAATCACGCGCATCATTCGCACGAACATCATCATCACCACCACGATCACGCTCGCGGAGCATCGCAAAAAACTTTGCTGACCGTACTGACGTTGACCTTCGGATACATGCTGGCTGAAGCGATTGGCGGGTATTGGTCCAACAGTCTGGCGCTGTTGTCCGATGCCGGGCACATGTTCACTGACGTTGCCGCTTTGGCGCTGGCGTTGTTTGCAGTTCGATTCGCCGCGCGTCCGGCGACGGCGAATAAGACTTACGGATTTTACCGGCTGGAAATTCTGGCGGCGCTGGTCAATGGCGTAGCGTTGATCGCTCTGTCAGTGCTGATTTGTGTTGAAGCGTATCAACGGCTTCGTCAGCCGGAAGAAGTGCAAGGTTGGATGTTAGTCTGGATTGCGATGGGCGGTTTGGCGGTGAACATTGTTTCGGCTTGGCTGCTTTCGCGTTCGCATCACGACAACCTGAACATGCGCGGAGCTTATCTGCACGTGATGGGAGATTTGCTTGGTTCTGTTGCGGCGATTGCGGCGGGTGTGCTGATCGTCTGGAAAGGTTGGCGTTGGGCTGATCCGCTATTTGGCTTAATCATCAGCTTGTTGATTGTCTGGAATTCGCTGCGCATTGTAGCTGAATCGGTCAACGTCTTGTTGGAAGGCGTGCCGTCGCATATCCAACCCGCATCCGTTGAACAAGCCATCAAAGCCATCAACGGCGTTCGCGAAGTTCACGACTTGCACATTTGGACGATCACTTCCGACCGTCACGTGCTGACGGCTCACGTTGTAGTCACCAGCGCTGACGAAAGCTGCCGGGTGTTGCGCGAAGTCCGCGCGTTGTTGGCCGAACGATTTCATTTGGCGCATTCGACCATTCAGATCGAAGACCCTACGTTTTCAACTGTCGTCAATTTCAAAAAGAAAGAGCGGTATGGAACGGGAAGCGGTAGCGACCCGGCTGACCACTGATCTACAGAAACTATGAAAACTCTTCTCGCACTCCTAATCCTCTGCATCGCTTACCCGATCACCACATTTATCAATCCAAACCCGGTCGCTACCGCTCCCGGTTCTGCACCATCTGCCGATCTGGTTTTGCTCAACGGAAAAATCTGGACGGTCAATGATCGTCAGCGGGAAGTCGAAGCCGTTGCCGTCGTCGGCAATCGTATTGCCGACGTTGGTTCAACCAAGGACATTCGCCGCTGGATCGGAACACAAACCAAAGTCATTGATCTTCAAGGCAAACGAGTTGTGCCAGGATTCAATGATGCTCACGTGCATTTTCTGGATGGCGGAGCGGGCTTGGCCAGCGTGCAATTGCGCGATGCCGGTTCGCAGGAAGAGTTCCGCAAACGCATCGGCGAATTTGCTGCCAAGCTGCCAAAAGGTCGCTGGGTGTTGAACGGCAACTGGGATCACGAAAATTGGAAGCCTGCCAGTTTGCCTACGCGGCAATTGATTGACGCGGTGACGCAGAACAATCCTGTGTTCATCAACCGGTTGGATGGACATATGGCGTTGGCCAATTCTCAGGCGTTGAAGCTGGCCGGAATCACGCGCG
>DAOMFR010000166.1:3837-10591 GCA_035429885.1 Blastocatellia bacterium
GCTGCGTGGGAACGATTGGCCGCGGCGGGCATTCGCGCGAACTTCGGCAACGACAAACTGAAGATCGGCGGGTTGAAAGGCTTTGCCGACGGTTCACTGGGTTCGACTACGGCGCTGTTTTTTCAGCCTTATCTGGACGCGCCGAACACTTCGGGTTTGCCCAGCGACGAGATGTTTCCTGAAAGCAAAATGCGCGACCGCATTATCGGGGCTGATAAAGCCGGGTTGCAGATCGCCATTCACGCCATCGGCGACAAAGCCAACAAAACCATCCTGGATTTTTTTGCCGAAGCCGAAAAGCAAAACGGCCAGCGTGACCGCCGCTTTCGCATTGAACACGCTCAGCATCTGCGAATGGAGGAGATTAGGCATTTCGCCAGCCAGCACGTGATTGCTTCGATGCAGCCGTACCACGCGATTGACGATGGTCGCTGGGCGGAAAACCGCATCGGAGCCGAGCGCGCCAAAGGCACTTATGCGTTTCGTTCGTTGCTGGACGCTGGAGCGGTCTTGGCGTTCGGTTCGGATTGGTTCGTCGCTCCGATGGAACCGCTAATGGGAATTTATGCGGCAGTGACTCGGCGAACGCTTGACGGTAAACGTGCCAGTGGTTGGGTTCCTGAACAGAAAATCTCCGTCGCCGAAGCCGTCAAAGCCTTCACGCTCGGTTCGGCCTTCGCCAGCTTTGACGAAAAAATCAAAGGCTCGATTGAAGTCGGCAAGCTTGCCGACTTTACCGTGCTTTCCGCCGACATCTTCAAAATCAATCCTATCGAGATTGAAAAGGCGAAAATCGTCATGACCATTTTTGACGGACGCGTGATTTTCCAGCGATAGCCGGGAGCAAACATGAACATTTCGTCTGCTGATTCTGTGCAAAGTGAATCTTCGGCAGCAAAAGGCGAACCGCCTTTGTCTGCAGCCACCGAATCTTTGCCTGAGCTTCAGACTGAAAGCATTGTTGCTCCCAGCCGCGAACAATTCTGGTTATGGCTCAAACCACAAATGCGACGCGATGCGCGATTGATCGGAATGATGCTGGCGATCAAAGCCGTGTGCATGGTTTTTGCCGTGCAAAGCTTTCACGTTTGGGCAGATCAACCGATCAGCGGTTGGCGCGGCTGGTTGGAAGTTTGGAACCGCTGGGATGCCGTGAATTATCTGAAGCTGGCGGAATTTGGGTATCATTCGACAGGCGAAATGCGTCCGATGATGGTGTTTTATCCGCTGTATCCCTGGTTTATCAACCTTCTCACCTACGTGACCAGAGATTATTTGGTCAGCGCATTTTTGATTTCGACCGTCGCGTCCATCGTCGTTGGACTGTTGTTGTTTCGATTGATTGCGATTGATTATTCGGAAACGCTGGCCGAACGAACGGTGTGGTTTCTTTTCATTTTTCCCACCAGTTACTTTTTGCATATCGGTTACACCGAAAGTTTGTTTCTAGCCTTGGCGTTGGGGAGTTTGCTGACAGCCAGAAAACAGGATTGGTCGCTGGCTGGTTGTCTGGGAGCGCTGGCCTGCATGGCGCGCGGCCCGGGCATTTTGCTCATGCCTACTTTGGCAATTGAAGCATTCAGCCAATACAGAGTTACGCGTCGCTGGAACTGGCAATGGCTGTGGATTGCTGCTGTCGCCAGCGGGTTTGGCGTTTACCTGTGGATCAATGCGCGCGAAGCAGGTGACCCATTCGCCTTCATGCAGATTCGACGCGAAAGTTTTTACATCTCCATGTCCTGGCCCTGGGTTGGCATACGCCAGACCATTGGCGCACTCGGTCACAACCCCGCGGCGGCGGAAATGAGTGGCAGGCAGGAATTGATCTTCATCACTTTGGGATTTGTGGGAGCGGTCATTTCCTGGGTGAAGCTGCGGCCGATGTACAGCGTGTGGATTACTTTGAATTGGCTGATCGTCACCAGCGTGACGTTCATTGCCAGTGTGCCGCGTTATACGCTGGTGATGTTTCCACTGCATTTGCTGTTCGCGCAGTTGGCAGCGAAAAGCCGCGTTTGGGAAACGGTCATTACCGTCTGGTCCCTGTTGTTTCTGGCGCTTTTTATCGGAGCCTTTGCCCGCGGGTTTTGGGCCTACTGATTCCGGCATTCGAATCCCAATAAATATTCTGGTTGACAGTTGCTCGGTCAGACGCTTAAGCTTCGTGTACTTTATACACTAAGTGAGGCGGTGAATGAGTACTGACAATCTTGGGCAAGTGAAAACAACGCACACAGCGCCGCGCCTTTCGGGGCTGGCAACGGATCTGTATCAACTGACCATGGCGGCAGGCTATTTTGCCAACGGGCGAAATGAACGCGCCAGCTTTGAGATGTTTATCCGCCGGTTGCCGCTGAATCGTTCGTATCTGGTTGTAGCAGGTTTGGAACAGGCGCTGAGCTATTTGCGAACGCTCAGCTTCAACCCGGATGAGATCGCTTACTTGCGCCGTTTGCCGGTGTTCGCACACGTTGCGCCGAGCTTTTTCGAATATCTGGCGAAGTTTCGATTCAGCGGGGAAGTGTGGGCTTTGCCAGAAGGAACCATCGCATTTCCTGGCGAGCCATTGCTGCGCGTGACGGGACCTTTGATTGAAGCGCAAATTGTCGAAACCTTCCTGCTTTCCACCATCAACTTTCAAACGATGATTGCGTCGAAAGCCGCTCGCGTAGTCGAAGCAGCGGACGGGCGGGGCGTGATTGAATTTGGCACGCGTCGTGCGCACGGAATGGGCGCGGGAATTTATGCGGCGCGCGCAGCATTTATCGGCGGTTGCATAGGCACGTCCAATGTCGAAGCGGGCTACTTGTTCGGCATCCCTGTGTACGGCACAGCAGCGCATTCGTGGACGCTGGCGTTTGAAAAAGAGATGGATGCGTTTCGCGCCTATCACAAAGTCTTTCCCGAAAACACGACGCTGTTGCTGGACACATACGACACTTTGCAAGCAGCGCGACTGGCGACGGAATTTGGCGTGAATTTGCGTGGCGTACGATTGGACAGCGGCGACATCGGCGCGCTGGCCAAACAGGTGCGAGCGATTCTGGACGAAGCCGGAATGAAAGAAACGCGCATTTTGGCCAGCAACGACCTGGATGAATTCAAGATTGCTGACTTGCTGGCAGCCGAAGCGCCTGTGGATTTGTTCGGCGTCGGGACGGAGCTTTCGACTTCTCGTGATGCTCCTGCGTTGGGCGGAGTGTACAAGTTGGTCGAAGTTGAATTCCCGGATCGCGTCGAACCCAAGATGAAACTCAGTCGCGAAAAGGCGACGTATCCACATCGCAAACAAGTCTGGCGTGAAACGGACGCCGCAGGAAATTTCAGCCGAGACGTGATTGCGATGGCGGAAGAAACCGGTCAATCGGGCCAGCCTTTGTTGCACTGTGTGATGAAGGACGGAGAGTTAGTGGAACCACAACCGACCATGGAACAGATCCAGCAATATTCCAAACAGCAACTGGCGCGATTGCCGCAACGATACAAACAAATTCGCGACGCTGAAACTTTTCCGGTGAGGTTCAGTGACGAACTTTATCGGCGGCGCACGAAGTTGATGAGCCAGCTCGAAGGCAAATAGCGGAGGTTTTTATGCGAATTGAAATTCGGCAAGGTGACATTACTGAACAGCCGGACATGGATGCTATCGTCAATGCCGCCAATACCTGGCTGGCACTTGGATCAGGAGTGGCTGGGGCCATTCATCGCAAAGGTGGCGACATCATTGACCAGGAAGGTCGAAAGCAAGCTCCGATCCGGTTGGGCGAAGCCGCTGTGACATCGGCAGGGACGTTACCTAATAAGTTTGTCATTCACGCGGCAGCCATGGGCTATACCAAGGAAGATGCGCTAGTTCCCAAGAAGCCTGGAACTGCATCCAGCGCTGAAATCATTCGCAACGCGACGCTGAACAGCTTGCTCCGCGCCGAAGAGCGAAAGCTGAAATCTATCGCATTTCCGGCTCTGGCTACGGGCGTAGCCGGTTTTCCCGTGGACGAATGCGCTGAAGTGATGATTGGAGCTGCACGCGAATATGCGGCAGCGAATCCGCGAAGCTCGATTGAATTGGTCGTTTTTGTTTTGTTCACCCAAGGCGATTATCGAATCTTTGAGCGAACCAACAACAAGCAGTAAGGAGGAAGCAATGATTTTTTTCGACGTGGATACGCAATACGATTTTATGGAGCCGGGCGGCGCGCTGTACGTTCCGCAGGCCGAAACCGTCAAACCGAATTTGGAACGGTTGCTACGCGCGGCGGGCCAGTTTGGCATCACGACGATTTCTTCGCGCTGCGCTCACCAACTGGGCGACGCGGAATTTGAAATGTTTCCGCCGCATTGTTTGGAAGGCACGCCCGGAGCGGAACGAGTTCTGGCCGATCTGCCGCAATTGCCGCGACAGGAAATCGCTGTCGAAGCTGTCGCGGATGCTCAAACCCAGCTTGAAGCAGGGAAGCATTACGTCGTCAAAAAGAAAGTCTTCGACATGTTTTCCAGCAAATGGCTGGATGGGTTGCGTCAGCGCGGAGCGTTGCGCGGGGAAAATTGCATCGTGTTTGGCGTGGCGACGGATTACTGCGTCCGGGCATGCGTGCTGGGGTTGGTTGAAGCGGGCGCTCGCGTGTTGGTGGTCGAAGACGCGATTCGCGGTGTTGCGCCGGAAACGACCAAACAAACTTTTGCCGAAATGCGCGCCGCAGGCATTGAATTCACGACCACCGATGAAGTGTTGAAGAACGTTGGCCACTGAGTCAGTACCGCGCCGGTGGGGAGCGCGTGTTCAAGCTAGTCCGCTTGCTGCCGCGCGCGGTACTGATTCTGAGATTTCAAAGGGGGAGACATCCGTCCCGAATGAGTTACACCTACGAATACCCTAGACCATCGGTCACCGTTGATTTGGTGATCTTCACCATCGCCGATAATGATTTGAAAGTGCTGCTGATTCGGCGCGGCGGCGAACCATTCAAAGCTTGTTGGGCATTGCCGGGCGGGTTTGTCGAAATTGGCGAATCGCTGGAAAAAGCCGCCGCTCGCGAATTGAAGGAAGAAGCCGGAGTCACCAGCGTGTATTTGGAACAGCTTTACACCTTTGGCGATCCGAAACGCGACCCGCGTGGGCGTGTGATCAGTGTTTCTTATTTCGCGCTGGTAGATGCCGGACGCCAGCGGATTCGCGCAGCTTCAGACGCGACAGAAGCTGAATGGCATTCCGTGTTCAATTCGCCGAAGCTGGCGTTTGATCACAAAAAGATTCTGGATTATGCAGTGTGGCGGTTGCGCAACAAGATTGAATGGACGACGGTTGGGTATGAGCTGCTGCCGAAAAAATTCACGCTGTCCGAACTTCAACGCGTGTACGAAATCATTTTGCAGAAACCGGTAGACAAGCGGAACTTTCGCAAAAAGATCTTGGCGCAAGGCCAAATCCGTGAATTGAATGAAACTCGCAGTGACGGCGCTCATCGCCCGGCTAAGTTGTATTCATTTCGGGAAAAGTAGCGCCCAGTCGGCTGCGCGACCGGGTTACCAGCCTCTAAAGGCCAAGCCCAAAATAATCATTCCGACAACCAACCGGTAAACGATGAAGAGCAATGTGGAATTTCGCCGCAAATAATTGATCAGGAAGGCGATGCTGGCGTAACCGACCACGGCGGAAACCAGCGTGGATATGACCAGATTCAAAAGGTTGGTGCCATCGCCCAGAATGTGAAACGCTTCGCGTAATTCCAGCACTCCGCTGGCGGCGATGGTCGGAATTGAAAGTAAGAAAGAAAATCGCGCCGCGCCTTCACGGCTCATTCCGGCGAACAACGCACCCGCGATGGTCGTGCCTGAACGCGACGAACCGGGAATCAAGGCGAACACCTGAGCAAACCCGACAACCAAAGCTTCGCGCAATCCCGCGTGTTCCATTTCGCGGCGTTTGTTGCCGACCTGTTCCGCTATCCACAAAATCACAGCCCAGATGACCATGCTTGTTCCAATGACAAACAGGCTTTTGGTCAAATGGCCTTCGATGACTTTTTTGGCCAGCAAGCCAATCACGCCAATCGGCAATGAGCCGATAATGATCAGCCAACCCAGCCGAGCGGCTTTGCGAGCCGTGTACCCGCGATTGCCGCGATGCCCCTGTAACCAGAGCAAGTTCCCCTGAATCCAGCCGAGCGAAATAGTCAAAATGTCGTTCAGGAAATAAACGATAACTGCGGCCAAGGTTCCCAACTGAATCACGGCGATGAATGCCGTGATCTGTTCAGGAGACATGACTTTGTCCAGGCCCATCATCTTTTCGGCAATGATCAAATGGCCGCTGCTGCTGATGGGGATGAACTCCGTCAGCCCTTGAATGATTCCCAGAATAATTGCTTGAAGGAGATTCATTGCGATTTTGGATTTTGGGTTTTGGATTTTGGATTGAACCACTCGTCCAACGTCCAACACCCAACACCCAAAATTGTTACTTCAGTTTGCTTAACAAGTAAGTTTCCAACTCAGTGATTGCCACGCGCACTTGCTGCATCGAATCACGCTCGCGGACGGTGACGGTATTTGCCGCTGCCGGATCTTTGCCTTCGCCCAAGGTGTCGTAATCCACCGTAATGCAAAACGGCGTGCCGATTTCATCCTGGCGACGATACAGCTTGCCGATGGCCGCTGTGTCGTCATACACGGCGCGCATCACCGGTTGCAGGTCGCGTTTGATCTGTTTGGCGACTTCGACAATGCGCGGTTCGTTTTTCTTCAGGGGGAAGAC
>DAOMFR010000166.1:10691-14068 GCA_035429885.1 Blastocatellia bacterium
ATGTATCGAGCGCCTTTTTTACCCGTCGCCGGGTCAACGAATTGATCGTCGAAATAATCGAGCTTGCCGGTGCTGTCAGCGTTGGCGGTGAGTTTCAGGCGTTGCAAATCTTCTTCGGGAATGTCTCGGCTATGAGCGGAAAGGTCGTAATCCTGCCGGTTGGCCACGCCTTCCAGTTCGCTGTACCCCAGCGAGCCTGGGAATTTGTATTCGATGTCCACGGTCGCTTTGGCGTAATGCGCCAATTCTTCTTTGGTCTGTTCGCGCTTGATCAGCTTGGCCGGATCAAGTCCGAGTTTGATGTACCAGCCGAATCGCTGCTCGACCCATTCGGCGTGAAGCTCCAAGTCGTTCTTTTCGCCGGGCTGCAAATACTGCGGAGGCTTGCAGAAGAATTCAATTTCCATCTGCTCGAACTCGCGGGTGCGGAACGTGAAATTGCCCGGAGTGATTTCGTTGCGGAAGGCTTTGCCGATTTGCGCGATGCCAAAAGGCAGCTTGCGGCGCATCGCCTGCTGCACGTTATTGAAGTTGACGAAAATGCCCTGGGCAGTTTCGGGGCGCAGGTAGGCGATGTTTTCGTCGCTTTCAACCGGGCCGACGGTCGTTTTGAACATCAGGTTGAAGTTGCGCGGATCGGTCAAATTCGGCGAACCGCAGCTTGGACATTTCCCGTCCTGCAAATGATCGGCGCGGCTGCGTTTGCCGCATTCGCGGCAATCCACCAGCGGATCGCTGAAGGTGGCTTCGTGACCGGAATAACGCCAGACCAGACGATTCATCAGAATGGCTGCGTCCAACCCTTCCATGTCGTCGCGGTCATACACGACCGAACGCCACCAGGCGCGCATGACGTTGTTTTTCAACTCCACGCCCAGCGGTCCGTAATCCCAGGTCGAGCCGATTCCACCGTAAATTTCCGAGTTTGCAAAAATGAACCCGCGCCTTTTGCACAGGCTCACAATCTTTTCCATGCTGGAAGCTGCCATTGTTACTACCGAAGCCTTTCGATGAACTTTGATGGGTTTTGTGCGGGGTCAACGTGAAGGCACAAAAACGAGGGCCGGATATTACCAGACAGCTTTACGCACGGTCAAAAACAGCAAATTCAGGAAGGATTCGCTTGGGAATGCACAAGTCAGACGTTCTCAACGCATTTTGTTCTAACCAATGGGCGATTGAAGATTGAACTCACGCGAAAGCGCGCGAGTTTCCATGTGTTGGCAAACAGGGAAGCGGATGGCAGAATACGCGACTTCTTATTTGAGACCTGAACATGACTGAAAGCATAAAATTCTATCTAACTTGGGAAGAATACTTTGCGGCGCAGGAATTTTTCCGCCGCACTCATCAAGCCGTGGCTCCCGAGTGGGTCATTGGTGGTTTGCTGTTGATGGCTGGCGTCACCCTGATGTTCGGGGATGGGATAGGCGTTTTTGCCGCCGGTTTGGCGTTGTTGGGGCTGATCGTGATTTTTGCTGGCCCACGGCTGCGTCGGTTGGCGTCGAACCGAAAATGGGTTCGTGAACCGCTGTTTGAAACGGAACACGAAGTTTCGTTCAACGAAAACGGTGTTTACTTCCGAATGGGAGAGATCGAATCGAATCTGGATTGGAAGTATTACCAGCGCTTGATGGAAAGCCCAACAGGATTGATGTTGGTTTACGGCAACGATTCGTTCAACTTGTTGCCCAAAAGAGCGTTTGCCGATGAAAACTTGTTCAATGAGTTTCGCTCGTTGGCGACCAGAAATTTACATAAGTAGGAAGTAGACAGTAGACAGTAATTAAGTTACCAGCAATCTTCTTTTGCGAAAACTTCCAACTGTCTACTGGCTACTGGTTACTGTCTACTCAACCATGACAATAGACGAACAAATTGCATTTCTGACCAAAGGCTGTGTGGATGTCATTCCAGTCGAAGAGCTGAAAAAGAAGCTCGAAAAATCCGCTGCGACGGGCAAGCCGTTGCGCGTCAAGCTCGGAGCTGATCCAACTGCGCCGGACATTCATCTGGGCCACACCGTTGTCATCCGAAAGATGAAAGCCTTTCAGCAACTGGGCCACGAAGTCATCTTTTTGATTGGCGATTTCACGGGAATGATCGGTGATCCGACGGGACGAAATACCACGCGTCCACCGTTGACCCGCGAACAGATTCTGGCGAACGCTGAAACCTACAAGACGCAAATCTTTAAGCTGCTTGATCCGGAAAAGACAATTATCGAATTCAATGCGAACTGGCTGAACGCCTTTAAGCCGGAAGACTTCGTCCGGCTGACAGCGAAAGTCACGCTGGCGCAGATTCTGGAACGCGACGACTTTTCTAAACGCTTGGCCGCCGGAGTCCCGATCAGTTTGCACGAACTGCTATACCCATTGGCGCAAGGCTACGATTCTGTCGCGCTCAAATCCGACATCGAATTGGGCGGCACCGATCAGAAATTCAACCTGTTGATGGCCCGCGAAATCCAGCGAGCCTATGGCGTCGAAGCTCAGGTGATTATGACCACGCCGCTGCTGGAAGGCCTGGACGGCGTCGAAAAGATGTCGAAAAGCAAAAACAATTACATCGGCATCGCGGAATCTCCGGACGATATGTACGGCAAAGCCATGTCCGTTTCCGATGACTTGATGTGGCGGTATTACGAATTGCTGACGGATTTGACGTCTGCCGAAGTCGCCAGTTTGAAGACTGATGTAGAAGCAGGACGCAAACATCCGCGCGATGCCAAATCGGAACTGGCCAAGAAAATCGTCGCCGATTTTCATTCTCAAGCCGAAGCCGATCACGCCGAAGCTGAATTTATTCGCCGCTTCCGTGAACATCAGGCCCCGACGGACATCGCGACTTTTACCGCCGAAGTGACGACTTCAAAAGTGAAATTGGCGGATTTGCTGGTCAATGCCGGGCTTGCCGCGTCCAAAGCCGAAGCGCGTCGTTTGATCGAAGGCGGAGGCATCAAAATTAACCAGGAACGGGCCAACAACTCGGCGCAAGAAATTGATACCGATGCCCAGCCGGAACTAATGCTGCAACGTGGCAAACTCCAACACGTACAGGTTGTCTTCAAACGAGTCTGAGTTGAGACGCCTTACAGGGCGAAACGCCCTGTAAGGCGGTGGAAGTCGCAAATTCTATTTTTTAACCGATTGGGCTTCTTGACAGACCAAAAGTCGGTAAGTAAGATGCGCCTTCGTTTTTGGGCGTGTAGCTCAGCTGGGAGAGCGCCGCGTTCGCAATGCGGAGGTCAGGAGTTCGATCCTCCTCACGTCCATCGAGATTGAAAATCTAGACAAGTTTCATCTTGCTCCTCAGTAGCTCAATGGCAGAGCATTCGGCTGTTAACCGAAGGGTTGTAGGTTCGAGTCCTACCT
>DAOMFR010000167.1:0-5293 GCA_035429885.1 Blastocatellia bacterium
CATTGCTCGCGTGCAGCAACGGTTGAGCGCCGACGTTGAAGTGATCGTCGAGCCAGTCGCGGAAATTCCACGAACCAAGTCCGGCAAATTCAAAGCTGTAATCTCGCTGCTGGGTCAGTACCGCTACCGGTAGAGAGCGAGCTTGCGACAGGCGCTCCCTACCGGTCGCGGTACTGACTTGGTATCCCCCAATTTATTGCTTCGCGGAAATTTGCCCGCGAAGCCGCTCTTCCTGTGCCTGAAGTTCGGGCGTAAATTCCGCCCCAAAATCTTCCGCTTCGAACACCTGGCGAATTTCGATTTCGTCTCCGTCCTGCATCGGGCAACGCTTGACCCATTCGATGGCTTCTTCTTTGGACGCCACTTGCCAGAGCCAGAACCCAGCCAGCAGTTCTTTGGTTTCGGCAAACGGGCCGTCAGTCACAATTCGCTTGTCACCGGAAAATTTGACGCGCGTGCCTTTCGAGCTGGGATGAAGCCCTTCTCCGGCCAGCATCACTCCTGCATTCACCAGCGCTTCATTGAATTTCCCCATTTCGGTCAGAAGTTCTTCGCTGGGCATCACGCCCGCTTCGGATTCCTGACTCGCTTTGACCAACACCATAAATCGCATAGTGCCTTCTCCTTGGTTGTTCTCAGTTGATGACGACTCGTTTTGGACCGGTTTGTGTTTCTCTCTACGGGAATTGCTCGATGCGGTACGGGGAGCGGTAGCGACCTGGTTTTGTGAAACGCATGCAGGCCATCTGCACCAAGTCGCTACCGGTCCTTGTACTGCATTTGCGAGTCATCACTCCCAACTCACATTACGCCTCTGGCAAACCGGGAACATCTAACACGGGACGAACTTCGACCGTGCCGATGCGCGCGCCCGGAATTTTCATCGCAATGCAAACGGCTTCCTCTTGATCGTTGGCGGTGATGAAAAAGTATCCGCCAAGGTGTTCACGTGTTTCCGCATAAGGGCCATCCGTCACGATTCGTTTGCCATCACGAATCCGCACACACGTCGCCGTCGAAGTCGGGTGGAGCGGCGCAGCGTCCAGATATTGCCCTGTCGCGTGAATCTGATTGCAGAGCGCAACTGACTCATCGCGCATCTTGCCTAATTCGGTTTCGCCCAGATCGGTCAGGACTTGTTCGTTGTGATGAACCAGCAACAGATATTTCATTTGTCTTTCTCCACAGCTAAGTCGAATGGCATTTGCCGAAAACGACATCGCGTCAAAAAATCTTTCTAGGCGGTTTGCCGCTGCGGCAGACCAGGAAGTTCAATGATCGGGCGAATTTCCACGGTGCCAACCTGTGCACCGGGAATTTGCGCGGCAACCTCAATCGCTTCGTCCAGGTCTTTGGCATCAATTAGAAAGAACCCGCCGAGCTGTTCGCGCGTTTCCGCAAAGGGCCCGTCGGTCACCAAGGATTTGCCGTCACGCACCTGCACCGTTTTGGTCAGCGCCACGGGTTGCAGCGGAGCGGTTCCCAGAAATTGCCCATTGGTATGAAGCTGTTGCGCAAGCTGCGCAGATTTCACGTAACACTGTTCGCGCTCCGGTTGGCTCAGGGCGTCTTCCGTCATATAAATCAGCAGCATGTATTTCATTCGCGTCTCCTCCAAACTGTTCATTCGCTGGTAAATCGAATGGTGTTTGCCGAATTCGACATCAAGCCTCAAAATTTTTACTTATGGCTATGCTCCCACATGCAAAACTGGACGTAAACCGCGCGATTGATTCCCTTTATCGCTCCGATTGGGGAAAAATTGTCGCCGCTTTAATCAAGCTGGTTGGCGATTTCGACGTGGCCGAAGAAGCAGCGCAAGAAGCGTTCACGATTGCTGTCATCCAGTGGAAAACCGACGGCATCCCGGAATTTCCACGCGCCTGGATTATCCAGACCGCTCGGCACAAAGCCATTGATCGCATCCGCCGCCGAACCCGACTGGCGGAAAAGCTGGAAGGATTTGCCGCGTCCGGATTGATCCCAACCTACGAAACGCCGGAGTACGACACCAGCGAAATTCCTGACGAACGATTGCGGCTGATTTTCACCTGCTGCCACCCGGCGTTGTCGCCGGAATCCCAAGTCGCCTTGACGTTGCGCATGCTGGGCGGATTGGAAACCGAAGAAATCGCCCGCGCCTTTTTGGTTCCGACGACAACCATGGCGCAACGACTGGTGCGCGCCAAACGGAAAATCCGCGACGCGGGAATTCCCTTCAAAATCCCTGACACCAATGACTTACCGGAACGACTGGATGCAGTGCTGACCGTTATCTACCTGATTTTCAGCGAAGGGTATGCGGCAACACGCGGCGAAGTGATGGTGCGTGCCGATCTTTGCGCGGAGGCCATTCGGCTAGGCCGATTTGTGCGAGCGCTGATGGCTCCGAAACCTCCGGCGGAAGTGAACGGATTGCTGGCGTTGATGCTGTTGCACGATTCACGGCGCGAAGCCCGATTGGATGAAGCTGGAGACGTCGTCTTACTGGAAGATCAGGATCGCAGCCTCTGGAATCAAAAGCTGATCGCCGAAGCCATGCCTTTAGTCGAAGCTGCGCTGAGCGATAACCCCGGCGTGTTCACCTTGCAGGCAGCCATCGCCGCGCTGCATTGCATGGCGGCGCGCGCTGAAGATACCGACTGGCCACAAATTGTCGCGGTGTATGACTTGCTGGAACGCTTGCAGCCTTCCGCCATCGTCGCCTTGAACCGCGCCGCCGCCGTCGCTATGGTCGACGGCCCCGAAGCCGGGCTGGCCTTGATGGATTCTCTTTCAGCAGAACTCGACGACTATCATTTGCTGCACGCTGCGCGAGCCGATTTGCTGCGCCGCACCGGTTCCCTGCTCCAAGCGGCAGAAAGCTACCAACGCGCGCTGGCACTGGTCACGAACGACAGCGAACGCCGCTTCCTGGAACGCAGGCTGCGCGAAGTCCAGCCGACATAACATTCTGCCAGCTTGCTGACCGGCAAAAGCATTCAGTATAGTGGCGCGCCTGAATACAACAGACCACTAACAAGAAAGTAACAATCAATTATGTCCGATATTCGAGTTCGGTTTGCGCCTTCGCCCACGGGATATTTGCACGTCGGCGGAGCGCGCACAGCGCTGTTCAATTGGCTGTTCGCCCGCAAAGTCGGCGGCAAATTTATTCTCCGCATCGAAGACACTGACACGGAGCGTTCCAGTGAAGCGATGGTCCGCGGCATTCTGGAAGGTATGGAATGGCTCGGCCTGAACTATGACGAAGGCCCGTTCTTTCAGTCGAATTATGCTGAACAGCATCGCGCGGCGGCGTATCAACTGCTGGAAAGCGGCTGGGCGTATCGAGACTTCGCTCCCAAACAAGAGCGCGACGACGCCACCATCAAACAAGACATCGCCAAGCAAAAGGTTTTCAATCCATTCCGCGATCTGCCCAAAACAGAATCCGACGCGCGCGCCGAAACCGGCGAGCCATTCGTCATTCGCTTCAAAGTGCCGGAAGTAGGTAAAACGCAATTTGACGACATCGTGTTCGGCTTGCAGGAACGCGATTACAACGACATTGAAGATTTGGTTTTGCTGCGGTCGGACGGCCACCCGCTGTACAACTTGTCAGTCGTCGTGGACGACATCGAAATGGGAATCACGCATGTCGTGCGCGGACAAGATCACATCAACAACACTCACAAACAGGTGTTGTTGTATCAAGCCCTGGGCAAACCGCTGCCCCGATTTGCGCATTTGCCGCTGATTCTGGCTCCGGACAAAAGCAAGCTATCCAAACGGAAACACGGCGAAATCGTCAGCGTCACGACGTACCGCGACGCGGGATTCATCCCGGACGCGTTCATCAATTTTCTGGCCCTGGTCGGTTGGGCGCCTCAGGAAGGCCTGGCCGCCAAAGACCAGGAAATTTTCTCGCGCGAAGAGTTGATCAATATCTTTTCGCTGGAAGGCATTCACAAATCGAACGCCGTGTTTAACTTCAGCGAAGGCGACGAGCGCAACTGGACGGATCAAAAAGCGTTGTGGATGAACTTTGAGTACATCAAAACCTGGCCGTTGGAAAAGCTGTTGCCGCTGGTCAAACCCGAACTGCAAAAAGCCGGGTTGTGGCGCGACGATTACGAAACCGAACGCAAAGCCTGGTACGAACACACAATCACTTTGCTCCGCGAACGCGCGCGCACTTTGCTGGATTTTGCCGGACACGGCCGCCCGTATTTCGTGGACGACCTCAGCTTTGAATTTGAAGAAGCGGCAGTCAAGAAAAACCTTCAGAAAGACCCGGCGTTGAAAACGCTGTTGCCGGAATTGGCCAATCGGTTTGCCGCACTGGCTGAATTCACGCACGACACCGTCGAAGCGGCGCTGCGGGCTCTGGCGGAAGAAAAAGGCGTCAAAGCCGGTTTGTTGATCAATGCCACGCGCACGGCGTTGACCGGCCAATCCGTCGGCCCAAGCCTGTTTGAACTCGTTCTGGTCGTCGGCCAGAACCGCGCCGCTGAACGGCTGAATCACGCCGCTGAACTGATCTGAAAACTGGGAGCGGTAATGACCGGGGGAATACTGACAACCCACCTCGTCGCTGCCGCTCCTGTTTCCGTACCTTTGCACAAGTATGAACCAGCAAACCACCTCCCGCTCCGCCTGGCTTCTGTTGGTCTTCTTAACGCTGCTCAACATCCTCAACTTCGTTGACCGCCAATTGATCGTCAATTTGGCGCCGCAACTGATCAAGGAACTCAACCTGGATTTGAAACAGGTGGCGTTGTTGTACGGGTATTACTTTCTGGTCTTTTACACGTTGATGGGAGTGGTGATGGCGGCGATTGCCGACCGATGGAGCCGTCAGCGGTTGATTGCCGGAGGATTGGCGCTGTGGAGTTTGTTGACGGCGGCGTCGGGCGCGGCAACCAGCCTGTTGCATCTGGCGTCGGCGCGAGTGCTGGTTGGCGTTGGCGAAGCGACGCTGACCCCGGCGGCGCTTTCGACATTGGGCGATGCCTTTCCGCCACGGCAACGCGCGTTTTCGTCCGGCATTTATTACGCCGGAGTTCCGGTGGGATCGGGTCTGAGTTTGATCATTGTCGGCTGGATGGCTCCGGCGTATGGCTGGCGAACCTGTTTTTATGCGTTGGGCGTTCTGGGCATTGTGCTGACGCCGCTGGTGTTGCTGCTCAAAACTCCCGCGCGCGGCGCGGCGGAACAACTCACCCACGAAGCGGCAAAAGTGCAATCCACCAGCGAAATTTATCGCAGTCTGGTTGATACGCTTCGCCGCACGCCTGCGTTATGGCTGACC
>DAOMFR010000167.1:5393-13873 GCA_035429885.1 Blastocatellia bacterium
AATTTATCGCAGTCTGGTTGATACGCTTCGCCGCACGCCTGCGTTATGGCTGACCGTTGCAGCGGCAGTCTGTCTGAACTTTTCGACCGCGGCGGGTAGTTTCGTCTTAACCTGGCTGACGCGCGAACGCGGGATGGATTTCCGTTCGACAGCAATCGTCAACGGATTGATTGTCGGCATTGCCGGGTTGCTGGGCACTTCCGGCAGCGGAGCCATCAGCGATTGGTTTCATCGCCGCTGGTCGGGCGGACGATTGTGGTTTCTGGTCGCCAAACTGTGCGTGTTCCTGCCTGCGTTGATCGGGTTTTACTCCTTGCCGACGGATGCGCCGTTCAAACTGTTTTACGTGTGCTGGACGCTGGCGACGTTCAGCTCGCTCAGTTGGTACGGGCCGATTTTCGCGACCGTGCAAGACCTGGCGCCGCTGAAAATCCGCGCCACCGCTGTGGCGTTTCTGATGTTGGCGATTAACATCATCGGCACGGGGTTAGGCCCGCTGACGGCTGGCGTCATCGGCGATCAATACGGATTGAAACTAGGCTTGCCGGTTTGCGCAGCCATCAGCTACGCGGCATTGGTTCCGCTGGTGCTGGCTGCCAGACGGTACAAATCTGACCTTGAATCGAGTCAGTACCGCGCGGTAGCAAGCGGGTGATGCTGCAACTGCGCTTCCTACCGATCGCGGTACTGACTCAGCGAATCAACCAAACACAGACTCAGGAAGTTTTCTTATGAACCTTAAAGACAAAGTCGCAGTGGTCACCGGAGGCGCGATGGGCATCGGGCGCGCATTATGCCAACGCTTTGCGGCGGAAGGCGCTCGCGCAGTTGTCGTGGCCGACCGGGAAATCGAAAAGGCCGAAGCCGTCGCTGCGGAAATTGGTGGATTGGCTGTCAAAACCGATGTCAGCATTGAAGCCGACATCATCAACCTGGTTGACCAAGCCACAGCGAAGTTCGGCCAGATTGATTTGTTTTGCTCGAATGCCGGAATCGGCGGAATGCCCGGCGGCGCGGAAGTTTCCAACGAAGCCTGGGCGGAAATTTTCGGCATCAACGTGATGGCGCACATTTACGCCGCGCGCGCTGTGTTGCCGCAGATGCTGGAGCGCGGCGAGGGGTATTTGCTGCAAACGGCTTCGGCGGCGGGATTGCTGACACAGGTCGGGTCGGCTCCGTATTCCGTCACCAAACACGCCGCAGTCGCGTTCGCTGAATGGCTTTCGATTACGCACGGCGACAAAGGCATCAAAGTTTCCTGCCTCTGCCCGCAAGGCGTGCGGACGCGCATGTTGTTGGGTGAAGATGGCAAGGGAGAAAACTTTTTGGTTGAAGGTTCAGTTTCGCCGGAAGAAGTTGCCGATGTTGTCGTAGCGGGTTTGGCCGAAGAGAAGTTTTTGATTCTGCCGCACCCTGAAGTCGCCGAATACATCCAGCGCAAAGCCGGAGATTACGACCGTTGGATTCGCGGCATGCGCCGGTTGCAAGCCAAGGTGCTATAGGTCAGTACCGCGCGCGGTAGCAAGCGGGTGTGTTCCAATTCGCTCCCTACCGGTCGCGGTACTGACTTCATCAGCGTTTACGGGAAGATGCCGAGTTCGGCGTACGTCCGCGCGACTTTCTCAATGGCGTCCAGAAATGCCGCCGTGCGCAGATCATGCACTTTGGGATTGCTCTTCCAGCTTTCGCGCAATCGCTGGTACGCAACCACCATCGTGTCTTCCAACCCGGAATTTACAAAATCCAGTTCGTCCGGGCCTTTGGCCGCAAGCCTCATCTGCTCTTCACTGAATGAACGCCCCGTCAAGACTTCCATCATGTGCATCAACCGCAGTTCCGTCGCCTGTTCGTAGCGTTTGCCCATGCGTCCGATGCGAACGTGCGACAGGTTTTTCAGCCATTCAAAATAGGAAACGGTCACACCTCCGGCGTTGGCGTACACGTCCGGAACGATCAGCGTCCCTTTCTTGAGCAAAATCTGTTCGGCTCCGGGAGTCATCGGTCCATTGGCGCCTTCGACAATGATGCGGGCTTTGATGCGCGCAGCGTTGTCTTCGGTAATCTGATTTTCCAACGCCGCCGGAATCAGCGCGTCGCAATCCAGTTCCAACGCGTCTGCGCTGTTCGGGATATTGGTTGCGCCGGGAAAGTTCAGAATTGAGCCGGTGGCTTTGCGATGCTGGAAAACTTCTTCTTCGTTCAACCCTTTCGGATTCATAATCGCGCCTTCAAATTCGGCGATGGCGATGATGAGGGCGTCCCCTTCTTCGCGGCAGAATTTGGCTGCGTGATACCCGACGTTGCCTAATCCCTGAACTACAACTCGCTTGCCAGCAATCCCTGAGGTTAATCCCAGAGCTTTCATGTCGTCAGCGTGGGCGCAGGCTTCGCGCAAAGCATAAAAACAACCGCGGCCAGTCGCTTCGCGGCGTCCGCGAATTCCACCTTGAGACAACGGTTTGCCGGTCACACAAGCGATGGCATCAATTTGCCCCGGGTTCATCGCGGAGTAGGTATCGGCAATCCAGGCCATTTCGCGTTCGCCTGTTCCGTAATCCGGAGCCGGAACGTCCACGCCGGGACCAATGAAGTTCTTTTTGGCCAGTTCGTGCGTGTAGCGGCGCGTGATGCGTTCGAGTTGATCCAGCGAATACTTTTTCGGATCAATCTGAATTGCGCCTTTGGCTCCGCCGAACGGAACATCCACGATGGCACATTTGTACGTCATCAGCGCAGCCAAGGCCTTCACTTCATCTTCATTGACTTCGGGCGCGTACCGGATGCCGCCTTTGGTGGGCAATTTATGGTGACTGTGTTCGACACGCCAGGCGTTGATGACTTCGACGCTCCCGTCGGAATGCCGAATGGGAAATTCAAAGTGGTAAACGCTGTTGCAGTGTTTGATCTGATCGAGAAGACCTTTCGGATGGTCGGTAATAGAGGCAGCTCGATCCACATAATCGAGCACGTTTTGAAAAAAGCTGGTGTGAGCTGTCATTTACTCTCCCTTTTATTGATGGTGTTTGGGCAATGGTTTTACCGAATAACCTTGCCTGATTGTTTGTCATTACGTGACTAAAAAGCCACTGCGATTATAGCGGAACACCCAGCGATTCCTCAGCCGCGCAAAAAAAATTTTCCTTTCCGTGAGCCAGTTCAGCTTCTTTTTCCGCATGTGTTGTCCGAGCAGATAAACCAGACAACTCAACGGAGGAATTTTGAAGATGAGCACCCAAAACCCATTTCGACATTTAATGGCTGTGATATTCGCGCTGGGTTGCGCCGCCGCCGCCGTAGCGCAAGATCGCCAACCGAATCAAACCAACCAATTGCACATGAAAGCCAAACCCGCCGTCGTTCGCATTTTGACCGGTTACACAGGCCAATGGGTTTGGCGCAACCGGCAATGGCAAACCAATTCCATTTCCAGCGGTTCGGGGTTCATCATCAATCCGAATGGTTACATCGTCACCAATGCCCATGTCGTGGATGACATCAAAAAAGGAGACGATCACGGCAAACAAATCCTGCTAAACACGCTGGCTCAGCAAGCGCTGGAATCCGTCGGGCAACCGGTCACCCAATACAACATTGCCAATGCCGCACAATTCCTGAGCCAACAGGCTGAACTTGTCAGTTTTCAGCGGATCAATTTTGTCTTTTTGCAGAGCGGACATCGGTACCCATACGAAATCAAAGCGTTCGGCGCGCCAATCGGCGCAGGCAAAGATTTGCTGATGGGCAAAGACGTCGCCGTCATCAAAATTGAAGTCAAAAATGCCCCGACGCTGAAACTCGGCAATTCGGATCAAGTGCAAGTCGGCGATGCCATCTGGGTGATTGGCTACCCGGCAGCAGGCGATTCTGACGCGTTGGATGAAAAATCCGCATTGGAACCCACCACCAACGACGGCAAAATTTCAGCCAGAAAGAATTCCGCCGACGGCGCTCCGGTGCTGCAAACCAACACCAGCACCACGCATGGAAATTCCGGTGGCCCGGCCATCAATGACAAAGGCGAAGTGATCGGCATGCTGACCTTTCGCGGCAACACCGTGAACGGACAGGAAGTGCAAGGCTTCAATTTTCTGGTTCCGGTCAACACAGCAACGGAATTCGTTCGCCAGGCGGGAACAGAATATAAGGAAAGCCCGATTGATAAGCTGTGGAATGAAGGCCTGCAAAATTACTGGCAACAGCATTACAGCAGCGCCAAAGAAAATTTTGCCAACGTGGTTGCGTTGTTTCCCGATCACAACGAAGCCCAGAAACTGATTACCGAATCTCAGGAACGGATTGCCAAGGGCGAAGATAAAAGCGGTTTCAATTTTGAAGTCACTGGCTGGAAAGCTCTGCCAATCATTGGCTTTGTGTTGATGATTCCTGTTGCCGGAATCGCGGGACTGATCTTCTTGCTGAAACAACGCAACATTCCGATTCCGGTCGTTGACCAGATTCTTAGCGCGCTGAAGCCTCGTTCATCACAATCGGTTTCGCCAACCGGCCATTCGAGTTTTGGAATGCCGCAACCGGTTCCTGCAATGGCGGGCGTCGCTCCGGCAACATTTTCCAGAACCGAACGATTAAACGCTCCCGCGCCGACCGAACGGTTGGATGCCGTCAAACTGCCCAAACTGGTTTGCACCGCAGGCGCATTGGCCGGCCAGGAATTCATCATTGTCCAAGACACGTACATTGGCCGTGACCAGTCACGTGCACAAATCGTCCCGCCGGAATCCAAAGTCTCCGGCCACCATCTGCTGGTCCAGTTTATCAATGGCCGTCTGACAGCACGCGATCTGGGATCAACCAACGGAACCTTCCTCAATCGCGATTCGAGCAAACGTATCACCGAAACCGAACTAAAAGACGGTGATGTGTTGACGCTGGGCGGGCAAGGTTCTGCCGAATTCACCGTGCGATTCTGAATCGCAGCCGCTTCATCAAACCTCAATCATCATAAGGAGAATCAAAATGAAAACCGCTTTGACCCGAAAATTCCATATTCGTTATGCCGCTTTGGCCATCATCGTTCTGTGCGGAAGTTCGACCGTGCTGGCTCAAGGAGTCATCAGCCATCCGGCAAAGAAGAAAGTCGCCCCCAAAAACGCGTTGCCGGTTAAGCCTGCGCCGCAACCCAAAGTGGAACTGTTCGAGCACGCCAACTACCAGGGAGCTTCGCTGAGCCTCAACGCCAACACATCGCTTTTGCCTCCACCGCTGGGCAGCATCGAAGGCGGCAAACACGGCAACGTTTCCAGCTTGAAAGTGAACGTCAAAGGCTGGGTCGTGTTCTGGGAAGGCAAGGAATACAACGAAAACGAAGATCAATTGTGGGTGGAAGGGCCAACCGTGATTTCCGATTTGTCGAAGCTTCACCGCGAACACGGCAACAATCATTGGGGCGACCGCATTCGCTCGATTTCGTTTTCCAGCGCCCCGCCAACCGGCGCGAACAATCGTCGCACCATAATTTCGCGCCACACCACCGTCCGCTAAAGCCAATACAACGTGGCGCGGGTGTGCAATCCACGCCACGCTTTTTCAGGAACATCTTCATGAAAACTATAACTTGTCTTGTTCTGTCTTTCTTCCTGATGGCAACACCCATCATTGTCCGAGCCGATCAGAAATCCGAGCGCATAAGATTTGAGCGCGGGCGAACTTCAGCGGTCATCAAAGCTGCAATCACCAACTCCGAGCAGGAAAACGTCCACGAATACAAACTACGGGTCGCCAAAAAACAGACGATCATTGTTCATCTGGCTTCGACGGAAAAAGCCGCCACGTTCATGTTGGCAATGCCTGAAGGTTCGATGGCCAGCGACGGCAAAGGCAAAAGTGAGCTGAGAGATTGGGAAGGATTGATTCCCGCCAGCGGCGATGTCGTCGTCTCGATTTACCACAAAGGCAAAGCTCGCTCGATGCCTTACACCTTGGAAGTCACCGTTCGGTAAAACGACTTTTCATTTTCACTCAGGAGCCAACCATGACCCCTAGACTCTTTCTTTTTCTGCTGTGCCTGATGGCGCCACTGTCCGCCGCTCAAACGACACGGTCACTCGTTGTGACAGCGGCGCAAGTCAATGGAACCTGGCGCAATAAATCCAGCGAATTCAAAGTCCTGGCGTTGGGTCGGCAAAAACTCAAAGTGGAATTTGCCGGCACACACGAAATCAAAACTTCAGCCGGAGTGATGGCCAATGTTGGCGGCGCATATGGCATTGCCCTGATCGAAGGCGATACCGCCGTTTTCAAACCGGAAGGCAGAGGCGCTGATTGCCAAATTACCCTGAAGTTTGCCGAAGACAAATTGGCCGTAGAACAAAAAGGCTCGTGCGATTTTGGACGAGGCGTTTCGGCAACCGGAACGTATCGAAAAGCCAGCAGCCGCAAGCCCAAGTTCGAAGAAGAGTAATCAGTCACGAAGGATACTTTTATGAGACTCACTACTAGAAGAAAATTTCTGTTTGGTTCACTTGGAATACTGGGGGCGGTTGGGGTAACCGGCTGGCTCGAAAAAAACGCCATTCTCAGATGGTTGGTACTCAGAATCAGGAATAAAAACATTAAGCTGACGGCTGCGCCAAGATTGCCGGAAGACATTTGCACCCTGACTTCCGCACAGGTCGAGGGGCCGTTTTTTATCGCTTCGCCGATGCGCAGCGATATTAAAGAAGACCGGAAAGGCAAAGCATTTACGCTGAAAATGCAGTTGGTGAGAATGCCGGAATGCCAGCCGCTCGCGGGGGCGGTAGTGGAACTCTGGCATTGCGATGCAGAGGGCAATTACAGCGGCTATCCTGCAAACTTAGGCCATGATCTGTGGGGCACAATAAAATTTACCGGCATGGACGACAAAAACGTCAAACCGGTAAACGAAGCTCGTTTTCTGCGCGGCGCGCAAATCAGCGATGCCCGTGGTCAGGTTGAGTTCAACACCATTTTCCCCGGCTGGTATGAACCCAGAACGCCACATATTCACTTCAAGATCATCATTGACCAGCAGGAGCAACTGACCAGCCAGTTTTACTTTGAGCCGGAATTCTGTCGCAGCATTTACCTCAGTGAAAAGCCCTACGATCTTTACGGAGACAGCCCATTTACTCCACAAAACGATGCGATCTTGAACCAAACTCCGCAGGCTGAGGGACTCTTACTCAAACCTATTCAGCCAATCGGGCCAATCGGAAAAGACAATCTCCCGCTAGAAGCGATGGTCAAAGTGGGAATAAGAAAATCACAGGAGGCAAAATGAACGATTACCTGCCGTGGCAATTGATGCAACCGGCGGCGACCACGGCGCTGATGATGGAATTTATGCGCTGGCTGACCGTATGGCTATTTGGCGTTAGCGTGCTGGTGTTGGGGTGTTGTCTGGTCTGCCTCACGTTGCAGTATTGGAACCAGGCGCGCGAGCGGCGGCGCTCGGTTCCATTTCGCGGCCTGGTTGAACTGCAACCAGCCGCGCCCGTCAGCCGGTTGGAAGCGCAACCACCAACCAGGCAGCGAACTGCATTTCCAACTGAACCGCATGGAGAAATAAATCTATGAAGAAACGCATCCTGCTTACGACAGTCATACTCTGGCTCTTCATTTTGTCGGCGGGCATCATCACCGGCGGAAGCATTTTTGAAGGCGTGGTGCTGACACCGCTCTGGTCGCACGCGTTGCCCGACTCAGTCAGGCAATGGCCTTATGGCACGATTCAAAGCAAGTTCTTTGCCGTTGTCACACCGCTCTATGCGCTTTTGTCGTTGGCGCTGTTGATCGCATCACACTGGATGGCCGCGCAGCAACGAAAATGGGCGCGGGTGGCTGGGCTGTGCGGACTCGTCGTGGTAATTGCGACCTTCACCTTTTTCTTTCCGATCTTGCAGAAAACGGAAGGCGCGCAAGGCGCTGGCCTGAGCGGCGAAGAGATCACGCGATTAGTGAACCAATTCAAGACCTGGCATTGGGGTCGCTGGGCGTTGTTGATCGGCAGTTGGCTGGCCGGGTTACGCGCCCTAAGCCTGTCGGGAGAATCGTCTGTGGAAAAACCGTAGCGAACCGGCGCTCCTATTTTTGCTCGTTGAGCGATGCGGCTTTCTCCGGCTTTTTCCACGCGTCGTAAAGCCTGACCAATTTTTCCTTGACCGCTTGCGTGCGATCAGCATCCTTGAGCGTTTGATATTGCTCGGCAGCCTTCAGGAAAAGCGTCTCGGCTGCGGCATACTTCTTCTCTGCGAGTTTCATATCGCCCAATCCATCTAGCGCATGCGCGATATAACTTTTGTCAGCAGTCTTTTGCGCAATGCGTAAGCCTTCGTTGAATTGCGTCAAGGCTTCGGCATATGCCTTTTGTGGAACTAACACGCGACCTAATTCAATCCGCACACGTCCGGTGTGCGGATGATCAACCGGCAGCTTTTTCAGGCGAATGGCGAGGGCTTCGCGCAAATAGGTTTCAGCTTCAGCATATCGCTGCTGGTCGCGCA
>DAOMFR010000168.1:0-13864 GCA_035429885.1 Blastocatellia bacterium
AATTCGATTCGCTGGTCGAAGAGGTCAAAGGCCACGCGCTGACGTTGAATTTGCTCGGCACGTATTTGCGTGACGCTCACGAAGGCGACATTCGGCGGCGCGATCTGGTTCGACTGGCCGAAGCCGACGCAGAAGAAAAAGGTGGCCATGCGTTCCGCGTCATGGCGGCTTACGAACGCCATCTGGAAAGCGAAGGTGACAAAGGCCAACGCGCGTTGGCGATCTTGCGATTGATGGGATTGTTTGATCGTCCCGCGACGGCGGATTGTTTGCGCGCGCTATGGCAATCGCCCGCCATTCCGAACCTGACCGAGCCGCTCGTCGGCATCACCGATGCGCAGCGCAATTTGACGCTGAAACGATTGGAAGACGCGCGATTGTTGACGGTCAATCGAGACGCCGCAAACACGTTGTTATCGCTGGATGCGCATCCGCTGTTGCGCGAATACTTTGCCACAAGGATGAAGGATGAAGGCGGAATGATGAAGGCAGGCGCAGATTCATCCTTCATCATTCCGATTTCCTCCTTCCGCGAAGCGCACAAGCGCCTGTACGAACACCTCTGCGCGACGACGAAAGAAGGTGACCAGCCCACGCTGGAAGAATTGCAACCGCTTTACCAGGCGGTGGCGCACGGATGTCAGGCCGGCTTGCAGCAGGAAGCGCGTGAGAAGGTGTACCGCGACCGTATCCTGCGCGGCGATAAGTTTTACAGCACGAGAAAACTCGGTGCGTTCGGTTCCGATCTGGGAGCGGTCGCCTGCTTTTTCGATTCGCCCTGGAACCGCGTCTCGCCTGCGTTGACCGAAGCCGACCAAGCCTGGCTGCTGAACCAAGCTGCCTTCAGCCTGCGCGCGCTGGGGCGGCTGACCGAATCCCTCGAACCGATGCGAGCGGGGATTGAAGGTGCGGTCAAGTTAGGGGACTGGAAGAATGCCGCCACCTACTCAAGCAACCTGAGCGAGTTGGAACTGACGCTGGGTTTGGTGGATGCAGCGGCGCGGGACGCTGCCCAGTCGGTGGAATACGCCGACCGCAGCGGCGATGCGTTTCAGCGAATGCACCGTCGCATTCGTCACGCCGACGCCCTGCATCAGGCGGGGCGGCGCGCCGAATCAGAAACGCTCTTCCGCGAGGCCGAAAAGATGCAGGCCGAGCGGCAGCCCGAATACCCGCTGCTGTATTCCTTATCAGGCTTCCAGTATTGCGACCTGTTGCTGGCGCAGGCGGAGCGAGCAGCATGGGGAAATGATGAAGGCGGAATGATGAATGATGAATTGATCGCAGCTTGTCGCGCCGTTTCTGAACGTGCGGAAACCGCACTTAGGATCGTGCTAAACGGTTCTCGAACCCTTCTCGACATCGCCCTCAACCACCTGACGCTGGGACGCGCTGCGCTTTACGCGGATCTGCTTTCTTCTGACTCTGTGTCTGCTTCATCATTCATCATTCCTACTTCACACTTGAATTCCGCTGTCACCGACCTCCGCCGTTCTGGCAACTTAGACGATCTTCCGCGTGGCCTGCTGACGCGCGCGTGGCTGCGTTCTCTGACCGGAGCGTTGACCGGCCCCGACAGCGCGCAAGAAGACCTGGACGAAGCCTGGGACATCGCTTCGCGCGGTTCGATGAAGCTGTTTCTGGCCGACATTCATTTGTACCGAGCAAGGCTGTTCGGAAGGATGAAGGCGGAAGGCGGAATGATGAATGACGATGGCGAAGCGACCTTGTACCCGTGGATTTCGCCCGCCCACGATCTGGCCGAAGCCGAACGGCTGATCAACGAATGCGGCTATGGGCGGCGCAAAGAAGAACTCGCCGACGTCAAGCGCGCCATTCTGGGCACACCGTAGCGCAGGTTTTCCAACCTGCGCATGTTTTGACAGAAAGCCTTTGGTTCCAACAAGAGGTTCAGTTCAGCAAGTCTGCACAGGTTGGAAAACCTGCGCTACGGGTTAAACAGGCTGGAAAACCTGCGCTACACGGCTTGGCAATCCAGAGGTCGATTGATATAGTTCGGCCGCCGAATTATATCGCAGGGAATCCCAAGCACTTCAACACTGGTATTTTGAACAGTTCTGAACGGCGGTGGCAACGACGCGCCGACCATTGGCTGAAAGATGCGAAAGATTGATCTGAACAACTTTCAAGTGGCCACGAGTGAAACGGCGCGCGACATCAATCGACGCATTGTGCTGAATCTGATTCGCAGCCATCAGCCGATTTCGCGCGCCGATCTGGCTCGGCATTCCGGGTTGCAGCGCAGCACGGTTTCGGTGATCACCGAACAATTGATCGAAGAGCGTTGGGTGACGGAAGGGGCAATCGGTCACGTTCCGCGTGGGCGCAGACCGCGATTTTTGCATTTGAACAAAGAGCGCGTGGGAATCATCGGCATTGATATTCGCCCCGCCATGACCTCGATCGCGCTGGCCGATCTGGATGCGCATTTTATGGCGCAAGAATCGCTGGCGACGCCGGAAGACCCGCAGCAATTCATTGACGAATTGGTTCCTCGGTTGCGCAACTTGATGAAAACGCGCCCGGAAATCTCGTACGAAGGAATCGGTGTCAGCTTGCCCGGGCGCATTGATCTGGATTCCCAGCGGATCGTGTTCGCTCCCAATCTTGCGTGGCGCGACTTCGATCTGAAAACTCCGCTGGAAAAGGCCACTGGCTTGGCGGTTGAGCTGGAAAATGCCGCCAATGCCTGCGCCTTGGCCGAAGTCTGGTTTGGCCGCTACACCGACGGAGTGCGAAATCTGATTGCGATTACGGTGTCGGAAGGAATCGGAAGCGGGCTGATCCTGAATCACCAACTGGTGCAGGGAGCCACTGGCGCGGCGGGCGAATTCGGGCACACAACCATTGTCGAAAATGGGCTGGAATGCCGCTGCGGCAACCGTGGGTGCTGGGAACTGTATGCTTCAAATTCGGCGGCTGAGCGGTATTACAGGCAATCCATCGCGCCCAGCCGAAGTGCCAAAAAGGAAGACAACGGGACAGGCAAGGCCCCAACGTTTGATGATGTCTTGCGCCTGGCGGAACAGAACGATTCGAAGGCGATCGCGGGGATCCAGAAAATGGCTCACTATCTGGGAGCGGGAATCGCACTGTTGGTTACGGGGTTGGCTCCGGACGTAATCGTTGTGATTGGAGATGTTACGCGGGCCTGGAAGCTGGTGGGGCCGATCATCAATCAGGCGGTCAAGGAGCGTTCGTTCACGCATGCCGCAACGCGGATTCTTCCGACTGATTCCGCTACGCAACCCAGGTTGCAGGGCACGATCGCGCTCATTCTCCAAAAACATTTTTGGGCGCCATCTGTTGCTTAATGAGTCTACGCAGCGTTTTGTGCATTTTGTTGCTGGGGCAAACTAAAGATCAACAGTTCAGAATTTAAGGCTGCTTTGCTGGGACTTACAAACTTGACGACAAGATCAAGTATCCGCGCGGCTTTGTCGAGAGATCCGCTTTTGCGGCTTCGTTCGGGTTTGCCACGTCCGCTGTAGGCCAAGGCTCGCGGATTTGGCGCGGAGGATTGCGCTTTTCCTTCTAAGCTTTGCGTCGGCAACGCCTTTGAAGTGTGGCGATTCGACAGAATTAAGGTAAGCATTCTGGCGAATCTCTACGCTTTCAATCGAGTGCATTGGCTCGGCAAAATTCCTGGTAAGCATTTTGCCGAGTCATCGCACTTCCGAAGTCTTAGCGGCCTCAGGATTTTTCAACAATCATGATCAGCACATTCTTGGGAGAGCGGCGATTGGTTCTTTTCGCCGCTATTTGTGTTTTGATCGTTAAATGCGACATTCAGCGGATCAAGCTGGTTCGCTATCGTTAAATTCTGCGCAACTTTCTGAAATTGGAGAGAGAATGATTCGAGGGCAGGCTCGCAATTTCAATGTGCTGGCAGCAACTTTCATCACCATCTTTTTGGTCTTTGCGACAGCAACCACGTTCGCCGAAGACGGCTATCGTCTATGGCTGCGGTATGAACCATTGTCAGCAAATGCGCGTCCGGCCATCAGATCCATTGTCGTGTTAGGGGATTCCGCAACGGCGAATGTCACGCGCGATGAACTGGTAGCCGGATGCAGCGGCTTGTTGGGACAATCCATCGCCATCGCCGGACGCATTGAACGCGATGGCGCAATCGTCGTGGGGACACCGCAGGTTTCGCCGTTGATTGCAGGCTTGAAATTGCCGCTGACGAATCTGGGCAAGGAAGGTTTTGTCATCCGCTCTGCCAAGCTCAACGGATACGCCGTCACTGTCATTGCAGCCAATGCTGACATCGGAGCTCTTTATGGCGCGTTTCATTTCCTGCGCTTGGTGCAAACCCAACAACCCATAACAAACCTGAACCTGATCCAGAAGCCGCGCTTGCAATTGCGCATGCTGAACCACTGGGACAATCTGGACGGCAGCATCGAACGCGGTTACGCAGGGCGTTCGTTGTGGAACTGGCAAGAATTGCCCGGCAACGTTGATCCGCGACTGCGGGATTATGCTCGCGCGAACGCTTCGATTGGCGTCAACGCCACGGCGCTAAACAACGTCAACGCCAACGCCAAAAGCTTGAGCGCCGATTATTTGCGCAAAGCGTCGGCCATCGCCGATGTCTTTCGGCCTTACGGCATTCGCGTATTTCTTTCCGCGCGCTTTTCCGCGCCGATGGAACTTGGCGGATTGAAAACCGCCGATCCGCTCGACGCCGAAGTCGCCGCGTGGTGGAAACAAAAAGCTGACGAGATTTATGCGCTCATTCCTGATTTCGGCGGCTTTCTGGTCAAAGCCAACAGCGAAGGCCAGCCCGGCCCGCGCACGTACAACCGCGACCACGTAGATGGAGCGAATATGCTCGCCAGCGCAGTCGCTCCGCACCTCGGCATCGTCGTTTGGCGAGCTTTCGTGTACGACATGAAAGATGGCTACGACCGAGCGGCTGCTGCGTACGACAACTTGCAACCTTTCGACGGCAAATTCGCTGCAAACGTGTTGCTGCAAGTCAAAAACGGCCCGATAGATTTTCAGCCGCGCGAACCCTTTCACCCGCTGTTCGGGGCGATGCCGAAAACGCAGGTCATTCCCGAATTCCAAATCACACAGGAATACCTGGGGCAATCGAACAACTTCGTTTTCCTCGCTCCGATGTGGCGCGAAGTTCTGGACGCAGACACTTACGCGCAAGGCAAAGGCTCAACCGTCGCCAAAGTCGTTGATGGCAGCTTATACAAACAAAAACTCACGGGCATCGCTGGCGTCGCCAACACAGGTACTGACCGCAACTGGACGGGGCAAGACCTGACGCAATCGAACTGGTACGCCTTCGGGCGGCTGGCGTGGAATCCTGATTTGAGTTCCAGGCAAATTGCCGCCGAATGGATTCGGATGACACTGACAAACGATGCCAAAGCGGTTGTCACGTTGACGCGCATCTTCACCGAATCGCACGAAGCCGCAGTGAATGTCATGACACCGCTGGGGCTGCATCACATTATGTGGGGCGGGCATCATTACGGCCCGGCTCCGTGGTGGGACCGGGAAAAACGCGCTGACTGGAACCCAACCTATTACCATCGGGCGGATGAAAAAGGCCTGGGCTTTGATCGCACCGCGACTGGCAGCAATTCTGTCAGCCAATACCATTCGCCGGTTCGCGATCAGTTTGCCAACCTGAAAACCTGCCCGGAAAATTTGCTGGTCTGGTTTCACCACGTGCCGTGGGATTATCGAATGAAATCTGGCCGCATCTTCTGGGATGAACTGGCGCTGCATTATCAGCGCGGAGTTGATTGGGTGAGGGCGACGCGCAAAGATTGGGATGCGCTGTCTGGCGTGATTGACGCCGAACGGCACGCGGCTGTCGTCAAGAAGCTGGCGATTCAGGAACGTGACGCGGTGTATTGGCGCGATGCGTGTTTGTTGTACTTTCAAATCTTTTCTAAGAGGCCTTTGCCGGTGGGAGTTGAGAAACCGGCAAGGACGCTGGATGAATACAAAGCAAAGAGTCTAACTTGGTAACTGGAGCGCGGATGTCCCCGTCTGTAACTCCAAATTTTACAGATTGAACGTCCGAGCCAGAGATAAACGTCAATGGACAGAGAGCGGACGGGGACGTCCGCGTTCCGGCAACAGGCTTTAGATATGAAAATCACCGACATCAAAGCAACTACTGTCACCGTCCCGTTAGAAGCTCCGTTGCGGCATGGCAACGGCTGCCACTGGGGAAGATTTGTCCGCACCATCGTCGAAGTCGAAACCGATGAAGGCATTATCGGTTTAGGGGAAATGGGCGGCGGAGGCGAATCCGCCGAAGCGACGTTTCGCGCGATGAAAGCCTATCTGGTCGGCCACGATCCGGCACGATTGGAAGAAATGCGGTTCCTGATCGCCAACCCGACAGCGTCACTGTACAACAACCGCACGCAAATTCTGGCTGCACTGGAATTCGCTTGTCTGGACATTATCGGCCAGAAATGGGGCGTGCCGGTTTCAGAAGTCCTTGGCGGACGTTTGCAGGATCGCGTGCCATTCGCAACGTACCTGTTTTTCCGATACCCGAATCCAAAAGACGGTTCCGGCGAAGTCCGCACGGCGGATCAATTGGTGGCTCAGGCGCGGGCGTTGAAGACCAAATACGGTTTCACTTCGCACAAATTGAAAGGCGGCGTCTTTCATCCCGATTACGAGTTGGAATGTTACCGAGCCGTCGCCGAAAGTCTGAAAGGTGATCGGTTCCGATATGATTGCAACGGCGTGATGTCCACCGAACAGGCTATTCGCTTCGGCCAGGCCATCGAAGATCTCAACAACGATTATTTGGAAGACCCGGTTTACGGCCTGCACGGAATGCGTCGGGTTCGCGAAAAAGTGCGGATGCCGCTTTCAACCAACACCGTCGTCATCAACTTTGAACAACTGGCGGCGAACATTTTGAATACGGCGGTTGACGTGATTTTGCTGGACACAACGTTTTGGGGAGGCATTCGGCCTTGCGTCAAAGCGGCAGGAATTTGCGAAACATTCCAACTCGGAGTTGCCGTGCATTCGTCGGGCGAGTTGGGCATTCAATTGGCGACGATGTTGCATTTGGGAGCGGTAATTCCAAATTTAAGCTTTGCAGCCGACGCGCATTACCATCACGTCGTGGACGACATCATCGTTGGAGGCAAATTGAAATACGAAAACGGTTCGATTGCCGTGCCGACCGAACCCGGTTTAGGCGTCAAGCTGGATCGCGACAAGCTGGCTGAATACAGCGAACTGTACAAACGGCTGGGCGGGTATCCGTACGATCAAGATCCGCTGCGTCCGGGCTGGACGCCGACCATTCCCAATAACCGCTGGGCTGATCCGAAAGATGACCGGCGACCCGATATTCGTTTGTAACAAAAATCTGGTGGGTACAACTGAGTAATACGGCCCAGCGATTTCGTACATTTGGGGAATCGTATGGGGTGTTTTTACTCAGTTTGAATTTTGACCTTACCCCGCAAAGTGTTTAAGCCTTCTATCACTCGCAAATAGCCTTAGCCAAATCTGTTTACCGAGAAGAATTGGAGCGGTATGAAAATCGCTGGAAGTCAAAATGCGAATTCGTTTAGCGTCAAAAGATGATTGGATTCTCTCCGCCGAAAGTAAACAAGAATTATTGTGAGGTAATTGAAAATGATGCGAAGAGAGCCGTTAGTTGTACTGCTGGGAAGTTGTTTGAAGCGGCTTGCAGGCAGCTTATTTTTGTTGCTCTTGGGGTTGTTGGTGAGCGCGTATGGTCAGCAACAGGCAAACGAACTTGTGTCTGTAAACAACGACACCGTGATTGCGCAGGTTGCGAGCTATGAAATAACCATTAGGGATTATCAGAAAACTCTTCGCCAGCTTATCGCGATTTACACACGCGGCGGTGATTCGCTGCCTGCGGCAAGGATTCGAGCGCGCGGCATTGACCAGCGAGCGCTCGATTCTCTGATCAATGACCGTTTGGCGTCAGTGGAAGGGGAAAGGCTCGGCATTGTCGTTACCGATCGTGAGGTGCAGGCAGAAATTGAACGGATGTTTACTGATCCACAAAGCGGTCAGTTCGTTGGGCAGAAAACCCTGGAGCAAATGCTTGCTCAAAGGGGGGAAACTATCGACGGATACAAATTTGAGACTCGATTGCTGATGGCCAAAGGCAAATTGCGCAATCGAGTTGTCGCCAATGTGAAGATTTCAAATGCTGAGGTTGAAAAGGAATTTACAAAGAAGAGAAACCAATTCCCACCCTCCGTGCGTGCTTTGGAAAAGGAACACCTTCGCGAACGCTTATTGAATGATCGTCAAATGCAGGTTTTTGACGAATACCTCAAAGTGCTTCGAAAACGATATGACGCCGAAGGCAAGATCAAGATTTATCAAGATAGGATAGAGCTGTTCTTTAGAAACGGCGGAAAAGTTTAGAGTCGCCGTTTCATCCTTTCACTTAAAACGGATTCTTACTGTGTTGCTGGTCGCGCCATCGGCAGTAACGGCCAAATCCACTTCGCCACGGCCAGCCAGGCTTTGCGGCAATCGAATGTTGAGCTGATCCAGGCCAACAAAATCGCCCTGTGGGCCAGCGTAATCCACAGGAACTGATGTTCCTCCAATCATCACGGTAAGGGCTGACAGCGCGCTACGGCCGCGAATTCCCGAACCATACGCCAATAGAAACACCTGATCCGACGCCACGCCCAAATCAATTGGAACAGAAACAAACTTTCCGGTTGCGGAATCAAACACCGCGACGGGTTCGTACGCGGATGATCCGTCGGCTTTGACGCGCAAAATATTGGCAGCCGCGACGCCTTGTCCGTTGGAGTTGGCGCTAAATAATCCCGGCGCGACGTTGGCGATTTTGATTCCTTCGGTGAATACAGCAACTCCGGAATTGGTGACGGTCACGGTTGCTGCGCCTGGCGCCAACCCGGAAGGCAGCAGGTAATTGATTTGCGCAGGTGCGACGAAAAAGAGTTGCGCGTTGCGCTCGACGCCCGCGCTGTCAGTAATCTTGACCGTCGAGTTGGCCAAAGTCGTTGGCAGCGGAACTTGATTGGCAATGACGGTGGCCGCGCTCAAATTGTTGCCGAACATCGCAGTGATTGTTTCGGCGGCAAGCGGCGAACCGGCGAAGCTGGCCGCGGAAACGGACGCGACGGGCGAAGCGAACCGATGTCCGATGGATTGCATGCGCGCCGTGTACACCGAAGTGCGAGCCGTGACAAAAAGCGTCTTCATATCTGAACCGCCGAACACGCAGTTGGACGGAGCTTCGCCAAAGGCAAAGGTGCCAAGTGATTGACCGCCAGAGGTGAGCACCTGAATGGCATTGCTGTTTGGGCGAGTGACGTACAGATTCCCTTGAGTGTCGATCGTCATGCCGTCGCCTCCGCCATTGCCAGTCAAAGGAATGGTTTGCGGTGTGCCAAGCTGTCCCGGTCCGCTTAGTGGATAAACCATCAGGCTCGGCGAACCGTGCAATACGTACAACGTCTTTTCATCAATCGAAAGCAAGATGCCATTGGGCAGCGTCAACGTGCTGATGATCTTTTTCACCGTGTTGTCTGTCGTGATGAAATACACGCCGTTGCCGTTTCGGTCGGTGAAGTAAATGTTTCCGGTGCGATCAATGACCAGATCGTTGGGCGAATTGAAGCGCACGCCTTCAAATTGGCTGGCAATTTCGGTGATGGTTTTGGTGGCAATATCAATGGCGACGATGCGTCCGGCAGTGCTTTGGCAGGCGATCAGCCGCCCGCGCGGATCGAACATCAGTCCATTCATGCCCTGCGTATTTTCCAGAAAAGTTGTCAGTTGACCTGCAGTATCAATTTTGTGGATTCGGCTGCGCTGAACGTCCGTGAAGTAAATATTGCCGAGCAAATCCACCGCCGGACCTTCGGTAAACTGAAATCCGACTTGAGCTTGCGTAATTTGGCCAACCGGCCCGATGCCGCTGATTTGAGCTTGGACACTGCTGGCAAAAATCAAAGTGAAGAGCAGGCAGGCCAAGCCTATGGGGTGAGAACATTGCGTCATTGAATCTGTCTCCCAAGTGAAAATCAGAACCAGGATTGATGGTTACGAGTTTCGTAGTGTAACTGAACGGACACAATCTGGCATTCTTTGCGGATAGGATTGGGCGACTAGCAAAATCCTTCTGGGTCACGCAGAATGAAACTTACCTTGTAGTTGGTTCGTTTGGGGCATCTGAGACCAATTTTATGATCGGCGAAACAATTTCACACTATCGAATACTAGAGCGGCTAGGCGTCGGCGGGATGGGCGAAGTGTATAAGGCCGAAGATACAAAATTGCATCGCCATGTCGCGCTGAAACTGTTGCTCGACCAGGATGATAGAACCGACGAGCAGCGTGAACAGATGCGCGCCCGCTTTTTGCGCGAAGCCCAGGCCGCTTCGGCGCTGAATCATCCAAACATTGCTACCATTTACGAAATTGACGAAATTGTTCGCGAAGGCGCCCGGTATAACTTCATAGTTATGGAGTACGTGCCCGGCCACACGTTGAAACAGGCGTCGCAAAATCTGTTGTTGCCCGAAGTGCTGGAAGTGATTTTGCAAGTTGCCGACGCTTTGGCCGAAGCGCACGACCGAGGAATTGTTCACCGTGATATCAAACCGTCGAACGTCATCGTCAGCGAGCATCACCGAGCCAAGCTGCTGGATTTCGGAGTTGCGAAATACACCCGGATGCCGCTGTTCAATGAAGAGGCGGACACCTCCAGTTTGCTCCAAACCGAAGTGTTGAAAACTCAGCCCGGCATGGTGTTGGGCACGTTCGCGTACATGTCGCCTGAACAAGCGCTGGGTAAAGAAGTGGATGGTCGCAGCGATATGTTTTCGCTGGGCGTGATGTTTTATGAGCTGCTGGCAGGACGATTGCCGTTTATTGGCCCTTCGATGCCGGCCACGATAGATGCAATTTTGCACGCTGACCCGCTGGCAATCAGCCAGTTTAACGCTCAGGTGTCTGCCGATCTGGAACGTGTTGTTCACTGGATGCTGGAAAAAGACCCTTCGCGCCGTTACCGGACAATGCGAATGATGATGGACGATTTGCGGGCGGTGAAGGACGGATTGCCGCTGCCGACTTATTCTTACGAAACGAATGTCGGATTCGCGACTCAATCGCTGGAAGCCGAAGTTCAAGGCATGCGCACCGGAGGCCATCGTACAGGCAAAAGCATTGCGGTGATGAGTTTTCTCAATGTAACTCAAAATCCCGCGGACGAATGGTTGGGCGGCGGCATTGCTGAAACCGTCACTGCGGATCTGAAAAAGATCGAAGGATTAAGTGTCATCGGGCGCGAACGTGTGTACGAAAGTTTGCGCCGGATGGGAGTGAACGCTGACACCGAATTCGACACGACCATGGCTACCAGTGTAGGGCGTGAAGTCGGCGCGCGCTGGATTCTAACCGGCGGATACCAAAAGATCAGCGAAATGTTGCGCATCACCGCTCGCGTGGTCGAAGTCAACACTGGCGAAGTGTTGCGCACCGTCAAAATTGACGGCCAGATGAAAGACATATTCGAGCTTCAGGACAAAATCGTTTACGAGCTTTCGCAAGACCTTGACCTGAGTTTGAAGAGCGGCGAGCGAGAGCACATTGAATTGAAAGACACGGAGGTTCTGGAAGCTTATGAGGCTTACAGCAGGGCCGAAGCGAAGTTGATGACCGGCAACCGCGAAGCACTGGAAGAAGCCATCACTTTATTGAAGCAGGCCATCACACTGGATCCGAACTACGCGCGGGCGGTCGCCGGACTTGGTTATGCTTACACGCTGAAAGCGCAGTTTTCGAATCATCCGAAACTCTTTGACGACGCGGTCGAATTGTTCCAACACGCCATCGAAATGCAACCGATGATGGCCGATGGTTACAGCGGAATCGGAATGGCATTTTTGGCCATGGGGCGTGAAGACGAAGCGATGGGAGCATTGCGTCGCGCGCTGGCTTTTGCTCCGCAGGATGCCAGGGTGCACAGCGGGCTTGGCCGCGCGCTGGCCATTGGCAAAGGAAAGTTCCGCGAAGCTTTGGCTGAATTTGAACAGGCAACGGCATTGAACCCGATGGCAGGTTGGGCAGCTCAACAAATCGCATTGTGTTGCGCCTATCTGGGCGAATACGAGCGTGGCGAAGAAGCCGCTCGGGAAGCGATCAGGGCTCAAAAAGAAGCTACTTCCGGTCAGGAAGGGGTTCAACTCGTCGGTTGTTACAGCCGTCTGGCGCACCTGCATTTGCTGCAAGGCCGTTATGAAGATGCCATCGCCGAGTGTTATCAGGAAATTGTTTACTTGCGGACTTCGCCGCACGCGCTGAAAGAACGCGCGATGATCGAAGTGAATCAAAAACTGGTCAGTGCCTACGTGCGGCAAGGAAACCTTGAAGACGCTCGACTCGCTTATGACCAACTTGTGCGCGGCTTCGAAGACCGTCTGGCCGCCGGAGCCGACGATCCGTTTACGCGCTATTACGTCGCCTGTGCCGCCGCCATGATGGGTGAAAAAGACAAGGCGCTGGAACATCTGCGCATTGCCATCGAAGGCCGTCGTAATTTCAACACGGCGCGCGCGCTGGTCGAAATTGATTTCGAAAATCTGCGCGACGACGAAAGATTCAAGTTGCTGGTCAAGCCGCCTGAATTGCCTGACGGGTATTGCAATTGCTAACCCTGCACTTGACCGGTTTTCTCAAACCGATTCTCGTCTGGATAGAATCTACTTTCGGCTGCCAGCTTTCGTCAGTTTTCTGCATGCCTATTCACAATTGGCGCCGTTCAACTTGATCGACGCTCGGTTGAATTCTTTCAACCGAGCGTCGATTCGTTTTGTTTTTCAACCCGTCCGAACCTTGCTTGCTCCATCCAGCGGCAGCGCATAAGCTTTTTGCCTTATTGACTTCAAATGGACTTACACAGGTTGATCATGACGAATCAGAACATTCAACAAGCACTCGACACACTGTCTCAAATTTCACGATTGAACTTCGGGCATTACCCCACGCCAGTTGAAGAAGTTCCGCGCTTTCGCCAGGCGCTAGGCGCAAATGCTCCGCGCATCTTCATCAAGCGCGACGATTACACAGGGCCGGGATTTGGCGGCAACAAAGTTCGCAAGCTGGAATACATTCTGGCCAAAGCCAAAGCGGACGGAGCCGATGTCGCCATTAGTTGTGGCGGAGTCAAATCAAACCACGCGCGCGTCACCGCCGCGATGTGCGCTCGTGTGGGGTTGCGTTGCGTGCTGGTATTGAATCAGGCGGCGGTGATGTATGACGGATTGAATCCAGCCAGTTTGGTTGCGGACGAATTGTTCGGCGCGGAAATCATTCGCGTAGCCAACCGCGATGAGCGCATTGCCACGATGGACGCCGTCACCGAACGGCTAAAAACCGAAGGCCACAATGTAGCAGTAATTCCGCTTGGCGGTTCGATTCCGCTGGGAGCTTTGGGATTTGTGCGCGCTGTTCAAGAAGCGAAAGCGCAATTGGAAGCGATGAACCAACCGATTGAGTACATCTTTCATTCCAGTTCCTCAGGCGGAACGCAGGCGGGAATTGTCGCCGGGCTTCAGCTTTGCGGATTGAACAATGTCAAAGACATCGGCGTCAGCCCAGACGATTCGTCGGAATCCATCGGCGGTGAAGTCAGCCGCGTCATTCGCGGCGTCGGTGAAATGCTGGGCATTGAACTAGAAGACGGCGCGACAGTGTTGGACGAATACACGGGCGCGGGTTACGGCGTTCCTTCGGCTGAAGGCGAAGAAGCTTTGGCATTGCTGGCTCGCGCCGAAGGTATTGTGCTTGATCCGGTGTACAC
>DAOMFR010000169.1:0-13755 GCA_035429885.1 Blastocatellia bacterium
CGTTCGTCGAATAACTGGGAAAATTCGCGGCGATAATCCGCAGAAAAATACACGGTGTGATGGTGCAACTTCGGCAAGGTTCGCAACAAGCCGAATAAAAAGACCAGTCCGGACATCGAACGTTGCTTCGTGGGCAAGCCGGTTGCGTTCGGTTCGCCCAACAGCTTTGGCGCGTCGGACGTATCGCCATTCATCACCACCGCATCGGCTGGCAAACGCGTGCCGTCCGCAAGCTGAACAGCATTGACCGTTTGGCCGTTGCGTTCGATGCGCGTGACTTTTGAACCGAGCCGCAACTCCACGCCTGCGGCTTGGGCCAGCTCCAGCAAACTTTCCACGATGCGATACAACCCTCCGCGCGCATACCAACCGCCGAAGGCGTATTCCAGATACGGGATCACGGCCAGTGTCGCGGGCGCGGCATACGGCGACGAACCGACATAGGTCGGATACCGGTCAAAGAGTTGTTGCAAATGCGGATGGCGAAAATGCGCGGCGACGGTGCGGTGGTAATTTCCCCATCCGTGGCGCAGCGGCAGGTGACGCAACACACTGGCGTCGCTGGCTTGCGGCCAATCCAACGGGCGGCGACGCAAAAAGGTTTGCTTGGACACTTCATACAATTGCGCGCCCAACTGCATGAATTTCAGGAATCCATTGACGTCGCGCGGTTCCAATTGGCGCAACGTGTCCAACCATTCCGGCAGCGCAGGCGTATAGGTGAACTGCGTGCCATCATCAAACACGTATTCGGCCAACGGGTGCAGCTTCACAAGTTCGACGTGATCCTGCAATCGGCTGCCTGCCGCTTGAAACAAGTCTTCAAAAACCCAGGGCATTGTGATCAGCGACGGACCGGTGTCGAATCGAAAACCGTGCTGGCTCCAGGAATTCATTTTGCCGCCGAAGCTGTCGCCCTGTTCGCACACGGTGACGTGCCAGCCTTTGTTGGCCAGCCGCAATCCTGCGGCCAGTCCGCCTAATCCTCCGCCGATGATGACTGCGCGTTTTGGTTTCATGCGTTGCCTTTGCTGGTGACTGACGGCTCAGGTAAGGGGCTGACGGGTTCGGCGCTCGATTGATAAACGCGACCTTTCCACGCCACGCCTTTGCCGGTTTTGCAGCGCCACCACGAAGATAGCCCCACGCCAATCAAAATCGCTTCGCCGAGCGGATGCAGCAGGACGGACCAAGACGAATGCCGAAACCGGATCGCCAGCAGCGCGCGCATCGCCAGCACCAACCCCGCAACCAGTGCGAAGTTGATGTTCACGAATATCAGGAAGAATGGCGCCAGAAAGGTTGACGCGTGCAGCGCAAGGAACGCCCAGAAACTGGTTTCGTGGCGAAACGCGGGAAAGAAGTTTTTCTGAAAGCCTCGCCAGATGTCGCCGAGCGAATCGTACATTCGCACGTGAACGATATCCTGCCCATCCAGGCACAGCCCCCGTTTGCCTCGCTCTCGCCACAATTGCGCCAGCCGCGTGTCTTCAAAAATCTGATCGCGCACCGCACCGTGTCCGCCAAGTTCGTGGTACGTCGCGCGGTGCATCAACAAACAGGCTCCGTGCGCCAAACCAAGTGAAGCGTCTTGCCGCAACAACGACAGCGGAGCAGGGAAGAGCGTGAACACGGTGAAATTCAGCAACGGCATCAACACTCGTTCCCAAAAGCTAAACAGCGTCAATCCCGGCCAGCAGGACAGAAAGGTCAATTTGCGGCGCGTTGCTTCGGTCGCCATTCGTTTTGCTGCGCCGTGCGTCAACCGCGCATCAGCATCCAAAAAAAGCATCCATTCGGAACGCGCCTGTTGCGCTAATTGCGCGCAGGCGAAGTTCTTTCCACACCATCCGTCCGCCAGTGGCACAGCGGGAACCAGCCGCACGCGCGGATCACGCTGTGCGTAATCACGCACGATGCTGGCCGTGGCATCGGTGGAATGATCGTCGTACACCAGAATTTCCGCGACGGTTGCATCCTGTCGCAAAGCGGCATCCAGGCAGCCGGGCAAATTGCGCTCTTCATTGCGCGCGGGAATCAAAATGGAAACTGCGTTGGAAGGTGAGTTTGATGGCGTTGCGTTTGATACTTTCGGCCAGGCGATGACGTTCCAGGCGACGAGCGCCAGAATGCTGATAGCCAAAATTGATAACAGAAGCAGAACGTCCATTGCAGATTTCCGGTTTACGCGGCCATTGGCGCGTTCAACCCGAACTTTTCTACGTCGCGAATGACAAAGTCTACGGCGTCCATCAACAGCAACGATTCATGGCAAAATCCGAACTGGCGGGTGATGGCGGCTTTGCTGTCTTCGGCCAACGACATTGCCAGACCGTACGCGCCTTCGATGCCGAGTTCGGCGACGAAGCTGGGACGCAAATGCCGTTCGTCTTGTCGCGCGGGTTTGCCGATCAATTCGCTTTCGCCGAGTTCATCCAACAAATCGTCGCACACCTGATACGCAGCCCCTAAGGATTCGCCATATTGCGCCAGCGCGGAAACATCGGCTTCTGTTGCGCCACAGCTCAGCGCGCCAGCGGTCATCGTCAAGCGCATCAACGCCGTGGTTTTCAGATTGCGATTGGACAACACTTCCTGTCCGACGCTGGCGGATTTCAGCGCCAGGTCAATTGCTTGCCCGCCGATCATTCCATCTGCGCCGATGCATTCAGCGGCTTCCGCGATTAGCGACTGCGTCAGTTCGGGGTGGTGACGAGTGGCGCGCGCCAGCAAGGCATAAGATTGATTGAACAGCGCCAGCGCCGCCAATGTCGCCATACTTTCGCCATATATGATATGCACTGCCGAACGACCACGACGCAGATCGGCGTCATCCATCGCGGGCAAATCATCAAAAATCAACGAACTGGTGTGCAGAAGTTCCATCGCGCACGCGGCGGGCAGCGCAGTGTTTGGATCGCCGCCGGCCAGCTTGGCTCCGATCAGCGTCAGCATCGGACGCAACCGTTTGCCGCCGGGAAACACGGAATAATGCAACGCCTGATTGAATCGTTGCGCACTTGCTTTTTCGCTGAGCGGCAACCAGCGTTCGAGCGCGGATTCCATCGTCCGTCCATTGGCGGCGATGAATTTAGCTAGCCGATTCGTCATAAAAGTCTGGTTCAAAAGAAAGCTGGCAAGTGTGTCAGCACCCCGACTGTACAAGAGGGTTAAGGATTAAATAGATGTCGGAACCCTTGCTTACGCGCGGGCTGCTGACACGCCAGCTTGATCAAAAATGAATTCACTCAATTGCGCCGTTGCTTCTTCAAGGGGCAAATGCCCTGCGCCCTTCAATTCACGACAGCGCGCTTGCGGCCAGATGGACTGCCACATCTGCGCCGATTGTTTGACTGCGGCAAACGTTCGCTCTCCGTAAACGATGTCAATCGGCATTCGCAAACGCCCAAACTGCGCAATGCCGTCAATTTCACTCAGCAACGTCAAATAGCGATACACCGTGTCGTGGTTGATTGCCGCAAACGATTGCGTCAAATGCGACTCTTCCGTGCGTCTGGCTTTCAGCGAACGATTCGTCAGCCAGCGTCCAATCGGATTCGCAAACGTCGAGTAATAGGCGTACCTGCCAAAACTCGGATTGACGAACACCTTGAAATACCACGGCCAAAACGCGAACGGGTCAATCAACACCAGCCGCTGAACTTGGTCGGGAATTCGACTGACAGCCAACAATCCCAACAACGCGCCGCTGCAATTACCGATCAGGGTAACTTTGGTTTTTAGCGAAGAAACGGCGGCGGCAATCTCTGCTGTAATCGCCCCCAACTCCCAACGCGTCGGAGCAGGCGATTGGCCGCATCCGGGCAAATCCGCGCTGTACAGCGAAACTTCCTTGGGCAGATGCGGCAACAACGGAGCAAACGTGGTGTGATCGCCGCTCCATCCGTGCAAGCCGACGTGCACTTTCGGGCCTGATCCGTATCGCTCAAGATGCATGTTTGGTGTGAAGTTCCGCGGGCAGCGTTGCCGCCAGAGCGTTGTCGTTACTTTGCGGAATTCGCAAACCGCAATGCTCCACGATCCGTTCCGCTGTCAGCTTGCCGCTCAGCACGACCATCGGCATGCCTGTGCCGGGCGTGGTGCTGGCGCCGGTGTAAAACAATCCTGGAATGTCTTCGGAATAGTTCCGCGAACGGAACGGGCCAACTTGAAACAACGTGTGCGCGGCTCCAAACGCGGAACCGTTGTACAGGCCGAACCGTTGCCGCCAATCCGCCGGGGTATAGGTTTCTTCGACAGTGATGCGCTCCGGCGCGATTTCGATCCCGTGTTGCTGTAACCGAGCCAGCACGCGCGCTTTGATGTCGCGAACGGTGGAGGGCCAATCAATGTCGCCCAGTTCGCTGAGCAGCGGAGTCGGCACCAGCACGAACATTGTCGTGTCGCCCGCCGGAGCCAGCGTCGCATCGGTTTCTGAAGGCACGCTGACGTAAAACGGCAAATCGCGCGGAATGCGTTTGGCTTTGAATAAATCCGCGAACGACGCCTGGAAATCCTGCGGCAAAAAGATAGTGTGATGCCCCAGGTTTTCGACCTTGCCGCGAATGCCCCAGTAAAACGTCAGCACGCCGGGCGTCATTTTGGTTTGCAGCGTTTTGCGGCGCGCGCGTTCGGGCAACGCGTTCGACGGAACCAATTCAGAATTCGTCGTCGGCAAATCCACGTTGGAAACTACCAGCGAAGCGAAATGCTGTTGGCCGTTGGCCAATTCGATTCCGGTGACGCGGCCCGCTTCGGTCAGAATGCGTTGCACGCGTTGACCGGTGTGAATCGTCACGCCGAGTTCGCGCGCCAGTCGTTCGATGCCTGCAACCAGGCTGTAAATGCCGCCTTTGGGCAGCCACAATCCATACGCCAATTCGCCATACGGCAGGATCGAAAACAGTCCCGGCAAATCGTATGGCGAACCGCCCAGGTACATGCCATACGCGCCCAGAGCTTCGCGCAGATAGCGGCTGCGGAAAAATCGGCGCAACTCGGAATCGAGCGAACGCCACACGCTCAGATGGCGCAGTTCGTTCAGTGACAGCGCGCCCAACCACGTCAGCGGATTGTCCGCATTACGATTGACCAGCTTTTCAAACGAGGTTCGGTATTTGATTTCGGCGTCCTGCAAAAACGCCATCACGCCGGGACGCACGCCGGGTTCGACGCGTTCGCACTCTTCCAGCAAGTTGGGCAGGTTGCTCGACAGCGTAAAGCGAGTGCCATCCGGCCATTGAAAACTGACGGACGGGTCCACGGCAACCAGAGGCACATAGTCATGGAAGTTTCGCCCGGCGGAGGCAAACAATTGTTCGAACACCCACGGATAATTCAGCAGCGACGGACCCGTGTCGAAACGAAAGCCGTCGCGTTCGATCAGGTTGGCGCGTCCGCCGACGCGTTCGTTGGATTCGTACAGCGTCACGGCGAATCCTGACAGCCGCAAATGAATTGCGGTACTCAACCCGCCGAGTCCGCCGCCGACAATGATGACTTCGTTTTTGCTCTTCGTTGATCTCATGGTTGCTGCTCAAACGGTCAAATAGGCTAACGGCAACCGCCAGTATTTGCTGGTCGGCAGCACTTTGAATTTTTCGCGTGTCGGGACGCTTTCACGATGTTGCAGGCCGCGCGGGCTTACAGCGATGCGCTGATTGAGCTGGCGATACACGTCTATGCACGCGTGAATCGCCGTTCGGCAATCCGGCGCAAACGCGTCTAGGTCAGCGTAAGCCCGCGCGTAATGATCCTCCGCGATTTCCGTCAGCGTGGTCAGCACGCGATGGAACGCAGCCTGTTGCTCCGGCGCGGTGGCGTCAGCATCCCCAATGATGCCTTCGCCCCGGAGCATATCCAGCGGCAAATAGAGTCGTCCGCGCCGCTGGTCTTCGGCCACATCGCGGAGGAAATTGGTCAACTGCAAGGCAATGCCCAGGTGTTTGGCGCTACTCAAAGCGCGCTCGAAATCCTGTGGAGTCGTGGAGCCATAGACATAAGTCAGGAAATAGCCGACGACGACGGCGCTGCCGTAAATGTACGATTCGATCAAATCATCCAGCGTACTGAAGCGGCGCGGCCACACGTCTAATTTCATCGCCGTCAGGAATGATCGGTAATGTTCCGGCGGGATTCCGGCGTCGCGCACCACGCGCGCAAAGCTGGCCAGAAAGCAGGGAACATTCAATTTCAACGCCTGCTGAATGGAACTGGCCGTGAGAGCGATTTCGTAATCCACAGCCCAATTGCTCAGCCGCGAAGAACGCTTTTCCGGTGAAAGCGGAAACGAATCCACGATTTCATCGGGATAACGCACGGCGGCGTAAATCGCTTCAACCTGTTCGCGTTTGCCGGGCGGCAAAAACCGTGTGACGATGAAAAAACTGGTGCTGTACGTGCGCAGCACGGTGCGAGCTTGCCGCGTGATGATTTTCCAGGCTTCGGATTCCGAGCCGGCCTGCAACGCGCGGTGTCTCATCTGCTCTTCTCGCAGAGTCCAGTCCACGTCGCTCCAAGGAGTGTTTGCTTTGATCGTGGTCGTTTTCGCCATAGAAATCCGAAGTTGATCGTTTTTGCCTTAATCCCAGTTCAGGCTCATTTGAGCGCCACGAACGAGTTTGTTGACTCGTTCGATATACGCCGGAACGTTGAATTTGCGCGCGCAGCCATCGCCGGTCATATATCGAATCATTCCGAAGATCGGCCGTTTGGGCGCCCACGGGCGGTCGTGTTTGCCGCCAATCGCCCATGCCACGCCGGTGTATCCGTTGGGATCGCGGCCATCCATTTCGTAGCGGTCGTTCAATTTGACCGCGATTTCAAATGCTTCTTCCGGCGTGCGCGTCCATTCCAAAATCTTCTTGGCCCAATACATGCGCAGGTAGCCATGCATGCGACCGGTGGTAACCATTTCCTGCTGGGCGGCATTCCACAGCGGATCGTGAGTCGCAGCGGATTCAAACTGCGCTTCTTTGTAAAGATGCGGGCGCGGATCGGCCGCGTGTTCCGCCAGGGTTTTTTGCGCCCAGTCCGGACAGCCCTTCAGGCTGTCATAGTGCGGATTGCGGGCGACGAAGTTGATGGCAACTTCGCGGCGAACAATCAGCTCTTCCAGAAAAGCGTCTTTCGCAACTTGAGGCGCATCGGATTCGCGTGCCGCCAGTGCAATTGTCAGCGGGCTGAGCTGTCCGAAATGCAGAAATGCTGACAACTCACTTGTCGCGGCCAGATGCGGTTGATTGCGCGCCGTGTCATAACTGGCCAGCCGTTCGGTGATGAACCGTTGCAACACGCGCATTCCTTCGGCAGTTCCACCTTTGGAATCGGGAAGAACCGACGCGGTGCGGTCCAGCGGCAGTTCGTTCAACAACTGTTGAGAATCGATAGGCTGGCTTGCGGGTTTAGTTGTTTTCGACCAGCGATACCGAGCTTCGGGATTTTCCAAGGGCTGGAAAAACACTGGCAGGACTTTGTGCAGCTTCGGGCGAATGGTGCGCGCGGCGTATTCTTCTTTGGGAAAGAGCTTGGTTGGCACGATCACATCCGCATCTACCGTCCAGAAGGGAACGGTCAGGTTGCGAGCTGCGCTTTGTCGCCAGCCTTCCGGTTCGCGCATTGGATTTTCGTCGCCGATGACCAAACATGGATTTACTTCCGCGCAAAACTTCAGCAGGTCGTGATTCGGGAACGGGCGAAAGACAAAAGCCGCGCCACGCTTTTCCACGGCCTGTCTGGTTTCTTCCAGTCCTTGAATCAAAAAGGCGTAATGCCGTTGATTGGCGTTGGGGTATTTCGGGTGCAGCCCGAAGAACACGGCGACCGGACGTCGCAGTTCGTTTGCCGCGGCGATCGCTACATCCAAAGCTGGGTTGTCCATGCCGCGCTGTGCACGTTGCATCCAGTACACCACGCACTTTCCGTCGGCGCTCGGATTGCCTTCACGTCGCACAGTAACGCGCGGGTTAGCCAGCAATTGATCAATGCCGATCAACGCCAATCTCCTTTTTAGTGTCTGGTCCGAGTAACTGCGCCGTCATGGCTGCGCGGTAATCGAAAATCTTGTTGAGCATTCGTTTCACGAACAAGGTGTGAGCCAAACGCCCGAACACGCCAAACGGGATGCTGTATTCGACAACGTCCTCCATCAGCGTTTGCCCTGGCTCGGCCTCTTCGAAAGTGTGCGTATGTCGCCACAGCGTATACGGCCCGGAAATTTGTGTATCAACGAAGAATTTTTCCGGTATCCAATGTTCGATCAATGTGCGCCAATAAATCGGCACTCCAAACAGTTTCAATCGGTATTCAATCAGAGTGCCTTGCTCCATTTTGATTGGCGGTGATGTCAGTATCCGAAACCTCAGAAATGGTGGTGTGATTCGCTCCAGATTGAACGCATCGCTAAAAAACGCGAATGTTTCTTCAGGAGGTAGCGGAATCGTTTGAGTTCGTTCCAGCAGATAAGCTTTCATCACATTTGCCCTCAAAATCGCGTAGACCAGATTGGCGATGATTATTCCGCTTTCAATTTCTCCTTCGGAGTTTGCCAGCGGTAAACGGCCAATCCATTCAACTCGCGGACAAACAGCTCGTTGCCCGAAACCGCCAGATGCGCCCAGGTTTCGTCTTCGCTGATTTGCCGTTCGGATAACAACTCGAATTCTTTGGGATTGGCTTTGATCAGCAGCAGGATGCCGCGTTCGTCCAGCGCCAGAATGCGGTCGCGTTGAGCAACCAGGCTGGCGTATTTGCCAAAAGGTTTGCTGGACGTCCAGGTGCGTTCGCCAGTTTTCAGATTGATGCAGGTAAATCGCTGATTGCCCAAATGCAGGTAGGCATACCCATCAATGACGACCGGTGTGGACATATAACCTTGCGCGGTGTTTTCCCAGGCTTGTTCGACCGCAAAGCCAGTTGCACCTTTTGTCAGGCGGTACAGCCATGATTTGTTTTGGTAGCTGCTGGTGAAAATTGCGTCGCCGAACATCACCGGAGTCAGAATGTTCATTCCTCGGAAAGAAGGAACCATCTGCTTCCACAATATCTTTCCGGTTTCAGGATCAAGTCCGACTAATTCTTCGCGCGTTTGAACAATCAACTGTTTGGCTCCAGCCACTTGCGCCAGCAGCGGCGAAGAGAACGCGCCGTTGGACATAATGTTGTTTTCGCCTTCAAGTGCGCGCCAGATGGTTTTGCCGGTGTTCTTGTCCAGCTTGACAGTTGCGTTGCTGGCTTGGATGTACAGCGCGTTGCCATCAATCAACGGCGAACACACAAGACCGAATTCGGGCAGCGGAGAACTGAACTGTTTTGAAAAATCCACGCGCCATTGTTCTTTGCCGGTTTTTGCGTCGAAGCTGACCAGCACATCGCGCATTCCCGCGACGAATAAATTTTTGCCGTCGTAAGCCGGAGTCGCGCGAATCCAGTCGCCTCTGGATTTGGCGAAGAAGGGAACATTGATCGCGCCTTGCCATTCAGCTTTCCACAACTCTTTGCCGTCCGCACGCGACAATGCCCGAACAACTTCGTGAGACTTGTCTCTGGTTTCCGTCACAAACACGGCGTCAGCAGAAGTGAGCGGGCCGGAATAGCTTGGGCCTAACTTGGTATGCCAAACCGGCTCAAGGTAATTTCCCGTCAAGCTTTCCGGCCAGGTTTCGCCGCCAATCTGTCCATCCCGATTGGGACCACGCCATTGATTCCAATCTTTGGACGCGCTGACCTTTTCTTTCTCTGTGCCTAACTTGGCGCCGACTTGTGTTTCCAAATACAGGGTGAACATCGCCACCGTCAGTAAAATCACGAATCGAATTGCTAAATTCATTTGGTTATCCTCTCTGTCAGTCTCTTCTTTCATTTCTGGCAGCCGCTTACTTCCACTGCATTTGGTGTCGAGCCAATAATTCCGAACTCAAAACACCTTGTGGCTGAGATTGGATCCCAACCCCAGCCACAACTGAATCCCCCAACCCCATCGGAGAACTACTTCGGAAGAATGACACTATCAATCACGTGAATAACGCCATTGGAAGTCGCGATGTCGGTTTTAACGACATTGGCGTTGTCCACCATCACCTTGCCGTCTTTGACGGTGATCTTGACTGAAGAACCTTGAACGGTCTTCGCCGTCTTCAACTTGACCACATCCTTGGCCATCACATTGCCGGAAACCACGTGATAGAGCAGGATCTTGGTCAGCTTTTCTTTGTCTTTCAGCAGAGCTTCAACCGTGCCAGCGGGCAGCTTGGCGAATGCTTCATCCGTCGGAGCAAACACTGTGAAAGGGCCTTTGCCTTTCAGGGTTTCAATCAAGCCTGCAGCCTTCAGGGCAGCAGCAAGTGTGTTGAAGCTGCCAGCAGCCACAGCAGTATCAACAATGTCTTTCTTGTCTTCGGTTCTGGTGGCTCCGACAGGCATCACAGCCAAGCCTAAAACAACCAAACCAGACAACATCGTGCCAATCAACTTCGATTTGAAATTCATTTATTCCTATCTCCCGTTTGTTAGTAAGTCAGTAATTTCCGGTCAGGACGATTTTCCCGCCGGTGGAAGGTCTATCAATCCGTGGCAGGCAATCCCAGCTTTGCCCGCCCGTTTCTTTAAGACCGTCTCCCTCCTTCAACGATCGACAATGTAAACGCTGGTTGAATTTCTGTCAAGGGTTTATCTAGGGCAAAAGCTAGATTTTTCATTTATCGGGCTAGATTTTAGTTTGACAACGACTTGACGTCTGTCTAGGATACACTCGTTACTCCGCACAAGTAGGGATTTAGTGACCAGCTGAACGCAACTGAAGATCAGCTAAACTTATAGGGATGAACTGATTGGTGATGAATACGTTGTTGTATCCGATTCGCGCTGTTTCCAAATTGACCGGAATCAGCATTGACACATTACGCGCCTGGGAGCGTCGCTATCAGGTTGTAGTGCCACAACGTGATGAACGTGGAAGGCTTTATTCGGAAGCTGATGTTCAGCGACTGAGACTGCTGAATGCGGCAGTCGAAAAAGGACATGCAATAAGCCGGCTGGCTTCGCTGAAAGATGAAGAGCTTCAAAATCTGATTGCCAATCCAATTGCGTTGGCCAGCGCAGCCTTTGTCATGGAAACGGCGCAAGTGGATGACTTTGCACCGGTTCCGCGCTCTGTGATGGCGGCGATTGAACGCATGGATTATTCGGAAGCGGAGCGAGAATTGTCCTTGCTGGCGGCTGTGTTGTCTCCGCGCGATTTGGTTCATCGCGTGGCGTTGCCGCTGATGCGTGAGGTTGGCGAAGCTTGGCACGAAGGAAGAATGAGCGCTGCTCAAGAACACATGACGACGTCATTGTTGCGAAACTTGTTCGGCGCACTGATTCCGTTGCATCAGAAAACGGCTCCGACCAGCAAATTGATGTTTGTCACACCGACGGGTGAGCAGCACGAATTTGGGATTCTTGCTTCGGCGATGCTGGCTGTAGGCGGCGGGCTGGGCGTTATCTATTTAGGAGTGAATCTCCCCGCAGACGAGATTGTGCTTGCCGCACAGAAAACTGCGCCGCAAGTCGTGGTTTTGGGCTACATCGGCGCTAACGGGGCCAAAGTCGGGATCACAGAAATCCAAAAGGCGGCCCGAAACCTGCCTTCGCACATTGAATTGTGGGTGGGAGGCACTCAGTCAGAAGAGATGGTCGAAGAGCTTCGGAAAACGCGCGCTTTGCTGATCGAAGATTTCCAAATGCTGGAACAACATCTGGTCAGATTGGGTGGCCGGTTTTAAGCCAATGAAAACACAACGATTCATCAAACAAACTGAAATTGCCGCTTCCCCCGAAGCCGTGTTCGCCTGGCACGAATTGCCGGACGCCGTCGAACGATTGACGCCGCCCTGGGAACGAGCCGAAGTCGTGGAAAAGTCGAAAGGGCTGCACGTGGGCGCGCGAGTCGTTTTCAAAGTCTTCGTTGGACCATTCTCGCGCCTTTGGGTGGCGGAACACATCGAATACGAACCGCCTCATCTTTTTGTCGACATTCAGCGTCAAGGGCCATTTGCGTTTTGGTTGCATCGGCACCGGTTCGAAGCAACTGCGCACGGGACAACCTTGATGACGGATGATGTGGAGTACGCGTTGCCGCTGGGCTGGCTGGGCGAATTGGTCGCCGGAACTTTTTCGCGAAAAAAATTGCAGCGAATGTTTGATTACCGCCATCACGTCGTCGCGGAGCAACTTGCCTCAGCAGCTTACAACGGCTGACATCGAGCCCATTCCAATCAAGCTCGCCAATCGAGAACGGTGCCGCCTTGGCCTAGCAAGATGGTGCCGGGGAACACGCGCAAACGCCACGGTTCCAACCGAAGCGCTGCGAATGCTTCGCACGTCGGACTGGTCCATTGAGGAATAATCTTCGGATCGTAGCCGAGCGGCGAAGGCGTGTTGAGAAACAGATTCCACACCTTCGTTCGCGTTTCGTCATCGAAGGCCCAAGTTGCGCGGCATTCGGCTACGCAAGTGTCTTGGGACGGCGACCAGTAATTCAACGAAATATATGGGTTGGCTTCCAGATGAGCACGCTTCAGCGGCGTCGGGCCTGTTCCGATCCAGCCTACCAAGGTTTCGCCGTCCCATTGCCAGATCGGATGCAAGATTCTGGAGCGCGGCCTGCCTTTTGTATCCACCGTCGCCGCACTTGCCCAGACAATTCGATGCGCCATTTCTACAAACGCAGGCGCGATTTGGTTGAGCTCATTCATAAACTTCTCCGGATAAGATTGTGGAATTCATGCTTCCGTTTGCGACTGATTGTTTTTCAATCAATTACTTCTGTAGGTGCGACTGGCGTTTCTCCCAGCCATTCAAAAGCTTCTTCCATATTGTCGAAAACTCTAAGGTTCATTCCTCGATTCACGGCGACGGTTTCTCCGAACTTATTTTGGTCAAGCATCGGCGTCTTCAGGACAAATGCGAATTGCGGGGCCCAAGCGATACTTTGGACGAAGGTTTGTACTGACTGGGACATAAATTCGGCAAAGTAAAACCGCTCTGTCGTATTGAGTTCTCCTGAAAGTTGCTGGCCATCCATGATTACTTTTTCAATTTTGTGCCCTGCTATTGTGTCCAGAGCTTCCAAAAAGATTCGCTTGGCCTCGTTCAAGGAAAATTCACCAGTCACGGTGACGTGAATGAATTTTGGATGGACACTTAACTTGAGAGTCAGGCTCATTGTGGTTCCAGCATTGTCAGGCAGTTGCCTTAAACTTTTACACTGTTTGATCCATTAACCTGTGCACCGAGTTTGCTTGCCGCTGAAAATTCGCTTGTCTGCTTTCTATGGCTTACCGAGCAAGTGCGCTTCCATGCCGCGCGGATCTCTGTCGGGGCGAATATAAAAGTCACCGTAACACAGCATGCGCAAGATCGAATCAGGTCGCAAGTACCAGCTTGCCCAACTGAGCGGCGTGTCTCCGTTCATATCTTTGGCTTCGGGGTCGGCTCCTGCGTCCAGCAGCAGTTGAATGGTTTCTGCTGTGCCGAACGCGGCGGCGCGATGCAGCGGCGTTTCGGCTTTGGTGCGGCAATCGCGCATAAAGCCGCCGGTTTCCACCGATGGTTTGGTTTTGGCATTGTGATTGGCTCCGGCTGCCAGCAGGACTTTGACGACCAATTCGTGCGCATAGCTGTCGGCTTTGCACAGTGCCGCGTGCAACAGAGTTTCTCCGGTGTCGGCGAGCGGGAAATTCACATCCGCGCCTTGTTCAATCAGAAACTGGCACA
>DAOMFR010000170.1:0-13698 GCA_035429885.1 Blastocatellia bacterium
GCTCCGGGATGATCCAGCGCTTCGTGCCAGGGAATGTTGGCTCCGATGGTGCTGCCGGGAAGTCCGAATAAGTCGCGCGCTCGGTTGGAATCCAGAACCGTGCCGGAAGCGGCGGGTTTAAACATTTGCCAAATGTTATTGTTGCCGTAGGTGAAGCCGCAGGCTCCGGCCAGCAAGGACCAGTACGCGGCTTGGCGCACGTCGTAATCGTCAAAGCGGTCAATGCCGCTGGCGTTGCGATTGTAAAAGCCTACTGGAATGCCTTCGTACCGAGGCTCGCCGTCCAGCGTTGGTTTGATGGGATTCAGCGCGTAATCGTTTTCGACGTAAAGCCCGTTGTCGTGATCGCGCGCGGCGTGCGAAGACTGGGACATATTGAAATCCAGCCAAGGCGCGTTGTGCAGCTTGAGTGAAGATAATCCTGGTCCAATGGGGTGAAAGGTCTTCAAATGCACGCCGCCGTCGCCTTCTGTCAGCCCCGCAGCCATGGCGTCAATGATTGCGCGCTCCGCGTCGTTGGTGATCGAACGATCTCCGCCCAGAACCCAGATGATCGGTTTGTCTTTGTACCGCGTGCCCAGAAAGCGGCCATATTCGCGCGCATTGGTGGGATTGAACGTGGCTTTGTCGCCCGGAGATTTGATCGCCCAATAGCTGCCCCAGGTGGGCAGCATGCCTACGAACAAGCCCAACTCCTCGGCTTTGTTGACGATGAAATCCACGTGGCGGAAATAGGCCTCATTGGGTTTGGCGGGATCGCCGTTCACCAGCGGTAAATCTCCGTACGGATTGGGAACCGTCAGGCCGCCAAGCTGGGCCAGCACGACAGCTTGAATGACGGTGAATCCTTTTTGCGAACGGTTTGTCAGGTATTGCGTTGCTTCTTCGCGGTTCAGGCGATGGAACAATTCCCACGCAGTGTCGCCGAGGTAAAAGAAAGGCTTGCCGTTTTCATATTGCAGGTAACGGCGGTTTTCCGTGAGTTTGAGTTTGGGAGCGACGGCAAACGCATTCGCGGGAGTCAGCAACAATGCAACGATCAGGCACAAACAGGGGAGGCGACGACTCATTGTGCCGACTCCTTTTTCGGGCGCGCCAGATTGAACGTTCCGGTGTAAAACGCGCTGGTGAAAAAGCCAACGAATTCTTTCTCAGTGGCACGGCCAATCCAATCGAACACGCCACCGTCTTTGGCGCCGAGGTCCGTGGTTCCTTTGAACAGTACGGCTTTGCCCGCCAGGCGACCTTCCATCTTGATCGAGTATTTGTAAGTGCCGCCGCAATCTCCTTCAAACGAAGCCAGATAGACGCCGTCTTTCAGTTCGATTTTGGCATCGAGCTTTTTACAAATGTCTTTGGGCGGTGTTGTGCCTTGCGCAGGGCTGTACACGCCCCAGGTTCCCGTCCATTCGCCAGCGATTTCGGGGGCGGCAGGTTTCGCCGACGCTGCCGGAGCTTGGGCAAATGTTGTGGCAGTGCCAACCAGCAAAACAAAACAGAGTGAAGTCAGCCAGGTCAGAGTTTTCATGAAGTTTCCTTTTGTGCAGAGCAGATTTTCCAATCTGCCCTATATTCAACGTTAACTTTTCGTTCGCCAATGATCCAGGAGCGGCCCGGTCTTGCCAAACACCGGATCAGAAGTTGGCAATGCCAGTCGAGCGATGTTGTCGTCTACGCGCGGGCGTTCGCCATCTTTGCCGTAATTCATATCCACATTTTGGTTGGGCGGATACGCTCCGACAACGTGGAAGTCGCTGCTCGATCCCAGGTTTTTGTGGCCAACTCCGGCAGGAATGACGATCACGTCACCCGCGTTGATGGTTTCAATGACGCCGCTTTCGCCGCCGAGTTGGACTTTGGCCGAACCGCCAAACACCAATAAGGCTTCGTGCGCGGTGCTGTGATAATGGTGATAACTGAAAATGCCGTTGCGCCAATCGTTGCCCCAGTTGTTTGCGTGGATCAACGCTTCGATGGCGAATGCCGGATCGTCTTTGGGCAGATTCAGCGCATCCTGGTAAATCACCACGGGAAGGCGGCTGTTGGGAATCGTCCCGGCATCATTCAGCACGCGAGTGATGACTTTCGGTTCTTTAGATTTGATGAGTGGGTTGGAGCTTTGAGCTTGTGCGCCGATGATGGTAACACCGCCGAGCGCGCCGGTCGTGAGAAAATCTCTTCGGTTGATGTTCATAGAAGTACCTGTTGAGAGTGGAGTGTCGATCACGGCGAGGCCGAATTTACCAGCTTGCTGGAAAAAGAGCCAAGGAATGACGCCGATTGGGCGCGTGAAGTTGGCATAATCGGGAATCTTCTTTTAGAGTGTGCGCTTGATTCGCAATTCCCTTTAAAAAACAAGAAATGATGTCGGGCAGCAAGCTCCGCATTTACTGCCAACCCCTCAATTCAAATTCAGGAGACAACAATGCTGGAAAAGAAAATTAAACGTTTTGTCGTCGTTGCCGCCATCGTGCTGACGGCTTCGTGGACGGCTATGAACTGGATCGCGCCTGTCAATGGCCAACAAGCTCAACAACCTGCTCAGCCGCAAGCCGTCGCTGAAGAGACAATGGAACAGAAGTACAAAAACATTCAGGCGCTGAAAGGTCTGCCTGCTTCGCAGATGCGTGCGATGATGAATTACATCAGCGCTTCGCTGGGAATGACCTGTGGCGAATGTCACGTCAAAAACGGCGACCAATGGGCATTTGAAAAAGACGACAACAATCACAAAGTTATCGCTCGTCGAATGATTACGATGACGATGGACATCAACAAGGCGAGTTTCAATGGACGGACGCAAGTGACTTGTTACACCTGTCACCAGGGCCACGATCATCCGGTTCACGTTCCGTCGTTGGCTGCTGCCAAAGCCCCGGAAGCTCCTGCGGCTGCCGCTGCAGCGCCCAAGGCGGAAGAGATTCTGGCCAAATATGTCCAGGCCATCGGCGGCAAAGAAGCCATCGAAAAGGTGAAGACTCGCGTCATCAAAGGCGTCAGTGTGGCGGCCAATGGGCAGAGCTTTCCTCTGGAAATCAATTTTGGCGGAACGGATAAGTACACGCTCAGTGTGGCGTTGCCGCAAACTCCGACGACGCAAAAATTCAACGGCACCGCCGGTTGGCTGAAAAATTCCCGCGAAGACCGCGCGATGGATAGTTCAGACATTGTGCGGGCAAAATCTCTGGCGTGGAGCCTGGAGCCGGCTCAACTGAAAGAGCCATATCTGCGAATGGGGTTCGCCGGAAGTGAAAAAGTCGGCGACAAGGATTGTTATGTTTTGCAGGGACGTTTGCAGGATGGACGCCGTGTCCGGTTTAGCTTCGACAAAGCTTCGGGGCTGTTGTTGCGCCGCGTCGTTCAAGTTGTCACGGCTATCGGAATTGACCCTGAACAAACCGATTACGACGATTACCGCGACGTCGACGGCGTCAAAGTTCCGTACACGATCACGACGACTTATCTGGATCGGAACTACAATTCGACGCGCAAGTTCACGGAAGTGAAACACAACGCGAAAATTGATGATTCGTTGTTCGCGATCCCTGCCAAACAATAGCCATAACTTGGTATAAAACAAAAATGGCCAATCGAAGTCGCTTGATGGCAACTTCGATTGGTCATTTTATTGCTTAAGAATGTGTTGTCACACAAATAGCATCCGCTTTGTTTTTCTCGGCGGATTTTTTTAACAGAATCGCGTTATTGGTATCGCCAGAACTGACCCCAACGGTCGTAATAACCAATCGCGTGGAATTGTCCAAAGCGGTCATAATAACCAACGAGTCTGTTGCCTCCGTAATATTGATATCTCAGTCTTCGCTGATGGTCGAGCTGGCGAATTCGATTGAGTTCCTGACGTTCAAACTGCCGTTCTATTCTCTCAGCTCGGCGTTCACGCCATTCTTCCCGGCGTTCTTGTCTTCGATCCCGTCGCCAGTCTTGAGCGTCAGCATTGCTGACTGCACCGACTCCCAGAATAAAACTTCCAGTAAGAGCCAGCGAGACTATGCCTTTTTTCAGATTTTGTATTTTCATAACTCCTCCTTCTCGTTAGTTTCTCGAATACGGAAATACCTTTGGCATCTACCGTGCCATTCAGAAGGTAGCTATAAAACTTCTTTTAAATCAGAAGTTAGTTATTGAATCCAGCGATGGTGAGGATTCTATAAACCCCATTCAGAATACATTGTGCGGAGATCGGGTGTCTGGTTTGCGAACTGTTTGTCTGACTGAACGTCAGCACAGGCTGAGGAGATATTATTGATTCAAACGCATTCCCGACGTTAGGCCGCAACAGGAAGAATGATGCGGAAGCAGGTTCCGGCTCCGACTTCGGATTCGACTTTGATGCGTCCGTTGTGAAGCTGCACGGCACGGAAGGCCTGCGCCAAACCAATGCCGCTGCCTTTGGGTTTGGTCGTGTAATAGAGGTTGAATATCTTGTCGCGAGCGTCTTCTGGAATTCCGGGACCGTGATCCATGATGGTGATGAAGATGTTGTCGTCATCGCTGTGGCCAGTTTCGACCACCAGTTTGCCGCCGTTTGGCATGACCTGACATCCATTGATGATGATGTTGAGGATCGCCTGTTTCAGCAAGTCGGAATCCGCTTTGATAACCAAAGGACCTTTGCCGTAATGCTCTTCCAGGTCAATGCCTTGAGCGCGGGCATCGGCAGCCAGCAGGATGACTTCGCGCACCAGCACATTGGCGTCCACCTGCGTCAGCTTCATTTCCACCGGGCGCGTGAAATCCAGGAAGGTTTGTACAACACGTTTCAGCCGGTTGACTTCTGTCATCAAAATATCAACGTGCGGTTTGGGATCCAATCCGGCATCCATCTTGGCGCTGAGTAATTCCAGGTGCAGCACCATCGCGTGCAAAGGATTTTTGACTTCATGCGCGACTCCGGCAGTGATGCGATTCAGCGCTGCCAGCTTCGTGGCAAAGTCCAGCTGGGTTTCCAGGCGTTGTAACGTTTCAAAATCGCGCAAGGTCAGCAGTGCGCCGGCCGGTTGGCCGCGATCTTCAAACAATTGCAGAGACGCGACGATGGTTTGCGGCTGTTGCGTTCCATTAACAGGGAAGTTGGCGACTTCCTGAAGCGATTGGCCGCTGGTATAAGCGCGCTCGGTGATTACGGTTAGCGGGTGACTGTAACTCAGCGCATCCGACAGCCGCTGTCCGCGCAATGTGAAGCGCCCTCCGCTGAGCATTTTTTCGGCTTCCGGGCTGGCCATAATCACTCTTCGCTCGCGGTCTAACAGTAAAACCCGTTCCGACAAACTGCCTACAACTTGTTGCAGTTGATCGCGTATAGCTTCGATTTCAGTTCGATTGCCCGCAAAGCGGCGGCCCAGTTCACGCAAACGCTGGGCGATGGATTGCATCTCGGCGTTGACCGGCCGAGATTCGGCGGTAACGGTGCTGTCGGCTTCCAACTGTTCGATGCTTTCCATTACTTCGCGAAGCGGGAACAACACCAATCCGGCGGAAAGCAACGCCGTTAACACGCACAATCCCATAATGATTGCTGCAAACACCAAACTCAGCTTGACTGTCGGCGACAATTCGGCGCGCAGGGCAGATGAAGGAACTCCAGCGATGATTTTGGCGAACGGTTTGTTATCCAGGTTCAGCGCCCAACTCATTTCGTAAACATAATCGTGTCGCCACAGTTCCCAAAGTTGTTTGTACCAGCGCGCTGACTCAAATTGCTCCATCAGAAAAACTTTGCCGGGCTGCTGAATCTGATTGACCGGATTGGATTGAGCAATGATCGCGCCATCGCTGTCGACGATTGCCACATACGCGAAGTCCGTGGTTTCGTTAACATTGGTTTTGATCAGCGTTCGAACATTTTCGTCAAAACTGATAGCGGAGCGCTGATCTTCCAACGGATGTGTGTTGATGGCTTTTTGGGCAAAGGACGAAAGCGGGTCAGCAACCTTTTGAAATGCTTCGCGTTTGGCGGTCGTATGCGCGTTCAGGAGGCGCGCAATGTTGAAGCACAGCAAGGTCGCGGTGGCGATTAAAACAAGCGAAATAATTACAGTTAAGTGTCGCGTGCGAACACTTGGTTCCCAACTCATGCAGATTGCTCAAACTTTCAGAAGAGGCGGTCAGCAGACGGATGTTGCCTGGACTTCGTTCTGAAATGAATTATCTGTTCCCGAACAGGTTGAATTCGGTTTCGGGCACAGGTCAACAAGTAGAAAGATATTTCAAGTTCCTGGTGGGAGGAATACAGCACTTGGGGGCTTGTAATTGTGTGTCTCAACTTTGGGCTTGTCGTTTGAACTCGTCTGACTCGTTTTTGTCAGGGTTCTATGGTGATCAACGCCAGCAAATACAGCTCAAAACTGCCCGCTCAATTGCTGACGACAACGCTAACTTTAGATTATGTCAGGAGTTGGCGCAAGTGCTTTCTGAAAAACGCCAGCCGCCTCCAACGTGCCAAGTTCGGGAAGGTATGGTAGAAGCAGGGCGCAAATTTGATCAGGAGGATATGAAATGCATTTGGATGAGCCACGGTTACAGCCGCTAGCGGACGATCAACTGGATGTGGAAGCAAGGCGGGTTTTGGAAGGCGCGCGCATGCGAGGCCAGATTTTCAATATCTTTCGCACGTTGGCACATCATCCGAAACTGTTGGAAAGCTGGTTGGTATTTGGCGCTCAAGTGCTGGGCAAATCCACTTTGCCGCCGCGCGAGCGTGAATTGGTGGTGTTACGGATGGGTTGGCTTTGTCGCAGCGAATACGAATGGGGCCAGCATGTTTTGATTGGCCGAAGAGCAGGACTGACCGACGAAGAAATTCAGCGAATCAAGGAAGGCGCTGACGCGGAAGGCTGGAACGATCTAGATCGCGCAATGCTGCAAGCGACGGATGAACTTCGTGCCGATGCGTTTATTTCCAATGCTACTTGGAAAAAACTGACTGAACATCTTTCCACTCAGCAATTGTTGGACATGATTTTTGTGATTGGCCAATACAACCTAGTTTCGATGGCTCTCAACACGCTTGGTGTGCAACGGGATGAAGGTGTTCCGGGGTTTGATCTGTAATTTGGTTGTCTGTAGAACCCTTTCCGATATAATGCCTTCGCCGATATCAAATTGGTACGCGTGACGTTCCCACAGTCAGGCGGTTCACATCAAAGAATTACTCAATCGAAATCGAAAACATAGCTGAGCTGGCTTTTCCGTGTGATGTTACTCCCCGCAACGGGGTGATAGGCGAACGAAAGGAGTTCGCCACATTCTATCGAGCCAACTGGATGACTTTCCGCCAGGCATTTCCGGCTCTCGCAAGCTTCAACCTGAAAAATTCTAGGAGAAAATATGCGAAGTTCCGTCAGAACATTATTCATATTTTGCGTGGTGATTTGTGCGCTTGCTGCTGCCGTGGTTGGCCAGGTGCCAACCGGCGGGGTGCGCGGATCGGTGCTGGACCCCAATAAAGCCGCCATCAAAGGGGCAACCGTGACTGTAAAAAACATTGCCACGAGTTCCGAACGAAAAACGACGACAGGGACGGACGGCGATTTCCTGATTGAAAACCTGTTGCCGGGGGAATACGAGCTGAAGATCAGCGTCAATGGTTTTAAGACCAATGTGGCAATGGTGACGGTCATCGTCGGCAGCACGTTAACCGGCGAATACGTGTTGGAAGTTGGCAGCCAAAGCGAAACTGTTGTGATTTCCGGTGACACTTCAGCCGCGATCAATACCACCGACAATAAAGTGGACGGCGTTGTCAGCCGACAACAGATTGACAGTTTGCCGTTGAACGGGCGCAACTTTTTGCAATTGGCTTCATTGCAACCGGGCGTGCGCGTTTCGACCAGCAGCCCCGGCGATGCCAACAACCTGTTCAATGTTTCCATTGGCGGGGGCGATTCGGCGTTGACTCGGTTGACGGTCGACGGTGGCAGCGTTGTGGATTTGGTGACAGGCAGCGCAGGGCAGAATTTTTCGGTTGAATCTGTCCAGGAATTCCAGATTTCATCCTTTAATTTTGATCTGTCGACCGGCGTCAGTTCGGTCGGAGCCATCAACATTGTTTCACGCACCGGAGCAAATGATTTTCACGGCAGCGGCTTTGCGTATTATCGCGACCGCAAGCTTGCCGCTTATCCGGTGCTGATTCGCGATCCGCAAAACAAGGAGCCGTTTTTCCGCCGCTTGCAGTCGGGCGGGTATTTGAGCGGTCCCATCAAGAAGGACAAAGCATTTTGGTTCTTCAACATGGAGCATCTGAATCAGGATTCAACTTTTTCAGTGTTCAACGGCGGGTATTCGTTGGGCGGTGTTCAGCCACTGAAGCAGTTCGATGCGATTGCATCCAGCCCATACACCGGATTGCTGTCGAATGCGCGCGTGGATTACAAGCTCAACGACAAGCATTCGACTTTCATTCGCTACAGCGGCGACCACAACAAAGTGTTTGCTCCGGTGGGCGGAGCGACGCTGCCATCAAATTGGCGCGTCAACAAAAATGACAGCGATCAAGCGCAAGGTGGCTGGACGTGGATTGCTCGGCCAAACATGGTCAACGATTTACGGTTCAACTGGCAGTATGTTGGCAACAAGAGTCTGATTCCAACCAACAGTGATTGTCCGAACTGTTTGGGGCTGAACGGACCGCAAATCCGCATCAATGGCAGCAGCTTGATTCTTGGCAATTCCACCGATGCGCCGCAAACCCGCGCGCTGCATCGGTATGAAACGGTTGATAATTTCAATTGGACAGTCGGCAATCACCGGGTTCGTTTTGGCGGCACCTGGGAAAAAGATTACGGCACAGGCAGTTGGAGTTACCTTGATCCGACGCTGATGGTGGTTCACAACCCGGCGGATATCATCCAAGTCAACGGAGTGATTGATATTCTGGCTAATGACCCAAGCTTGAAGCCGGTTTTTGGGCCGGTGGCACCTTTGCTGAAGATTCCGTTGCCTGCGGCGTTCACCACTCCGGGAGCAAAGATTACCTATCAGGATATTTTGCAATTGCCTGTGGCCGTGGCCTTTACCGGAATTGGCGATCCGGGGCAGCCGCCGCCATTCAATGTTGACCTTGCTCGCCGCAGCCATCGTTTGCGGTTTTACGGGCAAGATTCCTGGACGGCCAAACCCGGTTTTACGTTTAGCTACGGCATGTCGTACACCTACGAAACCAATCTCTGGAATCACGACCTGACCAAGCCCGCGTTGCTGTCTTCGATTTACGGCACGACCAATCCGACGCCGAAAGACAAAGACAACTTTGCTCCGTCCATCGGTTTTGCCTGGGACGTGAAAAGAAATGCGAAGACCGTCGTGCGTGGCGGATTCGGAATGTTTTACGACACCAGCTTGTTCGTGAATCGTTTGACCGAACGCGCCTTGATCGGGCCGTTGGGCAATGGACGCGTTCAAACCACCGGAGACTTTTTCCAAAACACGATTCAGTTTCCGCAACTTCCAGCGCAATATCAGCAAATCGTTCCAACTGTGATTCAGCAGTTGCAGGGAATCGCTGCGCAATTGCCGCCGGGCGACCAGCGCAATCAGTTGCTGCAACTGGCTGGGTTCTTGCCTGCCATTTTCCTGATCAACCCGACACCGGGAACTCCGATCAACTTCCAAACTGTTCCGACCAAATTCACGGCTGCGAATTTCCTGACTTTGTTGAGCCAGCAAGTGCCGTTGATCCAAGGTCAGTTGAACGCGTTGGGCAGCCAGGGCGTCAAAGGCCTGGACTTTTTCAAAGTTGCTTCGGGTAACGGAGTCGTGATTGATCCGTTCATCAAGATTCCGTATTCGATGCATTATTCCGTTGGAGTCCAGCGCGAATTGCCGATGAATTCGTTGTTGACCCTGGACTTTGTGTTGCGGCGCAGTTTGCACAATTACTTTCAGTCGGATCGCAACTTGTGGGATCGCGCTGCCAGTTTGGGCGGGCCAGTGATACCGCGTTGTACCGGAGCCGCCGCGATCAATCCGACAGTTCGTTGCACGAACGGCCCGATTGAGATTCTGGAAGGTAGCAACCGCAGCGAATACCGCGCGATGTTAGTCAAACTGGAAAAACGATTTTCGAACCGGTACGCCGGAACTGTTTCCTACTCGCTGTCGTCGCTGCGAGGATTCAATGTTGGCCTGGATCGCACGAACCTGTTCGGTTATGGCGGGCCGTCTTTCGGAGACACTCGCCACCTGATCACAGCTTTAGGGCAAGTCAAATTGCCTTGGGGATTGAACGGTTCAATGGTTTGGTACTTTGCCAGCAAGGAACCGTTTAGCGCTTATCTGTCGGGAACTGCTGCCAGTACCGACCTGAATGGCGACGGCACGGGCGGAGATTTATTGCCGGGGTTGCAGTGGAATCAGGGCAATCGCGGCATCAATGAATCCGAATTGCGCACGTTGGTGGATAATTACAACAAGCTGTATGCCGGCAAACCCACACCACGCGGAGGTGTTGCTCCGATCTTGACGCTTCCGTCGGATTATCAGTTTGGCGATTTCTTCCAAACGCATGACGTGCGGTTGTCGAAAGAATTCAAATTGACTGAAAAGGTGAAGCTGGAATTGATCGGCGAAGTGTTCAACCTGTTCAACATTTCGAACTTGACGGGATACGGCCAGTCAGTGGATGCCAACTTCGGAAAGCCGAGCGGCAAAGCCGGACAAGCGTTCAGTAGTGGCGGTCCCCGCGCTACACAGTTCGCAGCTCGGTTGAAGTTCTAAACCTAAAACCGCATCGCCGCAGAGAATGCCGAGCTTCAACGCTCTGCATAATCTGCGGCGATACCTTTTGTGGACGATGAAACTATGAATGCTGTTTCCTATCCGCCCAAACCGCCGCCCGCCCCCAAAGCTGGCAAGTTTCGCCGTTTGTTAATGCTCGTGATCGCGCTTCTGGGGGTGCTTGCCGCATCCGTGCTGGTTGTCGGCATGATCGAATTTCCGGAAGATCGTCCGCCTGCTGGATATTCCAATGGCAATCCTGGCAGCGGTGGTTTGAGGCTCGCGTTTCCAGCGATGAACCAGCGGGCGAATAATCCAACGACACCGGAAAAGACTGAACTTGGCCGGTTGTTGTTTTTCGACCCGATCTTGTCGGGCGACAACACGCAATCCTGCGCAACCTGTCATCATCCGGATTTGGGATTCAGCGACGGGCAATTTACTTCGATCGGAGTCGGCGGACGGGGAACTGGGAAAGATCGCACTGGCGGCAAAGTGCTTCGCCGTAACGCGCCGACGATTTGGAATGCGGCGTACAGCTTCAAGCTCTTCTGGGATGGACGAGCCAAAGACCTGGAAGATCAAGCGCGTTCGCCAATTACCGCCGCTGACGAAATGAACCAGAAGCCGGAAGAATTAGTGGGAGAACTGAAGAAGATTCCCGATTATGTAGCGATGTTCGACAAGGCTTTTAGCGGTGCAAATGGTTCAGCGCTGACGTTTGAGAACGTGACCAACGCGGTCGCCGCATTTGAACGAACGCTGGTCAGCAATCATTCGGCGTTTGATCGGTACGTCGCCGGAGATTCGACAGCTTTGACCGCTGAACAGCGCAGAGGCTTGACGCTGTTTCGTTCCTTGAAAACGCGCTGCTTTGAATGTCATAGCTTTCCCACGTTCGCCAATCCCGATTTCAAAGTCATCGGCGTGCCGCCGATGATGGGGCAATATAGGCAACCAGATGATTTGGGCCGAGCCGAAATCGAAGGTGGCGAACCTTACAAGCACGCCTTCAAAGTTCCCACACTGCGCAACATCGCGTTGACCGCGCCATACATGCACAACGGTCGCTTTTTGACGCTGGAAGATGTCATCAACTTTTACGCGGGCGGAGGCGGCCACGGCAGCGGCATGGATGTGAAAAACATTGACGACAAAATTCGCCGCTTTGCCATTACTGCTCAGGAACGAAACGATCTGATCGCGTTTTTGCATGCGCTGACGGATGAATCGAATTTGCCGGAGTTCCCGGACAAGGTTCCTTCCGGCTTGCCTGTCGTTCCACGATTGAAGCAGGAAATCAGACCGTCCGCGCTGGCGGCCAGAAATCCCGCCAGCTTCACGCCTGTGCCAACGCAAGCTCGACGCGATCCGACCACCTGGCGAGTTCATCCCGGTGAATCTATTCAATCGGCGCTCGACCGTACGATTGCCGGTGACACCATCGAAATTTATCCCGGCACGTACAACGAAACTTTGCTTACTGATGTGGACAACATCACGATTCGCGGCGTGATTGAAAACGGCCAGCGAGCCATTCTGGACGGCCAGAACAAACTGACCGACGCCGTGATTACTTCCGGCCACCGGTTCACCATCGAAGGATTGATGGTCAAGGATTATGTCAACAACGGCATCACCGTCCACGGAGCCAGCGACGTGACGTTTCAGAATTTGATCGTCGAGAACACAGGGCTGTACGGCGTCTATCCGGTCGAATCCAAAGGCGTGCTGGTTGAAAACTGCAAGCTGACCAAAATCAAAGATGCCGCGATTTACGTCGGCCAATCTCGCGACATCATTGTTCGCAACAACGAATGTTATGAAAACGTCGCAGGCATCGAAATCGAAAACTCCGTCAATTCGCTGGTCGAAAACAATTATCTGCACGACAACACAGCGGGAATTCTGGTTTTTCTGTTGCCGAACAATCCATCGAAAGTTGGCAGCGATCATAAAGTTCGCAACAACCGAATCCTGAACAACAACCACGTAAACTTTGGCGATCCGAATGCAATCGTCGGCAAACTGATTCCCGGCACGGGCTTGCTGATTATGGCGGCCGATCGCACGGAAGTGGCCGCCAACGAAGTGCGCGGCAACGATTCGTTTGGTTTGGCCGTTGTCGGTTTGGCCGTGGCCTTTCCGAAAGGCCGCACGTTCGACGTAGGCTCCATTCCCGAAAGCAATCGCATTCACGGAAACACCTTTGCCGACAACGGACGCAACCCCGCCGGGTTGGTGAAGGAAATCGGAGTCAAAGATTGCGACATCTTTTGGGATGGCAGCGGCTGGAACAATTCGTTTGAACAAACGGGCGTGAAAAGTTTTCCGGTCGTGCTGCCTACAGATAATTGGCCGAATCCATTGCGCCGGGCGTTTACGCGCGGGTTTGTGTTTTTACGCGAGCGTTTGTTGTGAGTTGGCGCGCAACGGGATGTTGGTTCTTTGAGACGAGAGCAGATTCCGCAGCATAACGCAGGAAAACATTGATTGGATTCGCAAGATGAAGCTGGCTTGAGGGCGTCTCAAAGTTTCATCTTGTGAATCCTGTAAATCCTGTCGAAAAATTGTTTAGCCATGATGAGTTGCTGCATCGCCTGCCAACTCCGTCGCAAAGCGAATTCCGATGCCATCCGGACCTACCAGCGTAAAATCCCGCAAGCCATAATACCGGTCGCCGAGTTCCCGGAAGATGCGGACTCCCAGTTGTTTGGCCAGCGCGCGATATTCATCCACGTTCGGAACCATCACACGAATGTTCGCCAACGGAAACGGAGGCGGCGAGGGCATCTGTTTGAACTCTTCCAGCATAAGCCGCGAATCTTCCCACGCCAGTTCGGCAAACGCCGGTTCCTGCCGCAGCAGTTTGAATCCCAGCTTTTGGTAAAAGGCCAGGGAAAGTTTCAGGTCGCGAACGTAAATTTCCACGACCAGTTGTTCATTGGCCGACACATAATT
>DAOMFR010000171.1:0-13566 GCA_035429885.1 Blastocatellia bacterium
CGCAGTTATATGCACAGCGACCTTTGGCGACAGAATCCGCAGTTTCGGCGAATCAATTACCGGCTGGATCGTTCGGCGGATCGAGCCTTTGATTACGCCCATGCCGAAGTCCGCCAGCACCATTTCAAGTTGGTTCGGGAACTTGTCGAACGTTACGACATTGACGGTTTGGAACTGGACTGGATGCGGTTCGGTTATCACTTCAAACCCGGCCACGAACGCGAAGGCCTGACAATCCTGACAGAATTCACTGCCGAAGTTCGCCGCTTGTTGAAGTCTTGGGAAAAGAAACGTGGCCACAAAATCAAACTCAGTGCACGCGTGCCTTCGCGTCCGCAAACAGCGCTGGGACTTGGTTACGATCCAGTCACCTGGGCGCGCAAAGGCTTGATTGACATGCTGGTTGTCACTCCGTTTTGGGCCAGCATCGAACCCGATATGCCTATTGAGTTATGGAAAGAACTGCTGCGAGGAACCCAGGTGACGCTGGCCGCAGGATTGGAAGTGCTGATCCGAACTCACCCAGACTCAAAACAGTTTCAGAAAAACACGCTGGAAACAGTACGCGGAGCCGCCGCGACTTTGCTGGATCGCGGAGCGGATCGAATCTATTTATTCAACTACCTGGATTCCCAAACAGCGATGGACGATCTGGAAAATTACCCGACTCTACTGCGCGAAGTCGGTAGCCTGGAAACCTTGAAAGGAAAATCGCGCCGCCACGTGCTGACCTTCGCCGACACGTGGGCGCCAGGTGAAGCTCAGGCGATTCCATTGCCAACGCAATGCTCCGCCGAAAAGTGGCGAGCGTTTCGATTGCCAACTGGACCGATTCCGAGCGCTGGCAGGGTCAAAGCATTGCTTGGAATTGTAGGCATCACCGATGCAGAGTTGGCCGCAAGTGAGTTTCGCGTCAACGGCGAAGCTTGCAAGTTCAACGGCAAAATCGAGTTGAAAACGCCTAAACCGGAATCACCAGTGTATAGCTTTCCGATTCCGTTGGACCGGCTAAAACGCGGCAATAACGTGATTGAATTTGCGCCGAAGCGCGATTGCCAAATCGTCTGGGTGGAAATAGCAATTGAAACTTGAGATGGCGATTACTGCACATTGCGATTGCCCAGCAAAGCGATCAACCCATCGGCAATTGATCCACGCCAGCAAAGCATGTCGTGGCCTCCACTGTATTCGGAATAAACTACCGGATAACCTTTGGCAATCAGCGTGTCACGCATGCGCCTGTTTTCCAAAACCATGTTAATGGGAAATCCCTGCTCTAACCGTCCAACTTCCATGTAAAACTGCAACGGCAACTTAGAAAGCCTTGAATACTGTTGGGACAGCCAGCCGCTTTCAACAAAGGCGGATTCTGGTGAAGTTTCATTCCATCCGTCATAAAACCAGTACGAACCGGACTGAGACAAAACGTTGCCGATTACGTCCGGGTGCTTCATTGCAGTGTAGGCTGCAGCCAGCCCTCCCAAACTGAAACCGCTAATAACCAATTGTTTTGGATCAGAGCTGATGCGAAATCGGCTGCGCAGATTTGGGATCAACTCTTTGGCTAAGAAGTCTGCGAACTTCGGCGAACAAGCCAAATCCCGCGAGCGAGTTTTGCCACTTGAAACCATCACGGCGATGGTCGGGGGAATTTTGTTTTTGGCAATCAGATTGTCCAAAATCACCCCAAGCGGAATGATAAATGGAACGACTTCGCCATCGAAATATATCAATAACGAACAAGGCTTGCCATTAGGGTCGTAACCAGGCGGAGTGTAAATCTTGATGGATCGCTCTTCGGTCAAAATATCGCTTTTGAACTTTTCAGATCTGGTCTCGCCTTTCGGCGTGCCTGGTTGTGGATTTATCCATGACTGAGCAGGGGCCTCAGGCAATTCAATGTAAGAAGCATTGGGAGGTGTCGCATATGCACGCGGATTGAGCGGATCGCGTCGCGACATTTTAACGATCTTTGCCTCCAGGTCTTTGTCACCCATCACCAGCCTCGTCGGGTTGGCCATAAACACATAGGTGAAACGCGAATCCTTCGGTAGTTTTTCAGTGCGATACCAAAGATCGGTTTCGCCTAAACGCGTCAGCGGTTTGATATGTTCATCATTTGAAGGTGCTCCGCCAACCATTCCCATGCGTTTCGTCTCAGTATCACCACGCCAAATAAACGTCACTCGCAAATGTTGGTCGTCTCCGGCAATCGGTTCAACCAATGGAGCTTTGCCTTTCACTTCTTCCCAGAAAGTGCTCAATGCGACGCTGTTACCGGACTTCAGTTCTTTAGCCAATGCGGCAATGCGCGGACTATCGAACGATTCTTCCTGCGCGGAAACGAGTGCAAACATCAACAACATGAACATGGCAACAATCAAAAGAGTGGCTCGGCGAATATTCATAGAGTGATCCTTTGTTTTAAAGCTGTTTTGAGGTTGGAAAGTAAAGCTTAGGCGGCCTGATTCACTTCGCGAGCAGCGCGATTGCCGGATTGCAATGCTCCATTCATCCACCCAGGCCACGGCGACAGGTGATCGCCAGCAAAAAACACGCGCCCCTCGGGTTTGGCGAAGTGTGGCAGGAACGATTCCATCTGGCCGGGTTTGAACCATGCATAAGCACCGCCTGTCCATTCTTCGTTATCCCAACAAACCGAAGAGCCGCCTTCGAAATGTTCGCGGAGATTGGGCAGGACTTGCTCCATCTGCTGGACTGTAAAATTCAGTCGTTCGAGTGAAGACATCGCTGCCAGCTTCCTCGCCTTTTCGCCTGCGACATAAGCTTCGAGCATGCCACGCGCACCAGACATATAATGCGCTTTGTCGTATGCGGTCACGATCGGCAAATCTGTCGTGACCGAACCGGTCAAGCCTTCGTCCAGCCAAAACCGTTTTCGTGATTGCATAAAGACTCGCACCACGGATGTATTCCCAAGCTGTGCGATGACTTGTTGTTTAGCGGGTGAAAAGCCCGGCGAAACATCCACGTTACGCAGAACAGAAAATGGGATCGCGCAGATCAAATAATCTGCCGAAAATGTGTGACGGTTGCCAACTGACTGGCAAATTACGCGCACGCCGCGGGTATCTTGCTCGATCCTGATCGCAGGCATACCGTAATGAACCTTGTCACCGAGCTTTGCCGCAAAGGCCTTTGAAAACGTGTCGCTGCCTCCGCGAATGAAATAAGCTTGCTTGACCAATGAACGCGGCATCGCTTCGCGCAGTAAATTCAATGCTGAAACCGCATTCGCTCCATCCCCCAACTGGTTAGCCAAGCCGAGGCTGAGAATTTCGACTGCCCCTGGCGAAGCTCCTTGCTGACGCAAGAAATCGGAAAAAGTAATTTGATCGTATCGTTTCAGTGACGCAGTTGGCCATTCCGCCAATTCGACGTGCTCAAACTCTTTAAGCACAGGCACAACATATTTGGCCCATAACTCAACACGGCTTTTTCCTTTTTCATCTGGTCTTAATTCCAGCGGCCAGTCAACGGCATTGCCAGGTTTGATGATCAAACGCTTGCCGCGAATGTGATAAATCGAAGCACCGATGATTGATTCCATTGGGTCAATCGCCACGTCGAGCAGTTTCAAATACTTCATTGTCCAATCGTGGTTGTCGAACACATTGGTTGCTCCGGCTTCGGCATACATTCCCTCAGGGTAATCATCGCGCAAAGTCCAAACGCGCCCGCCACTACGAGTTCGCGCTTCCAAAACGGTGACCTCATGGCCCGACTGAACAAGCTCATAAGCCGCTGACATTCCTGCCAAACCAGCCCCAATGATAATGACTTTTTTTGGTGCGCCTGCCCGCTTGAACCCGTAGCCTAAATCAGATTGAAAAGACGAAAACGCCGCTGCCGCCAAACTGTGTTTCAAGAATGATCTTCGATTGATATCTCCTGTCATAACCTGATGCTTCCTTTGCGACTATTATTGCCTTTCTTGTGTCCGCCAGAATCGCTGTATATGATTCCGCAAAAATATCATCAGGAGGCTCAACATGAAACGAATTGCAGCTCTAGCTGGACTGTTGCTCATCGGGGCAATTTCTTTAGCAACGGCACAGCAGCAACCACCAGCGGGTTTGGAAATTTCAAAGGTCAAAGACAACTTGTTTATGATCTCAGGCGGAGGCGGAAACACTGCAGCCTTTATCACAGACAAGGGAGTCGTCGTTGTTGACACCAAACTCCCCAACAATGGGCCGGGCATTTTGGACAAGATCAAATCGGTCACGACCAAACCGGTAACGATGGTCATCAATACTCACACACACGGCGATCACGTCGGCAGCAACAGCGCGTTCACCGGCGCAGTTGAATTCGTCTCACAGGAAAACACCAAGACGAATATGGAAAAGATGCCCGCCTTCCAGTCAGCGGAAAGCAAGAAATTTTTGCCGTCGAAAACCTACAAAGACAAACTCACCTTGTTCAGCGGCAAGGACAAGATTGAGTTGTATTATTTCGGGCGTGGCCACACCAGCGGTGATACCTTCGTTGTCTTTCCCGCATTGAAGGTCATGCATTCTGGAGACATGTTCGCTTTTGCAAAAGGGCTTCCCTTGATTGATACGAATAACGGCGGTAGCGGCCTGGACTACCCGAAGAGCTTGGCGAAAGCAGCGGCAGGCATCAAAGGAGTCGAATCCGTCATTCCCGGCCATTCCCCTGTCATGCCCTGGAGCGAATTCAAAGAGTATGGCGAATTCATGGCCGCCGTGGTTGGCGCAGCCGAACAAGCCAAGAAAGAGGGGAAAACAGTCGATCAGGCAGTTGCTGACATTAAGCTTCCGGAAAAATTCAAGGGCTACAATTTAAGTCGCCTGAAACCTGCAATCACCGCCATTTACTCCGAGTTGAAATAACTGTGGCTGAATCGAAACAGCTTCGTGTGGCACTGCTGATTTTGGCATTCGTCTGGTCGGCAGTGCCCGCTTTCGCTCATCCAACCCCGTTCAGCTACCTGAATCTGCGGCTAAGCCATGGCCAATTGGAAGGCTCGCTTGTCATACACGTAGTTGACCTTGCACACGATTTAGGCGTAACGCCTGCCGAATCGTTGCTCGAACCGTCGCTGGCGGAATCAAAAAAGGAATCTATCCAGAACCTGTTACGATCCCGCTTGCAGTTAATTGCCGACGAGCGTCAGCTTGATTTTGAGTTGTCGAGCATTGAAGCCATCCCAGACCAACAAGCATTGGCATTACGATTGAGCTTTCAAGGGGCATCATCACCAACTACGCTTGGCATTCGATGCGCGCTATTTCCTTACGACCCGCAGCACCAAACGTTCCTGAATCTTTACGAAGAAGACGCGCTTACACACCAAGACATCATCAGCAAAGACCACCCAAGCCTTGATTATTTTCTGAGCAATTCATCAGGTAATTGGCGAAGCACATTGGCGGTGGTGGAACAGTTTCTACTCAGTGGCATTGAACATATTTTTGGCGGCCCAGACCATATTTTGTTTATCATTGGCTTGTTGCTGATGGGCGGAAGCATGCGTCGTTTACTGACGATCGTCACCGCGTTCACAATCGCCCACAGCGTCACGTTGACGCTAGCCGCCCTGAACGTAATGAATCCACCTGCACGGTTGATCGAACCAGCGATTGCCCTCAGCATTATTTACGTTGGCATTGATAACCTAATGGTCGGTAAGGCGGGACGAGACGTGCGCGCCTGGATCGCGTTTTTCTTCGGATTCATTCACGGCTTTGGGTTCGCAAGTGTGCTCAAAGAGTTTGGCTTGCCCCGCCAAGCCTTGGGCTGGTCTCTTTTTTCATTTAATTTCGGAGTTGAGATTGGTCAAGTTTGTATCGTCATTCTTGCTGCTTCTCTGCTGGCAGCAGTAAGGTATCGCAACCCTGCGCTGGGGAAGCGCATTGCAACCATCGGTTCGGTAATCGTAATCCTGGCCGGAAGTTTCTGGTTCATTCAACGAGTCTTCTTTCAACACTGACAAGAGAAAAATTTATGAAAACTCTTTACGACCCAATTGAACCTTATCAGCAAGGGATGCTGAAGGTTTCTGAAATCCACAATCTGTATTACGAACAATGCGGCAATCCCGACGGCCAACCCGTTGTCTTCCTCCACGGCGGCCCAGGCGGAGGCCTGTCTGAAAATTATCGTCGCTTCTTCGACCCAAAGGCTTATCGAATTGTCCTGTTTGATCAGCGAGGTTCAGGCCAAAGCACTCCACATGCGTCGCTGGAAGACAATACGACCTGGCACTTGGTCGCGGATATTGAACAGTTACGCCAGCATCTTCGCATTGAACAATGGTCGGTCTTTGGCGGTTCGTGGGGAAGCACGCTGGCGTTGGCTTACGCTCAAGCCCATCCCGAGCGAGTCACGTCATTGGTGCTGCGCGGGATCTTCCTCTGTCGCCCGAAAGAAATCGCCTGGTTTTACCAGGAAGGAGCCAGCGCAATTTTCCCGGACGTTTGGGAACAATATGAAAGCATCATTCCTGTAGCTGAGCGCAGCAACATGCTGGAAGCGTACTACAAACGATTGACCAGTGACGATGAAACCGTGCGCTTGGAAGCGGCCAGAGCCTGGAGCGCGTGGGAAGGCAGCACATCCAAATTGTTCCCTGACCAAAGTTTAATTGACGATTTCAGCGAAGCTCAGAAGGCGCTTCCGCTGGCACGCATCGAAGCGCATTACTTTATGAACAACGCCTTTTTCGAGACGGACAACTATCTGCTGGAAAATGTGAACAAGATTCGCCACATTCCTGCCGTCATAGTTCAAGGGCGATATGACGTCGTTTGCCCAATCATGAGCGCTTGGGCATTGCATCGCGCATGGCCCGAAGCTGAATTGGTAATCGTCGGTGATGCTGGCCATTCGGCTCTGGAAACGGGTATCACCAGCGCCTTAGTTGAGGCCACCGACCGCTTCAGAGCCTAGATCAGGCAAGAAGGATGTTCATCTCTCGCGCGAGTTTCATAATGTGCTGCTTGCCTTCTTCGTATTCCGCCGGAGTATTCAGATGCTCCAGCATCAGCGGAGCTTCAGACGGCAATGCAGCCACATTGGCCAGATAGGCTCTGTAATCAATGCCGCCCCGTCCGGGCACGGTTTCGATAAAGTGGACGTTTTTTCCCTGCAAGTCTTTGGCGTGACATGAACAAATCCACTGCCCCAGTTTGCGGAACACTTCGTTGATAATTTCGGCATTGCGGTAAAAACGATCCGGACTGTTGATAATGTTGCAAATATCCACATGAACGCCGAAGCCTGGACGAGCAACTGCTTTGTACAGCTTCAGGTAGGCGTCGGCACTGTCAGGCAAGCTCCATCCCATCATTTCAATGGTAAATTTCGTGCGACGGGGCTTCACAGCGTCGAGGACTTTCCGGCAATTTTCCACCGTCGCATCAAAGAATTCCTTGGACAGATTGCGCGCATCTGGCCCGTCCCATTGTTTGGGGTTAAATGACCCCGCGATGTTCACGCAGTTGCGAGCCCCAACAGCTTCGGCCAGCGCCAGTCGTTCAATCACATAGCTGAGATTTTCTTTTCGTCGGCTCGTATCCGCTTCCAACATGTTCTTCCACGCGCCGACTTCGGCAATCACAACATTTTCCGCGGCAAACGCTTTTTCAATTGCGCGGATTTTCTCCGTCTCGGCCAAATGAACTTGTGGAACATAAGCCGCGTTGTATCCCAACTGCCGATGCGCGTGCGCCAATTCTGTTGGATCATCGCTTTTGATGAAAACCGGCCCGCCCAGCCTCAACTTGCGGAGCGGCACAGCGCCAGAAGCGGGTGACACAAGCGTCAGTCCCGCCATCCCTGTGAGAATCTGTCGGCGAGTGAGATCGCCATGCCGATGTTTCATTGGATCCTTTCCATCAAATCATTTTACTGGCACAGCCAACGTGTCGTGATGTTGCGCAATCAAGGAACGCAAATACGGTCCAATGTGCTTTGCCGATTCAAAACCTGCCGCTTTCGCCGCCGCTTCTTGGTCTTTTTCCTGAAAGTCAGCGCTTTCAGCGTAATGTTTCAAATCGCGGTAAAGCCCCAGCGTAAACAAATCCCAGGCTGCACCTTGATCACGCGTGAAAATGAAATTGCCCGGACGTTTCAATGTTCGCTGATACGCGTTTTCCATCTCGCGTTCTTTGTACAGTTCAGCGTGTTTTCCCGGCAGCGAAATAAATATTTCCAGGTGAAAGAATCCGGCTTGCGGAATCGCTGCATTCAATTCGGCCAGTGCCGGCCCGTTAACATATAAATCTTCTTGCCAGGCAATTAACGCTTTCAGCGTTGCCGAATATTGCTGTTCAAACAGCTTCCGTTTCAAGGCGCGGTCTGGTTTGTAATATTCGGAATAACTTCCAACCGGCAATAACAACATCAAATCCCATTTATCACCTTGCGTATGACGAATGATGAATGGGGCTTCGTCGCCGTTTGTGGCATAAATGGGAGCCTGCTTTTTGTATAGGTCAATCAGCTCTAACAGTTTGCCGGGCGCGGCTTGCACAAATCTGGCGTTGTAAAGATAAGTCGGCTCTGCAGCCTGAACCGATAGAGCAACCAAAACCAATAACAGAATCGTGAGAATCGTTCGCATTGAGCTCTCCAGGGTTTTTTAGCGAGTGTATCTGCCGTTGGGCATTCTAACCGGGCCCGGATGAAAGAATTTTTCCGGCGTCATCACTCCGTCTTTTTTGAAGACGCCGCCGTTTTTCATGACGAACTGAACTTTGCGCAGCGCGTCAATGTTAGTCAACGGGTCGCCTTCGACGGCAATCAAATCTGCAAACATTCCAGCTTTAATCGGGCCACGCTCTTTAATGAGGTCGGCGGCCTTGTATCCGTTGATGGTGATGGCGCGCAAAATGTCTGCAGGCGGAATATTCGCCGCTTTCCAGGTATCCAGAAACGCGATGGTCAGATCGCCCCGCGTTAACCATTCACCTGTTTTTTCATCTTTCATCCGCTCGTTCCAGTAATCAAAGTCAGTCGAATACGTCAGCGGAACTTTCTTTTCCCAGGCGTCACGCAACTTGGCGACCGTTTGTTTGAAGCCGTTTTCGGTTCCGCGATAATTAGTGTAAGGCGTGTCGGTTCCAGCCAGAAAGATTCCCTTTTCAGCCATCTGGCGATGGTGTTCCGGCGTCAGAGCATTGCCGTGACCGATGATGTAAATGCCCGCATCAATCGCACGCTGAGCGCCTTCAGGAGTTTGCACATGGCCTTCGACTTTGCATCCGCCTTTTGCGGCTTCGCTGATGGCCAGCTTAATGTCTTCGACCGAGTATCCCCACGGTTTGCAATCAATGCACAGTTTGATGGTGCGCGCTCCGAACAGCATGTTTTCGCGGACAGCACGGACGATTTCGTCGTGCGTGTTGGCGTCCAGATATTCCGGGTAAACAATGTTGTGCTGTTTGAACATTTCCGGCGAAGGCCATAACTGCCCACCCGTGCCTCCAATGATAATGCCCGAAGGAATAACCGTCGGTCCCGGCAACCAGCCTTGTTCAATAGCCTGCCGCAAAGCCGTGTCAGCGTACAGCCCGTTGTTGCCGACATCGCGTATGACTGTGAAGCCAGAATTGAGCAGCTGAATCCCGTTCGATGCTGCTTGAATCGCACGCAGCGGCGTGGATTCCATCACATAGGTCAAGTAGTAGTAATTATTCTCCGGCTGCTCCTTGTAGGTCATCGCCATGTGCGTGTGCGCATCAACCAGGCCGGGCATCACCGTCAGCTTCGACAGGTCAATGATTTTTGCACCAGCGGGAATAGCCAGATTCGCGCCAACCGCCGTGATCTTTTCACCTTCGACCAGAATGATTTGGTTGAGCGCCGCCGTTCCGGTTTCAGGATCAATCAAACGACCAGCTTTAATTGCCGTAACGTCGACAGGCCTCGTAGGCGTTTGTGCCACAGTCATACTTGTCAGGAACGCCAGCAAAAAACTGAAAACAATGATTCGCTTTTTCATTCGATACCTCTTTCCCTGTGTCTGGTTGAATTCAGGCATTCGGGCTACCTGATTGCCAAGGCGTTCGGCGGAGAAGCTACGCCACCGAGTTTATTGAGAGGCGCAGAGGTGAATAAAAACTCGTAGCGCCGATCCGTCGCGCAGGCCGCAGCCAACGCGTCCAGGGTAAACATTTCACCGATGGGCATCCCCCACAATCCGATGATCGTATTATGGAGCGCCTCTCCGAACTCTCCGCCAGGAGCAGGAAGCGGTGCAGTTTCAAAACTGGGCGTGTCACTGGCGACGGCGGCGAAGTGATTGTCCCAAAGGAATCGCAGCGAATCTTCACGCTGTGCCAAACCACTGGCGCGCAACGCACCGGGCTCGGCCAGTTGCGCCCGCTCCGTTTCGATCAATCCGTTATACCATTCGATCCAACCGGTTCTCAGCAACAGAATGTCGCCGGTTTGAAACTTGAGACCTTGCCATTCCGCAGCCGCTTGCAATTGCTCGGCGGTGATTCCACTGCCATCTCCGGGGTTAAATGCAATGCTGTGTGCGGCTGCGAACCGCTGAAAATCAATCAACACACCTCGGCCGGCAATTCCTCGACGCGCCCAATGGTGAATACCGTTAATCGGATTCGTTGGGTCTGAAATCTGCTCTTCGGTCACGCCGTTGTAAAAGCCGAACTCAGGATTACCGAAGTGCCGCAGGCCGTCCCACTGCGAAGACGATTGCGTGTTGAAGTTGTTGTAAATGTCATCAAACACATTTTTTCGCCTACGATGAACTGTGTGACTCAACACCTGTCGCATAAACAGCGGAGGGTTCGGCTGCTCCAATTCCCAGTTCATGGCGAACACTTCGCCGGTTTTCACTAACGAGGCGGCGGAAGCCACACGTTCCGGCGTCAGCAGATTCAGAGTTCCAATTTCATCGTTATCGCCGAATACTCCCCATGCAGAACACGGCGGGTATTCGGGTTTGATTGGCAATTCGTCGAATGCAGGCAAGCGGTCAATCGCGTTCATCAATTGGCTATCTCCAAATTGAGCATTATGTTTCTAACCGCAGAAGCGCAAAGTAACGCAGTGGTTACGCAAACTTGACTGCCAATTGCTATGCGTCTCCTCAGCGTTCACCGCGCATCTGCGGTTAACTTGTCAGAATTAGTCAGCGATGGATTGATAAGTCAGTACGCGGAATTCCGAGCCGTATTCCAATCCAGTATGCGGCAAAATCTGGATCATAAAAATACCGATCAATTGTTCCTGCGGGTCAATCCAGAATTTGGTTCCAGCGGCGCCACCCCAATTATATTCACCGGGCGACCCCATCATTCCAGCTTCTCCCGGAGATTTGTTGACCGCAAAGCCAAGACCAAATCCAGTTCCTGGCCCCAAGCCTGGAATACTTCCCAGATGGTCGCTGCTCATCAGTTGGACAGTCTTGCGACTAAGCAAGCGTTTGCCGTTGTATTGACCTTGATTCAGCAGCATCTGACAGAAGCGCAAATAGTCATACGCCGTTGAAGTCAGCCCGCCGCCGCCGGATTGCATCCCCATCGAATGCAGAAAGTCCGGCACGGCGTTTGGGAAACCGTCGTAACACTCCTGCCGATTTGAACAGGTTGGCGACGCTTGCAGCTTCCCTTCTTTGGTAATCGTGTAAAGTTTGGCCAGCCGATCTTTTTTGTTGGCCGGGACAATGAAGCCCGTATCGTTCATTTCCAGCGGTGTGAAGATGCGCTCTTGCAAGAATTGATCGAAGGGTTTGCCAGACAGGACTTCGATCAAGCGGCCTTGCACGTCCACAGAAACGCTGTAATGCCAGCGCGTGCCGGGTTCGTATTGCAACGGAATCTTCGCCAGGTCTGCGACAAAATCCGTCAGATTCAGCTGCCCCAAAATTTTAGCTTTCCGATATTCACGATCCACCACCGTGTCGCCAAACACGCCATAAGTCAGCCCAGCCGTGTGGCGCATCAAATCTCGAACCGTGATCGGATTGCGCGCAGGCCGGGTCTTCATCACCGGCTGACCGGTCTGCGGATCTTTCTCTTCGATGGCGACCTGCATCTTGGCGAACTCTGGCAAATATTTGGCTACAGGATCGTTGAGCTGAAATTTGCCTTCTTCATAAAGCATCATCAACGCGGTGGTAGTGATGGGTTTACTCATTGAGTAGATGCGATGAATTGTGTCCATCTGCATCGGTTTGCCCGCTTCCATATCAGCCATGCCCCAGGTTTCCTGATACGCGATCTTGCCTTGACGGGCAATCAAACCTGAAGCACCGGGAATCTGTTTGTTGGCAACGTGCTTGGCCATCACGTTGCGAATGTTCGCCAAACGATTGGCCGACATTCCAACAGTTTCAGGTGCCACGACGACCGGGTCGTTCTTAGGGTTGCTCGCAACGGAACTAAAAAGTGGATGGACAGTCAGCGCCAGCAGCAGCGCCGAGATGGAAAGCAGCAAACGTTTCATCATTCCTCCGAAGAAATAGCCAGGGCCTATTCTGCCCGGCAGTGTGGTTGATTCAAGTATAGGTTTCAAAAATTCGCTGAGCCGCGATTCGGCAATTGCCTACTTCCCGCTGAAGTAGACAACATTCGGCGCATCGCTGCGAGCGGCGACAATGTCTGGGTAGCCGTCTTTGTTCAAGTCTCCAAGCGCCAGTCCATAGACCGCGCCTTGCCCATCACCAAATTTCACCGATTGAAAGCTGCGTCCTTTTCCATCATTGAAAAACACAATGCCCGGTGCCTTGGCGCAGCCAATCACGATATCGGCGTTGCCGTCGCGATTTAAATCTCCGATAACAATCGCACCGGGAACTAAAGTTTTCTCGCCCAACTGCACACCAGCGTTGAGTCCACCTTGCCCATCATTCAGGTACACAAAGACTCCTGATCTTTCATCACCTACGACCAGATCGTCCCAGCCATCGCTATTCAAGTCACCCGCCGCCGCCGTGCGTGCAGCAGACGTGTTGGGGCCGAACGCTTTCGTTTTCGTAAACTTCCCTTTACCGTCGTTGAAGAGAATGAAGCTTTGTCCGCCGTCTCGGTGCGGAATCGCCAGATCAATAAATCCATCGCGATTGAAATCAGCAGGCACGATGGTCGTCGCCGATTCGGATGGAATTGTCACACAATCGCTCATCCTGAAATTGCCTTTCCCGTCATTCATGCAAACATAACTTGCGCCTCCACGATTGGCGGCAATCAAATCGGGCTTGCCGTCGCCGTTCAGGTCAGCCGACGCAGCGTTTCGCGTATTCCATTTCGCATCGCCCCAGGTTCCGGCGACGCGAAAGTTGGCCTTGCCGTCGTTGAGGTAAACCAGCTTCTTGTCCGGGTTGTCATTGCTGACAATGGCATCGAGATCGCCATCGCCGTCAAGATCAGCTAACACTGCGGAATAGGTTCGATCCGGCGTTTCGCCAAGGTTGTGCGCCGTGGTGAATTCGCCTTTGCCGTTGTTGAGCAGAACACGATCATGCAGCGGCCAGTGACGCCCCTTGACCAAGATGATGTCGAGATCGCCATCGCCATCCAGATCGCCGATGCTGGCGTTGGCCGA
>DAOMFR010000172.1:0-6229 GCA_035429885.1 Blastocatellia bacterium
TCGACTGCGGCGCAATTCGGCATAGCCGATCAACTCAAAGATGGCCCAAAAAGCTCCGACGAACTTGCCGCTGCGTTGGGGCTGCACGCGGGTTCGCTGTATCGAATGATGCGCGCGCTGGTTGGCGCGGGAGTTTTTTCTGAAGACGCCGACCGTCGTTTCAGCCTGACGCCGCTGTCAGAACCACTGCTCAGCGATAAGCCGGAAAGCTTGCGCGCCTTTGCGACCTTCATGGCCGACGATGTGAACTTCACGACCTGGGCGAAGCTGCCGTACAGCATTCAAACTGGGCAACGCGCGTTCGATCACGTTTACGGCGAGTTTTACTTCGATTGGCTGGGGAAACATCCGGCTGATGCCAAGACCTTCAACAACGCTATGACCAGCATGAGCCTGGGCGCAGGCGCGGCAGTGCTGGCCGGTTACGATTTCACAGGAATCAACAAACTGGTTGACGTAGGCGGCGGCCACGGATTGTTGCTGGCCTCGGTGTTGCAGCAATACCCGCAAATGAAAGGCGTGCTGTTTGACGCTCCGGCGGTCGTGGCCGAAGCCGAGGCATTGCGAGCGCCTGGACTGGCAGAACGTGCCGAAGCGATCGGCGGCAGTTTCTTTGAAACAGTGCCAGCAGGCGGCGACGCGTACATTCTGAAACACATCATCCACGATTGGAGCGATGACGAGTGCGTGACGATCCTGAATCATTGCCACGCTGCGATGGCCGACAACGGCAAAGTGTTGGTCGCCGAAATGGTGCTGCCCGAACCCAACGCGCCAGGAGTCAGCAAATTCCTGGATTTGGTCATGCTGCAATTCATGACTGGCCGCGAACGAACGGCGGAAGAATATCGAGCGTTACTCGACCGCGCCGGATTTGAAATGACCCGCATCGTGCCTACGCCATCGCCTTACAGCGTGATCGAAGGCGTGAAAAAGTAATCCGTGATTGCCGTTTTGTGTGCGCCTGAAAAGTTCGGTGATTAAAGTTCAGAGGAAGTTTCTTTGCATTCGCAAAGAGCTTCCTCTGAGGTGCCTTAATGCCCGGTTGAAGCGCCGAACTCACGCTTGGCGGATTCCCAGCGAGTGCGCAATTCTTCCAGAAACTGAATGAACGCGGGTTCTTGCCGGAGCGATTCCAGATATGGGTCTTTGGAAAAAGCGGGGTAATTCGGCAGGCCTTCTTGCGCGGTGATGCGCAGCCAATGAATGGCGTCTTCTTTGCGCCCAGCCAACGCGTAGACTCGCGCAATGGAATGCGTCTGGTGGTGATAGGTGGGACCTCGGCGGGAAATTTTCAGAATGCCGGGGATGGCGGCGAGGGCTTTTTCGTGGCGGCCTTCGAGCGCATCCACCAGCGCCTGGAACGAAGCGACGTAGTTTTGATTTGGGTTGCGTTGATACCAGGTGGCGATCATTGGGGCGACTTCCCTGGCCTGCATCTTTTCCAATCGCCAGAACACTTCGTCGTACGGATGATTGCCCAGGTTTAGCGGCAGGCTCAGCGCGTCATCCGGGCGACCATTCATCACGTAATAGCGAAAGAAATTCGCCAGGATGAATTCGTTGGCCGGTTCCAACTGCTGCGCTTTGCGCATTTCCTCAACCCACTGATCCAATCCCAAGTGCGCATACAACTGGCCCAAATCCAAATGCCCTATGTTGGGATCAATTTGTTGTGCGCGCAGCAATCCGCGAATGGCCTCTTCGGTTTTGAATCCTTCGTACTCGCTCCACAAAATCAGGCTGCAAGCGACGAACACTTCACCTAGTCGCGGATTCAGTTCTTCGGCGAAGCGCAATTCTTTTCTCGCTCGTTCGACCAATGCAGGATTGTTTTCAAAAAACACCGCCAAATGCGCAACGGCGTGGCCGAGTTTTGCATGCGCGGCTGCAAATTGCGGATCAAGTTCGACAGCCTGCTGAAACTCTTCGACGGCGTTATCCAACGGTTTGCGATTATTCAGATTGGAATCGCGGTCGTCGAAAAAGTACACACCTTTCATGAAATGCTTCAAGGCATCGGCGTTGGAAGTCCCACGCTCGCCAAGCCGGGCGCGATCCGTGGAGCTGAGTTCCAGCCGAAGCTGCGTGGCAATCTGTCTGGCCAATTCGTCCTGCAATCGGAACAGGTTTGTTTCGCTGAGGTTAAACTTGTCCGCCCACAATGAAACGCCGTCGCTGACGCGCAACAGGTTGACCGTGATGCGCAATTCGTCCGGCACGCGCTGAATGGTTCCTTCCAGCACGGCGTCCACTTTCTGTTCGCGTCCGATCTGCAAAGCATCGAGCGATTTGCCGGCGTACCGGTTAACGGCGCTGGTTGGGCGAACCACCAAACCACCAACCTTGCTCAGACGCGAAATGATTTCGTTGGCCAACCCCAAGCCCAAATAATCGTCTTCGGAATTTGCAGCCAGCGGTTTCAACGGCAACACCGCCAGCGACTGAACTTTGGCGGTCGAAGCCGTTGAACGAACTCCCTCCCATCGCCAAAACCGAACATACGCCGCTGCCATAAAAATGCCCAAGACAACAACTGCCAATATCAGTGCCAGGTTTCGGGCTCGAAGCTTCGATCTTCGATTGTGTGAATCGTATTCGTTACGGCATTTTTGCAGATCGGCCAGCACCGTTTCCGCCGATTGGTAACGGCTTTCGCGATCCGCTTTCAGCAATCTGGCTACGATGGTTTCCAGTTCGGCCGGCAACTTTCGTTCGCCGAATTCAGGCAGGTTGCCAGTCAACATTTCATGCAACACCACTCCCAAACTGAATAAATCGGTTCGCGCATCTACACGATCTCCGACAGCTTGTTCGGGCGACATGTAATTCACCGTCCCCATAATCAGACTTTGGCGCGTGTCCGTTGTGTGTGTGGCAATGTTTGAAGGCAACGCGGGCTCTGAGTGTGGGGTGCTGGCGACTCTGGCCAGTCCAAAATCCAGCACTTTCACCAATCCGTCCGGCCTGACCATGATGTTTTCAGGCTTGATGTCGCGGTGAACGATTCCGGCTCGATGAGCAGCATTGAGCGCGCTGGTGATTTGAATCGCAATCTCGAGCGCGGTGTTCTGAGGCAACGCGCCATCGCGGAGCAACTGGCGCAACGTTTGGCCTTCGACCAATTCGGTAGCGATGAAATGCGAATCGCCGACCTGATCAATTTCATAGACCGTGATGATGTTGGGATGATTCAGCGCGGAGGCGGCGCGCGCTTCCTGATCAAACCGATCCACCAGACTCTGGTTCAAGGTGAATTCCAACGGCAACAGCTTTAGCGCGCATTGACGCTTCAACCGCAGATCCAATGCCAGGTAGACTTCTCCCATTCCTCCACGGCCAAGCAACGACACAATCTGAAAATGGCTGACCTGAGTTCCAGGCATCATCTGGCGCTGTTCTTTGGCCAGATCGGCGGCAATGGTTTCCACCGCGTTGGCTTCGATGAAACCGCCGATTTTATTTTCCCAGGACAATAGCGTTTCGACTTCGCGGCGCAATTGATTGTCGGAACCGCAAGCTGCTGCAAGATAAGCTGAGCGGTTCTCTGGCTGAAGCTCCAAAACTTCCGCGCAAAGCTCACTGATTTGTTTATACCGATCCGGCGTCATGTGATTCGTTGCTTTGCAATTCGTTCAACAACCACAACCGAGCGACTGACCAATCTCGTTTAACTGTCGCAACCGAAATATCCAGCGCGTCGGCAATTTCATCTTCCTGCATCCCGCCGAAAAACCGCATCTCGACAATGCGACTTTGGCGTTGATCAAGCTGGGCAAGTTTCTGCAACGCCTCGTCCAGAGCAATTACATTCAAACTGCTTTCAGGATTGGCAACGTGTGTGGCTTCGGAAAGCGAAACCTGAATGGCGTTTCCGCCACGTTTTTGGTAATCGCGAGACCGAGCGAAATCCACCAGAATGCGCCGCATTAACTCCGACGAAACTCCAAGAAAATGCGCCTTGTTTTTCCATTCGACATTTTTCCAATCCAGCAATCTAACCCAGGCTTCGTTGATCAACGCAGTGGTTTGCAACATATGTCCCGGACGTTCCGCGCTCAGGTAGTGAGCCGCCAACCGATGAAGCTCCGCATACACCAGCGGCGCTAATTCTTCCAACGCCTGTTGGTTTCCTCGATTCCATGCTTGAAGCAATCGTGTGACTTCGTGAGGTGGCGGCGACTCCATTTATCCTCCTGAATTTATCGTAGGAATTTGCTGACTCACTTCGGCTGGGAATGTAACACCGGCTCAAAAATTTCTCTACAAACCTTCATTTTCCGTGAGCTATCTCAAACTCCGTTCCCGCCTTCCTAAGTGAAAGAAGAAAAACAGCAATACTGATCTCTACGGAACCGTGGTTTGTGATGAGCATTGCCCCTGGTTCGCAGGCGCAATTCGAATCTGGACTCAAACACTGATTTTGATACGGAGGTATTTATGAAACGCACAATGATTCAGGCCTTGATGATCGCTGGATTCGTCGTAACAACGACATTTACTAATTCCTTTCTGACGACGGCCTCGGCCCAAACTCCGGGAGAGCAGAAATCCATCTATCGCCCGGATTTCGCTCGGCCGTTTACCTGCACACAGGGAACCCTGACTGGGGCATACGGCGTCCTGGTAAAAGGAAAAACCATCAACTTGATGGGAGTGCCTGATAAAAATTACGCGGCGGTTGCCTTGGTGACATTCGATGGTCGCGGAAATTTTTCCAGTAGCAAAGGAAAAGCCAACAATAATGGATACATCGCGCCACTGCAGGACGAATCTGGAACATACACATTGGATTCGGATTGCAACGGGAAGATGAGCGGCACTTTTTGGGATTACGATTTTGTGGTGTGGAAAGATGGTCATGAATTTGACGTGATCTATGTCCCCAAAACTGGCCCGATGACCCCTGCCCCTGTGATTTTCAGCGGATTTGGGAAAAAAGTTGATCCTTATGATGAAGGAACCAGCCCGATGGACAGAGCCAAAAGCTTTTATTGTTCCCTGGGAATTCTGGCTGGAACCTGGAGCATGTCCTTTGAAGGAATCACCAATGATTTTCCTCCACTGCCTCCGGGGCCGTTCGTTGGCGTGGCCACTCTCAAATATGATTCCGCTGGGGCCTTTACCGGCCTGAATAAAGCAGTATTTGGCGGGTTTTATATCGTCGCCCCGCAGAACGGCCAGCAACTGTACGTAAACAGCGATTGCACAACAGCCGGTTCCGGCGACGTTAGCGCTTACGGAGTGTTGGTCAATGGCGGCAAGGAATGGTTGCTGCTCGGCACATATCCCGAACCGATCAATTTCCCCGACGGCCACGGCATCATCACAACCAGCCACGGCAAAAAAGTCCGATAGTCAGCAGGAGAACCTGTTGTGCCAGCCATCGCAACAGCGAGCGAGTTGGATCACAGGGTTTTCTTAGCCGTGATCCAGGGAAAAGTGAGTTGGAAGGCAAAAGCCTTCCAACTCACTTTTTTGTTTCCAACCACTTCTTGCCGCCAACCAGAGCTTCCCCTAAGATGCCTTTCCCTTTCATTCAATTCTGATTTTGGAGATGTGAAGTGGACATCATTGAACGTGTGCGACAAGTGGGCATCATTCCCGTTGTCGCTTTGCCCAAACTGGAACATGCATTGCCGCTGGCGGAAAGCCTGATCGAAGGTGGATTGCCGTGCGCGGAAATCACCTTTCGCACGGCAGCGGCGGCGGAAGCGATTGAACAAATCAGCAAACGTTTTCCCGAACTGTTGCTCGGCGCGGGAACTGTGCTGACGACGGAACAGGCTCAGCGAGCGATGGATTGCGGAGCGCAGTTCATCGTTTCGCCCGGAACCAATCCGACGACTGTGGATTTCTGCCTGTCGAAAAATGTGACGATCTTTCCAGGCGTGTGCACTCCCAGCGAAGTCGAGATGAACCTGGAAAAAGGCGTTGATGTGTTGAAGTTCTTCCCCGCCGAACCCGCTGGCGGAGTGAGCTTTCTGAAAGCGATCTGCGCGCCTTACAAACAAGTTCAGTTCATTCCGACCGGCGGCATTGACACGAAAAACATCGGCCAGTATCTGGCCTTGCCTCAAGTCGTCGCCTGCGGCGGAAGCTGGATGGTCAAGCCGGAACTGTTCGAAGCGGGCGATTTCGCTGTGGTGAAGCGATTGACCGCCGAAGCCGTAGCGATGGTTCAGCAGCTAAGAAAATAACGACTCAAGGAAACAGATAAGGAGATAAC
>DAOMFR010000172.1:6329-9006 GCA_035429885.1 Blastocatellia bacterium
TTCCGTTTGTTCAGTTCATTCCGTTTGTTCCGTTATCTATCCCAGCCCGCCGAAAAGCATGAGCATTCGTCTGACGAAAAAACAGGAAGAGATTGTTGCGTCGCCGCTTGACGCCAAAATCTTTCTCAGCGGTTCTGCTGGCGCTGGCAAAACGACTGTCGGAGTCCGGCGGCTGCGGCATTTGATTGACGCTGGTGTTCCCGCGCATTCGATTCTGGTCCTGGTTCCGCAAAAACGACTGGCGCTGCCGTACCTTGCCGAAATCCGAAATCCTCGCCGCAAAGCCGGAGCCGAAGTTACCGTAGCCACGCTCGGCAGTCTTTCGCATCAAATCGTCAGCCTGTTCTGGCCGCTGATTGCCGAACAGTTAAGCCAGCATGAACCGTTTCGCCGTCCGACCTTTCTTTCGTCTGAGCTAATTCAATACCTGATGTTCAAACTGCTCGATCCTGAAATTGAGCGGAACGATTACTTCGCCAGCGTGACGATCACACGCGCCCGGCTATTTAGCCAATTGGCGGACAACCTGAACAAATCCTCGCTGGTGGGGTTTCCGCACACGACGATTTCGGAACGATTGAAAGCGGCTTTGCCCGGCGACGCGGAACGGCTGCACATTTTTGACGACGCTCAAACCTGCGCGAATTTGTTTCGGGATTATTGCGTCGAACATCGCTTGCTGGATTTTTCGTTGCAGGTTTCGCTGTTTGCCAACCACCTGTGGCGCCACGAAGTTTCTCGCGCTTATCTGACTCGGCGTTACAAACACGTCATCGCCGACAACGTCGAAGAAGACACGCCGGTGACTCATGAACTGTTGCGCGACTTGCTGCCAGGCTGCCAATCGGCGATGGTCATTCACGACGAAGAAGCCAGCTATCGCCGCTTTCTGGGTGCGGATGAAACCAGCGCCGCGTCGTTGGCTGAAGTTTGCAATGTTCGCCACGAACTCGAAGCCACGCGCGTGATGTCTCCGCCGGTTCAAGCTTTGCTCAGCGAATTGCGCGAAGTGATGGACGACGAACCTGAAACCAAATCCAAAGCCGACGCGCTCTCTGCGATTGAGTTCACGCCGGAATCGCACAGCCGCTTTCACACTCAGATGGTTGATTGGGTAGCCGATTCCGTCGCGCGATTGATTCACGAAGAAGGCGTCAAACAAAATCAGATTGTCATACTCGCGCCGTTGCTCAGCGATTCGTTGCGCTTTTCGCTGGTATCAAGGCTGGATAACCTTGGCATCCCAACTTACACGCTGCGACCTTCACGTCCGCTGCATGCCGAACCAGCTGTGCGCGCTCTGGTGACGCTGGCCAAGCTGGCACATCCAAACTGGAAGGTTGATCCCAAACATTCAGTCAAAAAATTCGACGTGGTGCAGATGCTGCTGAGCGTCATTGCCGAGATGGATTTGGCGCGGGCGACACTGCTCGGCGAAGTTCGCTTTGTCAGTGGCAGGCTGATGCCGTTCCGCGAAATCACAAAAAACCCTGAGATACGCCAGCGCATTTCCGAAGTCTTCGGCGAACGATTCGACAAGCTGGTTGACTGGCTGGAAGCATACAAAGCCGCTGAAGCAGAACCGATAGACATTTTCTTCAGCCGGTTGTTTGGCGAAGTCCTTTCGCAAAAAGGCTTCGGCTTTCACTTGCCGAAACGAAACGCCCCGAAAGAAGCCTTTGACGAAGCGCGCATCATTTCAAACCTGATTGATTCGTCGCGCTCGTTTCGACAAACGCTGAATCAGATCGAACCTGAAACCGACAGCGGCCAGGAATACGCGCGAATGGTGGACGCCGGAATTCTGGCCGATCAGTACGAACCCAGCGATTGGCGGAAAGCTCCTGACGCAGTGTTGATTGCCCCGGCGTATACGTTTTTGCTCAGCAACCAACCGGCGGATTATCAATTCTGGCTGAACATTGACAGCCAGACGTGGACTCGACGATTGCAACAACCGCTGACGCAACCTTATGTGCTGAGCCGCCAATGGCCGCTGGGTCAAATCTGGACAGAGGTTCACGAACAGAAAACATCGCGCGAGATTTTGCTGCGCGTTGTGACCGGATTGCTGAAACGCTGCCGACGGAAAGTCTTCATCGGGTACAGCAAGTTCGACGAACGCGGCAACGAACGCGAAGGCGAATTAAGAGTGGTGTTCGATCTGCTTCTTAGATCGGCACGGAACCAGGAGCGGTAGCGACTGGGTGCTTCCGGCACTTGGCGCATCACAACTACCCGGTCGCTACCGCTCTCGGTTCCGTACCGTCAATCAAATGGCAAATACAACTTTCATCCCAAGACCAAGCCAAGCCCGCGTGCTGGAGTACTCCGGCGGCAAGATGGGAGTATCGGCGGTTCCGGGCAGCGGAAAAACGACTACGCTTTCGGCGCTGGCAGCGAAGCTCGTTCGCGAATCCAAATTGGAACGCGGCCAGCAAATCCTGATCGTCACGCTAGTCAATTCCGCGCGCAGCAAATTCGATCAAACCGTTCGCAGCTTTTTGGGCGAAGGCAACTTGGGCACGCTTTACAGAGTTCGCACGCTGCATGGTCTGGCCAACGACATCGTCAGCGAACGCCCTGGGCTGGTGGGGCTTTCAGACGATTTTCAAATCATTGATGAGTTCGAAGCCAAAGCCATCATCGCCGATGCCGTCACCGCGTGGTTCAACGC
>DAOMFR010000172.1:9106-12312 GCA_035429885.1 Blastocatellia bacterium
TTGCAGTCGCTGAAAATTCCTCACGTCGAAGTTTTACGAACGACGACTTCAACCCGCGAAGTCGCGCGCACGCTGCATCACATCGCGGACTTTCTGGCGTCGCCAACGGACTCAGCAAAACTCGGCAAAGCGTTTTTGGCTTTCGTGCGCGATGAACGCGAATCCGCCGAAGCAGTTGAAACCGCAAACCAGTTGAAGAAGCTGAAACACGTTGAACAGTTCACGGCTCCGCGCGACAAAGACTGGCTGCTGGATGCGCGCAACGCGTCGACTGATCCCGAAAAGTTCGACTTGCTGGAACGCTTTCGCACGAACGTGCAGCGGTGGCAGGAAGCCGCCCTGCTGCCGATTGACCAACTGACGCTGACGATCAGCAGCGACCTGTTCAAAGAGCCAGCCGAAATCGCCACGGCATACAGCATAGCCGTTCACTTGCGCGGTTTTGTCGAAGCCAATCCCGAATTTCGTTTGCCGGATTGTGTGGTCGAGCTTGGCGAAATCGTCCGCAACAATCGCAAGTTCACAGGCCTGGGCGAAGACGACGATCAATTCGATCCGACCAGTTACAAAGGCCAAGCCGTCATCATCACTCATCACAAAGCTAAGGGCTTGGAATGGGATCGCGTCTATCTGATGTCGGTCAACAATTACGACTTCCCTTCGGCGGACGCCAACGATCAATTTCAAAGCGAAAGTTACTTTGCGCGCGACCGGCTGAATCTGAGCGCCGAAGCTTTGGCGCAGTTGAAAGCGTTGAAAACCGGCGAGCCTTACCGCGAAGGCGAAGCGACCGAACTGGCACGCATCGAATACTGCGCCGAACGATTGCGGTTGCTTTACGTAGGCATCACGCGAGCCAAACGCGAATTGATCGTCACCTGGAACACTGGCAAGAAAGCCGACTTGTTCGCGGCTCGCCCTCTGGCTTACCTGAACGCAGCCATCAACGGAGGTGACGACGATGCCAGATGATCGTTTTGAAGATTTGGTTTTCAGCCAAAGCGCGTTGCAGGATTACGAAGATTGTCATCGCCGGTTTGAGCTTCGTTATCTGCTGGATGTGCGCTGGCCTGCTCAGGAAACAGCGCAGGCTTTGCTGTACGAAATCGGCCAGCAAAAAGGACAGGAGTTTCATCATCTGGCGCATCAACACGCGCTGGGCATTCCGGCTGAAGCTCTGGCGGCGACGATTGCTGACAATGAACTGCGCGCTTGGTGGGACAGTTATTTGGCCTGGCAGGCGAAACATCTTCCCGCTGATCGTTATCCTGAACTGACGTTGACAGCTCCGATTGGCGAGGCTCTGTTAATGGCGAAATACGATGTCGTAGCCAGGCTCGCCGACGGAACCTTTTTAATCGTTGACTGGAAAACCGGTCGCCCGCAAACCAGTGCTCGGCTGGCCAATCGAATGCAGACGATTGTGTATCCCTTCGTGCTGGCCAAAGCTGGCGACTGGTTGAACAACGGCCAGCCGATTTCGCCGGATCGAATTCGCTTCGTTTACTGGTTTGCGGAAAACGGCGAGACGGTTGAATACAGCTTGAACGCCGAAAAGCTGCAACAGGACGAAGCGCGACTGGTTTCGCTGATTCATGACATCACCGCCAGCCTGGAGTTTCCGAAAACTGCCGACGAACGCCGCTGCCGTTTTTGCGCTTATCGTTCGTTGTGCGAACGCGGAGAAACTCCCGGCGATTTGAGCGAGCTGGATGACGAAGAAATGCTCGGCGGCATCTCACTGGATTTGGATGAGCTTGAAGAGATCAGCTTCTGATGCGCTGGCAAATCTCACAACCGGTTTCAGTTTCCGATGAATTGCGAAATTTCGTCGGCGGGCATCTTCTCGTAGCTGAACGGCTTGTTCGCTCTGGGCTGACTGACACTGCTGCGGCAAAAGCCTTTCTCGATCCGAATGCTTACGCGGTGACTTCGCCGTTTGAGTTGCCGGATATGAACGTCGCTGTTGAACGGTTGCAGCGAGCCATCAACCAAGCCGAAGCCATTTTGATCTGGGGAGATTTCGACGTTGATGGCCAGACGGCGACGACGTTGCTCTTCACGGCGCTGAGAAATCTTGGCGCAGATGTTCAGTACCACGTTCCTCTGCGCGACGGCGAAGGCCACGGCATTAACCTGAACAAGTTGCGCGAATGGCTGGAGCGCGGCGTCAAACTCATCATCACTTGCGACACCGGCATCACTTCGCACGAAGCCGTCAACGTGGCCTCAGCCGCCGGAGTTGACGTCATCATCACCGATCATCATTTGCTGTCCGATTCGCTTCCTGCGGCGCTGGCCGTCATCAATCCCATGCGGTTGCCGATTGGTCACAAACTGCGCGAACTGCCTGGAGTCGCCGTGGCTTATCAACTGATTGCTGCTCTGACTTCATCAAGCTGCGATGAACTGCTGGATCTGGTGGCGCTGGGCATCGTCGCCGACGTAGCCGAATTGAAAAACGAAACGCGCTATTTGCTGCAACGCGGTTTGACGATGATGCGCGTTGCGACTCGGCCCGGATTGCTGGCGTTGATGCAATCCGCCGAAATCAATCAGTTGGAACTGGATGAAACGGACATCGGTTTCAAACTGGCTCCGCGATTGAACGCGCAAGGGAGGATGGGCAACGCAGCCGACAGTGTTGAATTGCTTTCGACTCTGGACGCGGCGCGGGCGGCTGATTTGGCTCATCAACTGGAATCCATGAACGCTCGGCGAAAGTTGGAATCGCAGTTGGTCGAAGACAGCGCGCACACCCTGCTGGAACGCGAACCTTCGCTGCTGGATTACGCGGCCATCGTTTTGTCGCATCCCGATTGGAAAGGCGGAGTCGCCGGCATCGTAGCCAATCGTTTGGCCGACGCTTACCACAAACCGGTCGTGTTGCTGTGCGAAGAAAACGACAAAGCGTTTGGTTCAGCGCGGTCGGTGGCAGGCATCAACATCACCGACGCTTTGAAAAGCTGCCGAGAAAAGCTGACGAAGTTCGGTGGCCACGCGATGGCTGCCGGCTTGTCGCTGCGCCGCGAAGACGTCTTCGAGTTTCGCCGCTTGCTGTCGCGCGCAGTTCGTTCGATGACTGCGGAAGTGGCGGAGGAACCAACGCTGGCGATTGACGGTTACGTTCAGTTGAAAGAAATCACGCGCGAGTTTGAACAGGACCTTCGTCGGCTGGCTCCGTTCGGCAACGGCAATCCGGCGCT
>DAOMFR010000172.1:12412-13565 GCA_035429885.1 Blastocatellia bacterium
AAGCTGGCCGAAGTCCTGGCAACTCATCCCGACGCGATTGTCTGGCGCGAAGCCGATTCATCGGTGACAGGTTGCAACCGAACAGAGCTTCGCCAAGCGGAAACTTTGATTGTTTGGACTTCGCCGCCGGGGCCTGACGAATGGGATGCTGCCCTGGAAGCGGTGAAGCCTCGCCGAGTCATCACCTTCGGCCAGCCTCCGACTGAGCCAACGCTTGAATCATTTTTGCAGCGGCTGGGCGGGTTGTTGAAGTTCGCACTGAAATCAAAAGGCGGCGAAACCAGCTTGCAGGAATTGGCTGCGGCAATGGCTCAGCGAGCGGACGCCGTGCGTTACGGCTTGAACTGGTTTCAGCAAAATGGCCAGCTTGGAATTGAAATCCGAGCCAGAGGCGGCGTCAGCATCAGTCACAACCGAACGGACAACGACCGCTCCGGCCAGGCTTCGCTCGAAAAACTATTGAGCAACGTGCTGGCCGAAACAGTCGCTTATCGAAAGAACTGGATGCCTTGAGTCGTTGTCGGTATAAGAAAAGCTGGCAAAAAAATGTGGGCAGAAAAACTTTTATTTTTGGGAATAACACAGGTGTCTGTTGGCTGTGTGTAAGCAAGAGTTCTTTTTCAACTTCTCCTGGCTGCTGACACACCAGCATTTGCCTAAGTCCTGACTTTTTCTGCCCACTTTTTTCTGCCAGCCCTGTTTATAGTTTGCGTTCCAATTTCAACGCGCCTACCGACTGGCCAAACTCAGCGTTCAATCTATCCAATTCAGCTTGAGCCGCTTTCTTTTCTTTGGCGATGGCTTCCAATCGAGTTTCCTGTTCGCCAGCTTTGGCGATGTAACGCGCGACAAGCTGTTTGGCTTCGGCGGTGTTTTTTAGCGCCCCGATGTTTTCGCGCAATCGTTTTTGATCGTCGCTGATTTCTTCGGCTTCTTCTTCCAGAGTTTTGACGCGGCGTTCAGCCTGAAAGATTTTCGTTTTCAGTTCGATCAGTTTTTCCAGCTCGGCTTTGATGGCGGCGTCAATGTAGTTGCTGGAAACGAACAGCTCTATGTCACGCGAACTCAAGTTGCTGATTTGGTAGCTGTCCATCAACGCCTGAGTCTCATTGACCGGAAATTCTTTGGTTTCGCGCGGTTCCAGTTCAACGCG
>DAOMFR010000173.1:0-7988 GCA_035429885.1 Blastocatellia bacterium
TGCATCTGGGCGAAATCAGTCTGGAATGTTCGCGCGCCGGAGCCGCTGCGGCTGCTTTGTGGGCGACGCTGAAATGCTTTCCGCTGGCGGCTGATGGACTGGGCGCGATTCTGCAAAAGACTCGCGCGGCGGCAGTTCGCTGGTCGAAGTTGATTGAAGACAGCGAGAAACTGCGACTGGTTTTGCCGCCGCAACTGGACATCGTCAATTTTTACGCGGCGACTGCCAGCCACAAGGTTTCCGAAACCAGCCGGATAACTCATCGCGTCTTTGAAGCATTGATGAACGACACCGAACATCCGATTTACCTGGCCAAGTTCAACGCCAAACCGAGCTTGTTTGCCCAGCATCAAGACTTGGTTTGGGATGAATCGGCAGTGACCGTTTTCCGCAGCGTGCTGATGCGGCCAGAGCATTTGGATTACGTGCCGACTCTGCATGAGCGAGTTTTGGCAACGCTCGCTAAATAAGGATTGAAATGAAAGATTCGACTCCATCAAACGACGAACGTGAATATCCGCACTGGAATCGCGTTTACATCTCCGTCATCGTTTTTACCATTGCCTTGATTATCGGGCTATGGTGGTTTTCGCGGATGTTTCAATAATGTAGCGCAGGTTTTCCAACCTGCGCATAACTTGCGCCAGCAACTGTTTGGAAGAATAACGCGCAACCACTTCAAGACCTGAGCCGGTTGGAAAACCGGCTCTACATCGGGAGATCATCGAATGCATTGGCTGGACTGGGCGATTGTGGCCGCGTATTTGATTTACATCGTGTATGACGGATTGCGGCTGACGAAAAAGAGCAACGAAATCGAAGGCTATTTTCTGGCGAACCGCAGCCTGCCGTGGTGGGCAGTGGGGTTGTCCGTCATGGCGACTCAGCTTTCGGCCATTACGCTGGTCGGCACCACCGGACAGGCGTACGCCGACGGCATGCGGTTTATACAGTTTTACTTCGGGTTGCCGTTTGCAATGGTGATTTTGTGCGTGACGGCGGTTCCGTTCTTTTATCGCGCCAAGGTTTACACGGCTTACGAATATCTGGAGCGTCGTTTCGATTCCAAAACGCGCAGCCTGACCAGTTTCTTCTTTCTGATTTCTCGCGGGTTGTCGTGCGGAGTCATTGTCGCTGCGCCGTCGGTGGTGTTGTCGCTGGTGCTGGGCTGGAATGAACTGACGACGATTTTGGCGATGGGACTGACGACGACGGTGTACACCATGTTTGGCGGAGTCCAGGCCGTCACCTGGACGGACGTAAAACAGATGGTCGTGATCTTCGTCGGAATGGCAGTCATTCTATTCGTCATTGTTGGCCAGTTTCCCGCAGGCGTTACTGTCGGCGAAGCGATGGATTTGGCCGGAGCCGTCGGGCGAATGAAAGCCGTGGATACGAAATTCGATCTGAACGAAACCTACACGCTGTGGTCTGGATTGATTGGCGGATTGTTTTTGATGCTGTCGTATTTCGGCTGTGACCAGAGCCAGGTGCAGCGCTTCCTGACGGCCAAATCCGTCAGCGAAGGCCGCACGTCGTTGCTGATGAGCGCCTTCATCAAAATTCCGATGCAGTTTCTGATTCTGTTCATCGGCGTGATGGTGTTTGTGTTTTATCAGTTCGTGCAACCGCCGATGATTTTCAAAGCGGATGACCGCGCCAAAGTTGAAAACACTGCCGAGTACGTCAAGCTGAATTCTCAATTCGATCTGGCGTTTCTCGCTCGGCAACAAGCGGCGACCAGTTTCGCCAACTCAGAAGGCAACGCCAAAGAATCAGCCAAACAGGAATACATCGTCGCCAACAAAGCGATGACCAGCATTCGCAACGAAGCTATTGCCGAGTTCAAACGCGAAGCGAAAACCGACAAGTTCAACGACACGAACTACGTCTTCCCAACCTTCGTCACGACCTATGCGCCAGCCGGAGTCATTGGCTTAATCATTGCGGCGATCTTTGCGGCGGCGATGAGTTCGATTTCGGCGGAACTGGCTTCGCTTTCAACGGCGACGGTGATTGATTTTTACCGCCGCCATTTCCGCAAAGAAGCGCCCGATTCGCATTACCTGAAGGTGTCCAAAATCGCTACCGGCTTGTGGGGGATTTTCGCCTGCGTGGTTGCCATTTACGCGGGGCGTCTCGGTTCGTTGATCGAAGTCGTCAACAAATTCGGTTCGTATTTTTACGGTTCCATTTTGGGCGTGTTCGTGCTGGCCATCGCCACGAAGCGCGCCAATGGCAACGGAGCCTTTTTCGGCTTGCTCGCCGGAATGGTCACGGTAGCCGTGGTTGGCAACACGACAAAAATCAGCTTTCTTTGGTACAACGTCGTTGGCTGTGTGGCCGTCGTCATCGTCGGCATGCTCATCAGTTTATTTTCGCCACAAGAACCCAAACAACAGGAAAATTAAGGCTATGAGAAAAGTTCTGGCTTTCGCGCTAATCGCGATTCTTTCGTTACAAACCATCCAAGTTGCCGTCAACGCCGACACGCGTCCTTCGCCCGAAGAGCGCGGAGCCAGCGGCTTGGCGTTGATGTTGCGCCGGTTGCAAACCATCGGCAGCGTGTTGCACACCGCCGCGCACCCGGACGACGAAAGCACCGATATGCTGGCATATATGTCGCGGGCGATGGGAGCGCGCACGGCATATTTGTCGTTAAATCGTGGCGAAGGCGGCCAGAATGGTATCGGCCCTGAGTTGTGGGATGGCCTGGGCGTCATCCGCACGGAAGAATTGCTGGCGGCGCGCAAATTGGATGGCGGCGAACAATATTTCACGCGCGCGTTTGATTTCGGCTTCACGCGTTCGATGGAAGAGACGCTGCAAAAATGGAATCGCGACGAAATCATCGGCGATATGGTGCGTGTGATTCGTTCGATGCGCCCGCTGGTGTTGGTCAACGGTTGGAGCGGCACCACGCAAGATGGCCACGGCCAACATCAAACCGCAGGCGCGCTGGTTCCTGACGCGCTCAAAGCCGCCGCGGACCCCGCGCGCTATCCCGAACAGCTCAAAGAAGGCTTGCAGCCATGGCAAGTGTTGAAAACGTATGCGCGCCGTTTCGGCGGTGGCGGAGCCGGAGCGCGGACGGAATTTGACGTTGGCCAATACGATCCGGTGTTGGGGCGTTCGTACAACGAACTGGCTTCGGATGGCCGCAGCCGTCACCGTTCGCAGGACATGGGCATGATTCAGATGAAAGGTTCCACGCTGCGATCCTTTCCGCGCTTGTCTTCGCTGGTCGAAGCTCCCGAAAAAGAGACGTCTTTGTTTGCAGGGATTGATGTCACCGTGACCGGCATTGCCAAATTCGGGGGCAAAGACGGCGCAGCGTTGCTGCCCGCGCTGACCAAAATCAAAGATGCTGCCGCCAAAGCCCTGGCGGAATTCAAAATCGAACAGCCGGAATTGATCGCTCCGCATCTGGCCGCAGGCTTGCACGAAGTCCGCGCCTTGCGCGCGACGCTCGGCAGTTTGGACGCCGTGTCCAAAGCCAACGTGGATGCAATGCTGGCGACCAAAGAACAGCAGTTCAACGACGCTCTGGCCAGAGCGCACGGCGTTGTGGTGGATGCGTTGTCGAACACCGAAATCGTCACGCCCGGCGAAGCCGTGGACGTTTCAGCGAATGTGTACTTCCGCGCTTCGGCAGGGAATCCGGCGCCATCGGCAACGTTGAAAGCTCCGGCAAAATGGCAAATCGCTCCGTTGGGTTCGGAACCGGAACCGCAAGGCGGCGGAGGGTTTCGTGGCCGCGAAACGCCAGCGTTTGTCGCACGGTTCCGCGCCACCGTTCCCGAAGGCGAACCGTCCACGCAACCGTACTGGCTGGCGAAACCGCGCACCAAAGATCAATACGAATGGGATGCCACAATGCCGCAAACCTTGCCGTTTGCTCCGGCGGTCGCGACGGCTCGCGTGGAATTGACCTTGAGCGGCGAACGTGTCGTCATCAACCAACCGGTGGAATATCGCTTTTCAGACAAAACCTTTGGCGAAATCCGTCGCGAATTGAAAGTGGCTCCGGCCGTCACGCTAACGGTGAATCCGCAATTGCTGGTGATTCCGTCCGAAAGCCCAAATCGCACGCGCGAAATCTCCGTCGAAATCACGGACAACGCGCGCCGCTCCATCAACGGCAGCGTCAAGCTGATCGCTCCACAAAGCTGGAAAGTCGAACTCGACCCGCGTCCGCTCAACTTTACCAAACAAGGTGAAAAGACCGCGCGCACGTTCAAGGTGACTCCGCCTGCCGGAGCTAACGGCGCATTCGATTTGCAAGCCGTTGCTGAAGAAGGCGGCAAAACCTACGACAACGGCTACACGGCGATTTCCTATCCGCACATCGAAACGCATTTCCTGTATCGCACCGCCAAAACCAAAGTCGAAGTCTTTGACGCCAAAGTCGCCGCCAATTTGAAAGTCGGTTACGTGATGGGCAGCGGAGACGATGGCCCGCAAGCGTTGCAACAGCTCGGCGTCAACGTTCACCTGATTAGCTCCGCGGAACTGGCGTCGGCGGATTTGTCCGGCTACGACACCATTGTGCTCGGCATTCGCGTGTACGAAGTCAACGAAGACGTCATCGCCAACAACAAACGCTTATTGGAATATGTTTCCAACGGCGGCACGCTGATCGTGCAATACAACAAACAGGAATTCGCCAGCGGCAATTTCGCGCCTTACCCGGTGAAAATGCGCGGCGAACGTGTGACCGACGAAATGGCTCCGGTAACGGTGCTGGTTCCCGATCATCCTTTGTTCAACTTCCCGAACAAAATTGGCGCAGACGATTGGAAAAACTGGGTGCAGGAACGCGGCCTGTATTTTCTGAGCGAATGGGACAGCCATTACACGCCGCTGCTGGCTGCGCCGGACGACACCGGCAAGGTGTTGAATGGCGGCCAATTGATCGCCCAATACGGCAAAGGCAATTACATCTTCACCGGCTACGCGTGGTTCCGGCAATTTCCGGTCGGCACGCCCGGCGCGTATCGGATGTTTGCGAATCTGGTCAGTTACTCAAAAGCCGTAAAGAAATAGTGCTTCGTCAGATAGCCCGCGCATCAGCAATTGTTTAACCCGCGGAGGGGGTGGCCAGCATAAAGCCCGGAGTGAAGCCGACGGCGGAACTCCGGGAATCGTCCCCAGCAAGACACCCAAGCCTGCAACGCAGGCGCCAGAGATTGGCTATCGCTATCGCCGCGCTTCGCGGGCTTGTTCCCGAATCTGCCGTGTTTACTGGGGCTTGCGCCCCAGCCTTTATGCTGCCACCTGCTTCCCAGGTTTTAAGCCAACAGCGATCAACTCAGGAGAGCCAAATGAGTGAGAAACGCTTTCGCATCGCCTTTTCCTTTGCCGGAGAAAAACGCGACTTCGTCGCCGAAGTCGCCGCCATCCTCGCCGTGCGCTTTGGCGAAGATGCCATCCTTTACGACAAATTCCACGAGGCTGAATTCGCCCGGCACGACCTGGGCATTTATCTGCCCAAGCTTTATGGCCAACAATCTGACTTGATCGTTCCGGTGCTCTGCCCTAATTACGACCAGAAGCGTTGGACTGGCTGGGAGTGGCTGCACATTTACGGATTGCTGACCAAAGCCGACGGCAAGCGAGTGATGCCGTGCCGGTTTGAATACGCGCAAGCTGACGGCCTCAGTCCAGCCTCTGGCTTTATCGAACTTGACGACAAAACGCCGGAGCAAGCCGCCAATCTGATTCTGGAGCGGCTGGCCATCAACGATAACCTGCCCAGAGATCATTACAAAGCTTCGGCCAAAGGCAGCAAGCGCGCCGCCATCCCGGATAACAATTTGCCTCGGCTGCCATTCTTTTTCGGGCGCGAAGCCGAGTTGAAAAAAGTCGCTGACTCGCTGGCCGAAGACGCCCGCGGGTGGGGAACGTTGATTGATGGGCCGGGCGGGATTGGCAAAACTTCGCTGGCCATTCGCGCGGCGGAACTTGTCCCGGCGGGACGATTCAGCCGGATCATTTTCCTGTCGTCCAAAGAACGCGAACTGACCGCCGACGGCCAACGCTCGTTGGGAAATTTCATCCTGCCCAGCTATTTGGAAATGCTGAACGCCATCGCCCGCGAATTGGGCAAGTCGGAAATCACCAAAACCATCGAAGAAGAGCGCGCCGAAGCCGTGTTGCGCGCCTTGCGAGGCACGGATGTGTTGTTGCTACTGGACAACTTGGAAACCTTGTCAGAGCCAGACCGCGACCAGTTGTTTGCCTTTCTGAATCGGTTGCCGCGCGGATGCAGCGCCATTGTCACCAGCCGCCGCCGCTCCGACGCCAGCGCCGTCATCGTCCGGCTGGACAAACTGGATTGGTCTGCCGCCAGCGAACTGATTGCCGAACTGGCCCAAAACTACGATCTGCTTCGCCGGGCGACCGAAGCCGAACGCCGCGAACTTTACGAAAACACGGGCGGCAATCCGCTGCTGATTCGCTGGATCGCCGGGCAGTTAGGGCTGGGACGATGTCGCACGATTGCCTCCGCGCTGGAATTTCTGCGCTCCGCTCCGGCGGGCAACAATCCTCTGGAATTCATTTTCGGAGACCTGCTGGATACCTTCAGCCCGAGCGAAACCAAAGTGCTGGCCGCGCTCAGCTATTTCACTTCGCCGATGGCGGTCAAGTTCATCGCCGAACTCGCCAGCCTGAACGAAGCCGCCGCTCAAGGCGCGCTCAGCGATCTTTCCAGCCGCGCGCTGGTGCTGGCGGATTCGGAAGAACGAAACTTTATCCTGACGCCGATGATTGCCGATTATCTGCGAACCAAATGCCCCGAAGTCGTGGCGGAAACCGGCAATCGGTTGGAACAATATGCTTACGCGCTGATCGTGGAAAACGGCTATCAAAAGCACGACCGCTTTCCGGCACTTGATACTGCCTGGCCGACGGTTTCGCCCGCCTTGCCGCTTTTCATCGCCGGGGAAAATCAGCGGCTCCAGACTGTGTGCAATGCGCTCCACTTTTTCTTTGAATTCACTGGCCGCTGGGATGAATGGCTCTCGCTTGAGCAGCAGGCGGAAGCCAAAGCTGTGGCGGCGGGCGATTACTCTAACGCTGGCTGGCGAGCCTACATGATGGGAAATGTTCATTTCCTGCGCCAGCAAGCGGACGAGGTGCTTGTTTACGCGGAGTGGGCAGCGGCGCATTGGCAAATTGCCAAGGCGGGTGTCCGCGAACGCTCTACCGCCATCCAATTGCGCGGCCTCGGTCATCAGTTGAAGAAGAATTATCCCGCCGCCATCGCCGCCTACCGCGACGTGCTGGCCTTGTATCGCAGCTTGTCCGCCGAAAGTGCGGATGTGGCTCGTACTCTGAACGCCCTAGCAGACACCGAGAGGCTTTCCGTAGATTATGCGGCGGCGGAGCGGGATTATCGTGAGGCGCTGCGCGTCGCCCGCTCGGTCGGTTATGCCGAAGGCGAAGCCACTTTCACAGGTAATCTCGCCGCATTGGCGCTGGATCGGAAAGACTGGCCGAGAGCCGAAACGCTGGCGCGCCAGGCACTGCCCTTGTCCGAAAAAGTAGGCCGCCTGGAGTTGATTGCTCTCGACTGCCGCCGCATTGCCAAAGCTCTGGTGCGTCAGGGGAAATCCGCTGAAGCTCTACCCTACGCGCAACGCTCTGTGGAAATCTACGAGCGGCTCGGTTCGCCTGGCCTTGAAGAAGCCCGCGCGACGCTGGCCGAGTGCGAAGCCTGACCGTCCAGCGGCGTCGCTTCGCAGATGTATTCGGTACGGAACGGGGAGCGGTAGCGACTTGGTTTGTTCGCAAAGGAGCATTTACGAATCCACCCGGTCGCTACCGCTCCCCGTTCCGTTACTTTGTGATGCCGAACTGGCTGAGCAGGAAGGCGTAATCGAACGCCGTATCCTTCAGCCGATCATACCGGCCCGAAGCGCCGCCGTGACCGCCGGGTTCCAGCTTCACTTTGAACAACAACGGATTCTTGTCGGTTTTCATCG
>DAOMFR010000173.1:8088-13515 GCA_035429885.1 Blastocatellia bacterium
CCGCCGGGTTCCAGCTTCACTTTGAACAACAACGGATTCTTGTCGGTTTTCATCGCGCGGAGCTTGGCGACGTACTTGGCGGGTTCCCAGTACATGACCTGGCTGTCGTTGAGCGAAGTGCGGACGAGAATTGTTGGATACGCCTTGGCTTCGATGTTGTCGTACGGCGAATAGCTGCGCATGTAATCGTACGCGGCTTTCTCGTTCGGGTTTCCCCATTCCAGATATTCGCCCACCGTCAGTGGCAACGAAGCGTCCAGCATCGTGTTCATCACGTCCACAAACGGAACGTACGACATGACGGCTTTGAACAAATCGGGCCGCATGTTGGTGACGGCGCCCATCAACAATCCTCCGGCGCTGCCTCCGGTAACGACCAGCCGATCCGAAGATGTGTATTTGGTTTTGACCAAGTGCTCGGCGCAGGCGATGAAATCGGTGAAGGTGTTTTTCTTCGCCATCATTTTGCCTTGATCGTGCCATTCTTTGCCCAGGTCGCCTCCGCCGCGAATGTGGCCGATGGCATAAACCACGCCGCGATCCAGCAAGCTCAGCCGATTCGACGAGAAATTCACATCGTACGGATATCCGTACGAACCATAGGCTTCCAGCAGCAGCGGGCGTTTGCCGTCCAGCTTCAGATCCTTTTTGTAGACAATCGAAAGCGGAATTTTCGTGCCGTCTGAAGCTGTCGCGTAAATCCGTTCGGATTGGTAGAGCTTCGGATCGTATCCGCCCAGCACCGGCACCTGTTTTTTCAGTTCGCGCTTTTTGGTTTTCACGTCGTAATCGAAGATCGAATCCGGCGTAATGAGTGATTCATAGCTGAAGCGGAAATTCGTCGTGTTGAATTCCAGATTCGATGTTCCAGCAGCGACGTACACCGGTTCAGGGAATTCGATGTAATGCGCCTGGCCGGATTTCAAATCCGTGATGTGGATTTTCGGAATTCCGTTTTCGCGCTCGCTGGCGATGTAATGTCCGGCAAAACAGTCAATGTCTTCCAGCATGACTTCTTTGCGGTGAGCGATCCGTTCTTTCCAGTGTTCCTGGCTCACATCGTTGACCGAAGCCGTCACCAGCCGGAAGTTTTTCCCTTTGTCATTCGTGCGGATGTAAAACTGGTCGCCGATGTGGTCCACGTAATATTCGTGGCCTTCTTTGCGCGGCAGCATCAGTTTCAATTCGGCGGTGGGATTGTTCGCGGGCAAGTAGCGCATTTCGCTGGTGGTCGAACTGCTGCTGCCCATAACGATGTACCCTTTGCTGCGCGTGCGCCCGGCTCCGATGCGATACAGTTCGTCTTTTTCTTCAAACAGCAAATCGTGTTTGCCGCTGCCAAGCGCGTGTCGAAAGAACTTGTCCGAACGCTTTGTCGTCGCATCTTCCGTGACATAAAAGAGCGTTTTGTTATCCGTCGCCCACGCAACCGAAGTCACGCGCTCCGCCACCTTTTCACTGATCTTGCCGGTGGTCAGGTCTTTGACGAACAGGTTGTATTGCCGAAAGCCCGACGTGTCGGTGGAAAATGCCAGCAGGTTTCCGTTGTCGCTGATGTTGTAATTGCCGATGCTGAAATAATCGTGGCCCTTGGCCATCTCGTTCATGTCAATCGTGACTTCTTCGGCGGCGGTCAAACTGCCTTTCTTGCGGCAGTAAATCGGATACTGTTTTCCTTGTTCGGTGCGCGTGTAATAGAAATATTCGCCGTAGCGGTACGGAACGTTCTCGTCAGTTTCTTTGATGCGCGCCAACATTTCTGTATACAGCGTGTCCTGAAACGGTTTCGTTCCGGCCATCATCGTGGTGGCGTAATCCTCTTCGGCTTTCAGGTACGCCAGCATGTCTTTGTCGGTTTTGGTTTTGTCAGCCAGCCAGGCGTACTCGTCCGTGACGGTGTAGCCATGAATTTGCGTCGTCTTCGGGACTTTCTTGGCGATTGGTGGTTTCGGTGATTGTTCTTGTGCAGACATAATTCTTCCATTCCAAAAGATTGCTGCCGTCAGCGCCACGGCTGACAGCAAACCTGCAAATCTCAGCTTCATTTGTTCCCTCCGCTGTTGAAAATGATTGGTCTCAGACAAGCGAGATATGTGATATGCGTGCCGATCGTTTGCAGAAGATCGCGCGGATTGTAGCAAGCGATAGTCCACCTGTCAGTCGCGCCTCGGCGGGATGGAATAGGTCACGGTAGCTTGGGCGACGGGATCGGTTTCGCCGTCCGAAAAGATCACCACGTCACCCACGGCCAGCCGCGAACCGAGTTTCAGTAACCGGCATTCAGCTACCAAATCCTGCGGAGCGGGTTTGCGCAAAAAATTGATGTTCAAACTGGTGGTCACGGCCAAGGCTACAGGACCAATCATTGCCAGCACCGCCAAGTATGCCGCCGTGTCGGCCAGCGTCATCATCGTCGGACCGGACACGGTTCCGCCCGGACGCAAATGCCGCGAATGATGATGCATGCGGACGCGGACGAAGTTGGTTTCAACGTATTCGACACGAAACCCAAAGTCTGTGTCTTCGGGCGTTTCCGGAAAATGAGATTGCAGGAATGTTTCCAGTTCAAGTGCAGTCATAACAGGCATGGGGATTCCCTCCGTCACCACATTACAACAACAGCAATAAAGGGAAAACGCTGGCAGAAAGTGGGAACACAAAATTCTGATTTGAACACCTGAACGGATTCGATGGCTTTGGCTTCACTCAACGTCCGGAAGGAAAGATTTTTTGCCCCCATTTTCTGCCAGCAAATCTGGGTTCTCTTTCGGCTGCGCTGTCATTCGTGTACACTCCGCGTTTCTTTTTTCCGCGAGCTTCAATCGTCGTAGAGCAGGTTTTCCAACCTGCTCCGGTGTGCTTGAAAAGTGCTCTGTGACACAGAATTCGTCTTAAGTTCATTTTGCGCAGGTTGGAAAACCTGCGCTACATTCAGTTTCAAGGAGTAGCCGATGGGCAACCGAGTCCGCGCCATTGTCGCCGGGGCGACAGGATATTCCGGGCGCGACCTGATCAAATATTTGCTGAACCATCCGCAGATGGAATTGGTGGGAGCGTTCGCTTCGCGTTCCGGCGAAGCAACGCCGCTGACCCAGATTCACCCTCAACTGACCGGGTTGACGACGCTGAATTGTTTGCCGTTTGACGAGGCGGAAGTGGCTCGGCTGGATGCGCAAGTCATCTTCCTGGCCACGCCAAACGAGTTTTCGCATGACGTCACTCCCTCCTTGTTGGAAAGCGGCGCCACTGTTGTGGACATCAGCGGAGCGTTCCGGCTGAAAGATGCCGCGCTCTATCCGAAGTATTACGGCTTTGAACACACGCGGCCTGATTTGTTGGAAATGGCGGTTTACGGATTGACCGAATTTGTCCGCTCGGAATTGCCGGGTGCAAAACTGATTGCCAATCCCGGTTGTTACCCAACGACGGTGATTGTGCCGATGAAACCGTTGCTGGATGCTGGACTGATTGACCGCAGCCAGACCATCATCAGCGATTCCAAGTCTGGCGTGACCGGAGCCGGGAAGCAGCCGACCTCGACGACGCACTTTGTCGAAGTCAGCGAAAGCTTCAAATCGTACAACGTGTTCAAACACCGCCACACGCCGGAAATCGCGCAGGCTCTGGGCGTGGAAAACTCGCCCACGTCGCTGATCTTCACGCCGCATTTGCTGCCGATCAATCGGGGAATTCTTTCAACGATTTACGCGCGGCTGAATTCCGGCGTGACGCGCGCCGATGTGGTGAAAGTTTGGAACGACACCTTTGCGACTTCGCCGTTCGTGCGAGTGTTTGATGGGTCGCAGCTCCCGGAAATTAAGTTTGTTGCCAACACGCCGTATTGCGACATTGGCTGCGTGGTGGACGAAGCCACAGGCCAACTGATTGTCGTTTCCGCCGAAGACAACTTGCTGAAAGGCGCAGCCAGTCAGGCGCTGCAAAACGCCAACCTCGCGTTCGGCTTTGATGAAGGAGCGGGCTTACGGTGAAAAGAACAGTCATCAAACTCGGCGGCAGCATTCTGATCAATGCCGAGCTTCGGCAAAAACTGGTCGCGCAAATCGCGGAACTGAAAGCTGCCGGTCACGAATTGATTCTGGTACACGGCGGAGGCAAACAGATTGCCGCGTTGCTGACCAAACTCGGCGTCGAATCGCGCTTTCACGATGGATTGCGCATCACGGATGCCGCCGCGCGCAACGTGGTGCAAATGGTGTTGGCCGGACAGGTGGGCAAAGACCTGGTTGCCGAACTCGCTCGCGTGGGCGTGAACGCGGCCAGCATCGCGGGTGGCGACGGGCAGAGCTTTCTGGCCGAAAAGATGAACGCCGAAGATGGAACCGATTTGGGCTTTGTCGGGCGCATCGTTAAAACGAATTCGACGCTGATTGACGCCATGCTTGGCGCGGGCGTGATGCCTGCGGTGGCGTGTCTGGCGATGGGTGAAACCGACAAAGAGTATTACAACGTCAACGGCGATCAGATGGCCGCTTCAGTGGCGGGCGGATGTCAGGCCGAAACGCTGGTGTTTGTGACGGACGTCGGCGGCGTGCTGGATGGCGAAGGCAAACAAATCGCCCAACTTAATCGCGCAGGCATTCACGAATTGATGACCAGCGGAGTCGCTTCCGGAGGAATGCGCCCGAAGTTGCGCGCGTGCGTGGAAGGGCTGGACGCTGGCGTGCAGCGCATTTTGATTGTCGGCGCGGCGGAAGAAAATGTGTTGTTAAAAGTTCTGCAAGATGGAAATGCTGTTGGAACTTCAATAACTGAGGGATAGCAGTGCCGACGAGTCACAATGATGAATATCCCACATGTAAGGCTACGTATGTGACCTTACGAATTCTTAAAGATGGTCTTGATGTTGAAAATGTAACAACGAGGCTTGGCATTTCACCTTCTGAACACTCCTCTAAGAGCAAGTCATTTTCGGATGAGAAACGTCCGAAAACTGGAGTATGGTTTCTTTCTTCAAAAGGAATTGTTCCTTCAAAAGATAGCGCACGTCATCTGGAATGGTTGCTGGATCAATTGATGCCAAAGCAGAAAGCTCTTGAAGATTTGCGTGCAGATGGCTTTCTCATGGATGTCTCCTGTTATTGGTTGTCAGCCTATGGACAAGGTGGCCCAACACTTTCACCTGCGCTTATGGGAAATCTTGGCAAGCTAGGTCTGGAATTATGGTTTGACGTTTATCTTGGATAATGTTGGTTGAATTACGATATTTGTAGAGTAATTGAATGAGCGAATTTATCTTTGTGTATGGAACTTTGCGGCCTTCGCAGGCTCCACCGGAAATGAAAGACATCGTCGGGCGATGGAAACCTGCCGGGTCGGCGACGGTACTGGGCCAGTTGTTTGATCTGGGCGATTACACCGGAGCGGTGCTGGATGCGAATACGACTTCGCGCATCATCGGCGAAGTGT
>DAOMFR010000174.1:0-10957 GCA_035429885.1 Blastocatellia bacterium
GTGACTTTGGCTTCGGTAACGGATTCCAGCGTCGGGTTGATGACGATCAAACCGAGCATCGAATCGTGATTGTCCGTGCCGTCCAGCAAATGCGACGTGCCCGCGAAACTTTGACCATTGACGATTTTACGATACGAACCTTGTGGGTCTTCGCTGGCCGCTGTCTGTCCCGGCCAAGCCGTTACGCCCGGCGTAAAAATCTCGACGGAAGTAAAACGGCGATTCAGTAACGGCAGAGTCGTCAGCGATTTCTCGCTGAAGGTGATGGCCACGTCGGCGCGCTCAGTCTTCAGCAGCGGCGCTTCGGCAGTGATCGTTACTTCTTCACTGACCGCGCCGGGCTGCAGCTTGATGTCCAGGCTGACTTCCTGGTCCACTGAAACGCCGACTTCTTGCACAGCGGCTTTGAATCCCTGGGCTTCGACGCGGACTTGATAGCGTCCGACGATCAAAAAGCGTTGCGTGAAGTTGCCGGATTCGTTGGTGATTGTGCTCACACTGACGCCGCGACCGGTATCAGTGATGGTCACCTTTGCATTCGCCACGACTGCGCCGGATGTATCAGTCACGGAACCGACAATGTTGCCGTATACCGCCTGACCATAGGCTGACGTCGAAGCGAATAGCGCAAACATAGCGAGAAAGGCTAGCGCTACTACTCTTCGCATAGTTGGAGTTCCTCCTTGTGTTCTCTTTCGAGGGTTGAATGGACACTGAGTCGGTCTTGCGGATAACCCACTCAGACTTCGTTGAATTCGGGTTGATATTTCACGATCCCAGCAAAACCCGCCAACGAGTCTTTTTCTAATTCGATCATCATGAAAACTTCGTCACGGACCTGATACTCGCTTTTGATTCCAAACCGGCTGGCCGGAACAAATCCAAAGCGCGGATAAAATTCCGGATGCCCTAACACCACAACGAAGGGGAAACCGGAGGCGCGGCATCGGCGCAACCCTTCTTCGACCAACCGCGAGCCAATTCCTTCATTTTGCCGTTCGGGCGAAACTGCCATCGGTGCAAGGCCAATTCCGCTTAAGCGCTTTTCCGCAGCGTCGATTACCACTTCACTGAACAGAATGTGCCCGATGATACGCCCGCTATCTTCGGCAACCAGTGAGATCAACACCTTTCCATTCCGGCGCAGCGCATCCACCAAATTCGCTTCTGCCGGACGCCCAAACGCTTGTTCATTGATCTGGTGAATGACCGCGATGTCTTCAGCTTGTTCCGGGCGAATTGTAATCAACGGTTACACATCCTCGACGATCTTCGTTCCCGTGGAATCAAACTTCATTCGTCGTTTTTTCCAGTATGCGGCTTTTGCCAGATGCACTGGATTGCAAGCTTCGATTCCAGTTTGAATGTCTGCACTTGGGCGTTTGCCGGTTTTGACGGCCTCAAGGAAATTGGCCGCGTGGGCGATTTCCAGACCGCCTTCAGCTTTGACCACCTGGACTTCGCCTTTGTTGGGAGTGAAGACATATTCCGCGCGCGTGATTTCCAGCGTGCCGTCTGTGCCTTGAAAGAACACTCCCGGACGTTCGTTGCGAATGGACAGCACGGATGATTCAAAAGTCAGATTCCATTTGCCATTGGCTCCGCCTGCATACTGCAACACGGCGTTGACCGTGTCCGGATTCACGCGACCATCGTTCAGCTGATAAATGCCGCCCGTGGCCACGGCGTTCAGCGGACGCGTTTCATTCAACATCCACTGCGCGACATCCGCCCAATGCGTCAAAATATCCGCCAGCAACCCGCCACCATAATCCGGAAAATACCGCCACGAATCATAGCGAATCCAGTCATACGCCACCTTGGGCGCGGGGCCGAGAAACCGCTCCCAATCGAGTCCTGCCGGTTTGGGTTGCGGATCAATCTTGCGTCGTTGCCACGGAAAGTCGTGCCAGGTGGCGCGGGCAAACACGATTTTGCCCAGCTTGCCTTTGTCAAAAAGTTCTTCTTTGGCTCGACGGTAATGCGCGCCGCTGCGTTGTTGGGTTCCGGTTTGAATGATCTGTTTGAACTGTTTGCCCAGAGCCAGAAACTTCGCGCCTTCTTCAAAATGATGTGAAGTCGGTTTTTCCAGATACACGTGCTTTCCGGCGTTCAGCGCCGCCGTCGCGTGCGTCAGATGCAAATGGTCGGGAGTGCCAATCAGCACGGCGTCAACGTCTTTGCGACTAAGCGCATCTTCGATGGCAACGACTTCCGCAGGTTTCACACCCAGAAAATCTCGCGCTCGTCCGCGCTGCACATCATACACATCTGCAATGCAATGAAGCTCGGCGTTTCCAGTCGCCAGAAAGGCCTTCATCACTTCGCGCCCGCGCCGACCGCTGCCGACCAGAGCCATCCCCAGCCGGTCATTTGCGCCGATGACTCGCGAATAGGAAGCAGCAGTCAATGCCGCCGCTCCAACACTGCCCAAAAAAGCTCTTCGTTCCATAATCAGCTCTTTACGATTCGGTATGGCGACAATCTAGGCCACCAGCATTTCACTTCGGCGCGATAGCGTTCGTATGGTGCGCCGAACTTTTCAACCAACTCGACTTCTTCCAAGGGCCGCGCAACGTAATTCCAAACCAGGCTTCCAACGATTGAATAAACCATCACGAGCAACGAGCCCAGATAAACGCCAACCGCAACTCCCTGCCCCAGCCCCGCCAATGCCATTGGGTTGCGCACATAAGCATAAGGCCCGCTCATCACTAACTGCCGAGTTCCATCCACAGGCAGTGGAGTTCCGGAGCCAAACCAGGACATTGTCACTCCGCTCCACAACCCCAAAGCGCTTAACAATCCAAATAAGCCCATTGCCACCCAGCGTTGTCCGGCAAGCTGAAAGCGCGGAATGCCAAGCTCAATTTCCATACGATTTATCAACTCTGGCAACGCGAACAGGAAAAAGCTCCAAAAGATCGTGATCTGCCCAAACGTTTTTGCCAAATTCCAACTAGGCGAAGCTTGCCTGGCTTGGCGAAAAAGAGTCTTGGTCGGGTAAAGAAACAGCAACGTCAACACCAGACTTGCCCCCAGCGAAACGGCCATCATCACGACACTAATCCAAGCCGCATTGGTAAACAGCGACAGCGACAAACAATACAGGGTGGCATAGCCCAGCGAACCAATCACCAACCACAGTGCCACACTGGCCAAAGCCTTTTCACGCCAACAAAGAATTGCGGCAGCCAGCGAACCAATTACCAGCAACAAAAGGTCAGGCAGACAAAATGCCAGCAGGAAAACGTCATCACCGCTTGGTGGCAGAAAATGCGACCTGGTCGCCGGCTGAAACCAAAGAACCAACCACCAAGCCAAAATCGCAAAGGCTTGCATTGCAAAATATGGAGAGGTCAGCTTGCGCAGCGTCATTCGTCGTCATTTGCCAAATGCTTGTTTTAGTGCCTGTCGAGCCGGAGCTGCGGCCTTTTCGCCGGGCTTTTCACCGCTCAGACGTTCCTCTTCGTTAATCGTCCAACCAGTCCAGTTCGCTTTCTTGATTGCCATCGCGAGTTCCCTGACGGGAAATTCTCCCTGGCCCAATGGAACCTGGTCGCCATTTTTGAAATCGCGCAGGTGCAACCCGATGATTCGTTTGTGATGTTTGGTGAAAAACTCCGGGACGTTGGCTCCACCACGAAGTGCCCAGCCGCAATCGGTCAGAAAATCAACGAACTTCGGATCTGTCATCCGATACAATCCTTCAATTTCCAACCCTTCTTGTTCAAATTCGGGACCATGATTGTGATAAGCCAACTTGATGCCTTTGGAATGGCAATACTTTCCTGCCGCATTCAGACCGTCGGCTTTGCGCTTCAATTCATTCGCAGACACTTTTCCGCCTTTGATCAATCCGCCGCCGCTGACAATGACGCGCTCAGCGCCAAGCAAAGCCGAGCCGTCGGCGACTTTTTGAATTAACTCCAGCGGTGCGATCTGCGTCTGCTCGTCGTACTTGTCCAAAAAAATATGGCAGCCCAAAAATTTCAGCCCGAACTTTTCAAGCTGTTTTCTACTTGCGGCTGCATTGGCAAACTGACCTTGCACATTGCGGAAGCCGGTTTCGTACCCTTCATATCCAAGCTCTTTCAGCTTGGCCAATACCGCCAACAAACTGTCGAAATTGTTTGGATCAATTCGCCAGGCATTGGTCTGACAACCAATTTTGACGCCAGCTGCCTTTGGTGCAGCGTGCAAAAGCGCGGCTGTCGAGACAACGGCAAAAGGCGCAGCCAAAAAATTGCGGCGTGAAATCATCGGTGATCCTGTTTTCGATTGTGAATTGATCCGGTTGACGGTTTTGGTTTACCGGTAAACTTGATTGTTTGCAGCGAGCACATGACCACAGGAGACGAAAAACTGTCAAGCTTTGGTCGGACAAACTGCTATTGATTCCCGAACTTTCAATTCTACCGGCAAAATCCTCCTTTGTACTTCCGTGAATTCATTGTTCATGGCACCAACCAGCATTCGGTAAGCCTGTGTGCCGATCTCATACATAGGAGTAACGACGGTGGTCAGACTGATGTGAGTGAATTCGCCAACTGCCGTACCGTCAAAACTAACCACGGAAACTTCACCCGGAACGGCAATTCCAAGTTCATCAAAAAACCGCAGCAAGCCCACCGCCACCACATCACTGAAGGCGACAATTGCTGTCGGCTTGGAAGCGTTGGCCGCCCACAGGCGCTTTCCCGCTTCATAGCCGCCTGCAAAAGTCAGATCACAATGTTCGATCAACTGGGCGTCAAGAGCGAACCCTTGCAAACGAGCAAAGCGCTTGAAAGCCGCCAGCCGCTGGCGAATCGGCAGCATCGCCGGCCGCCCCGAAACGTAAGCCACGCGGCGGTGACCGTACCTGGCCAAAGTGTCAATGACCAGCTTGACTCCGGCAGTGTAATCGGCTGCCACCTGATGAAATATCGCCGGGCGAAGTTCACGATTGATCAGCACGACATCAAAGTCAGCTTCTTTGCGAATCAGGCTTTGCCAAAACGGCGGAAGCTTGGGCTTCTCACTGATGAACGGAGGCGCGGCAATAATGCCGCCAACGTGCAACCCCATCATATCGCGCACTCGTTCGGTGTATCGTTCCATCTCATAGGAGCCGTTGGCCAGTAAGACCTGATAATTTTCAGAGCTGGCCTGGTCTTCGATGGCGCGTATGACTTCGGCGTAGTAATGGTCGGAACTGTTCGGCACAATGACCCCAAGCAGATTGGACTTGCCCGTTGCCAGTGCGCGAGCCACGTGACTGGGCTTGTATCCCAGTTTATCCATTGCTTCGCGAATTCGGCGCTTGGTTTGCGGCGGAATGCGCGGATGATCGCGCAAAGCCAGCGAAACTGTCATCGCGGAAAGCCCGAGCTTGGCGGCGACATCACGTATTGTGACTTTCTTCTTCAAACTGATTTCAGATTCTTTTTTTGCCAGCAAGATTGAATTGGTCGGTTACAATCGTAAACTAGCACAGGATCGAGATAGCTCACAACGCGAGAATCCATTACCGCAAATCGGGAAACACGTATGTTTCAACTGAAGGTAGACGACGAGATCGAGATTCGCAGCCTGGAAGAATCTGACACCGAAACCGTTTTCGCATTAGTGGATCGCAACCGCGAACATTTGCGTCGGTGGCTGATCTGGGTGGATCGTTCAAGTTCGCCCGAAGTCACGCGGCAATTCATCAAAGATTCCAAGCGTAGCTTTGAAAACAAAGAAGCGATGTCGGCAGGCATTTGGTTTCAGAGGCAGTTGGCCGGTGCCATTGGCGTCGTGCATTACGATTGGTTCAACCGAAAGCTGGAACTCGGTTACTGGATTTCCACCGAACATCAGGGCAAAGGCATTGTCACACGAGCTGTTTCCGCAATGATTGACGATGCGTTCAACAATCAGGGACTAAACCGCGTCGAGATTCACTGCGCGAAAGCTAACATTCGCAGTCGAGCAATTCCGGAACGGTTGGGATTTAAGCAAGATGGGATAATGCGCCAATCCAGCTTGCTGAATGACGAACTTGTAGACAAGGTGATTTATTCCATGCTGGCCAGCGAATGGACAGGCAACAAAGATTAACCATGACTTCTACTTCAGAACTGCGCGAAGCCGCGCTGACTATTTTTCATAAAACTTTGACTGCGATTGACGCTGAAACAGTCGTCAGCTCTTCCCTTCAATTAAACGGCGAAGCGCTTTCTGTTGGCGACGAAACTTATGACCTGTCGAAATTCCCTCGTTTGCTGGTCATCGCCATCGGAAAAGCCAGCGTGCCGATGGCTCGCGCAGCGGAACACGTGTTAGGCGACCGAATCACCGACGGGCTAGTGGTCACCAATGCGCTCATCGGCAATTCGCCTAAACTGCCGGTGCTTATCGGTGGCCATCCCCTGCCGAATGCGGCCAGCCTGGAAGCGGCGGCGAAAGCGTTGGCATTGCTGCGAGAACATGACAGCGAACAAACGCTCGTCCTGTTTCTGATTTCCGGCGGAGGTTCGGCGATGTTCGAACAACCTATTGATCCGGCAATCACCTTGGACGATCTGCAAGCCGTCAACAAAACGCTGGTCAATTGCGGAGCCGTCATCAACGAAATGAACATCGTTCGGCGGCACCTGTCAGCAGTGAAAGGCGGCAAACTCGCCACCGCGGCTCCGCATTCACAGCAGGTTTCGCTCTACATTTCGGATGTGAACAGCGACGATTTAACGACGGTGGCTTCCGGTCCGACGCTGCCGGACAATTCAACGATCGAGGACTTTCAACGGATCATTGAACGCTACGATTTGATGTCCCAATTTCCAGCAACAGTAACAAAAGCCATCAAAGCGGGTTTAAGAACTGAAGTAGCCGCGACCCAAACCACGCCCCAACATCTCTTACTAATGGATAATCGTCGAGCCATGCTGGAAGCCAAACAGATTGCGGAGCAAGAGTTCGGCTTCACCGTTGAACTTGCCGAAGATCAGGTAGAAGGCCACGTCGAAGCCTTGATGCTGACACACATTGAACGCATCGTGCTGCTACAAGCCAGTCAGGCGAAACAACCTGGAAGCAATGGCGTCTGCCTGATTTCAGGCGGAGAAGCGATTTGTCCCGTTCGCGGTAATGGCCAGGGCGGACGCAACCAGGAATTTATATTGCGTGCAGCGATTCAAATGGACCTGTTCCAAACCCAAAACGTCGTTGCGCTGAGCGCTGGAACTGACGGAATTGACGGCCACAGCCCAGCAGCCGGAGCTATCGCGGACGCCGAAACCATTCGCCGGGCTGCCGCGCAGGGGATTTCAGCCGAAACGCATTTGATTCACAGCGATTCGTTCAACTTCTTCAATTCCCTCGGCGATGCGATCATCATCGGCCCGACTGGGAACAACGTTCGCGACTTGAGAATCCTGTTAGCGGGTTAAGAGTGGGGCAATTTTCAAAATTGCTCCACTCCGAGTAGAATCCACGCCGATTAAACAACCAATATTTATTCGACAGACACTGAATGCTTCTTTCAACCCAGACGGGTCACCAGAATTGGGCAAAGATTGTCGAGAGGCTTTGCTGGGCCTGAGCACGAATGTACAGATTTCATTTGAACAAATCGGGCTGTTTTCTGAACATAAAGTTTACGAAGACTTTGCGAAGTTCTGATTTTCAACTGATACCGTGGTTATTACATTCGAGACTCGAAACCCAAACAACCACATTACAAATTAACTCTCGGAGGATTTATGAGACGCTCCATCACTTTGACCAGCTTGCTCAATTTTAAGCTGGCTCTTTCCCTGCTGACGGTTTTATTGCTGACGACCGCAGCTTACGCGCAGTTCGACACTGCCGCAGTATTGGGAACTGTCACGGATTCAACTGGCGCTGCGCTGCCCAAAGCGACCGTCACACTGAAAAATCTGGCGACAGGGATCACCGTTCAAGCTCAAACAGACGAAAACGGGAACTATCAATTCTTCAACGTCAAAATTGGCACCTACACCATCACCGCTGAAGCGCAGGGCTTTTCCAAAGCTGCTGCCGAAAACGTTCAAATTACTGTCAATGCCCGGCAAAGAGTTGATTTGACGATGAAAGCCGGCGCGGTAACCGAAACCGTTACCATCACCGCCGACAATGCCCGGCTGGAAACTGAATCCAGCGACCGCGGCCAAGTCATTCAGCGCGAACAGATCGTCAATCTGCCGCTCAACGGACGCTCCTATGCCGATTTGGCGTTGCTGACGCCGGGCGTTCGCCGTTCGTGGCTGGCTGCACAGGAAACCGGCACGCGCGACGCATCCTTTAACGTCAACGGATTGCGTTCTTCGCTCAACAACTTCGTGCTGGACGGCGTGGATAACAATTCTTACGGAACCAGCAACCAGGGATTCTCGAATCAGGTAGTGCAGGCATCGCCAGACGCTGTCCAGGAATTCAAGGTGCAGACGAACAATTTCAGCGCCGAATACGGTCGCGCTGGCGGAGCGGTCATCAACGCCAGCTTACGTAGCGGCACCAATCAATTTCACGGCACAGCGTATGAATTTCTGCGCAACACTTCGCTCAACGCGGTCGGCTTTTTCAAACCGACGCGCAACGTCAAACCGACGCTGATTCAAAACCAGTTCGGGTTCACCATCGGCGGACCGATCAAACAAGATAAAACGTTCTTCTTCCTGGATTACGAAGGATTTCGTCGCATCTTCCGCACCTTGCAAGGCAACATCCAGACGATTCCGACTGTGGCCAATCGCTCAGGCATTCTGGGCGTGGACGTTGTCGCGCCGTTTGATTTCGTGGATTCGACCGGAGCCACGATCAAAGCCGGAACGCGCTTTGCCGCCGGAACGCCGGTTCCAATGACCAAGTTCGCACGGTCGGTGATTGACGCGATTCCCGCGCCGGTCAACGGCAACGCAACGAACAATTATGAGAACCTGCCGCGCAACCAATTCTTCAACGACAAAGGCGACCTGAAAATTGACCACAACTTCAGCGCTCGGACGACGGCGTTTGCCCGCATCAGCCAGCGCAAGGTCAACAACTTTGAAGCGCCGACACTGCCCGGCCCGCTGTACAGTTCCAACGCGAACTCGTACATCCGTGTGCTGAATCAGCAATTGGCCTCTGGCGTGACGCACAACCTGACGGCGACGTCCTTGTTGGAATTCCGCTTCGGTGTTTCGCGCACGGATGCTGGCAAAACCCCGACAGGCGTCGGCGATCCGAATTTCCGGTTGCCGGGCTTGCCGACCGATGCGCGCTTTGCGGGCGGTTTGAGCACCCAGGCCATCGGCGGTTACCTGGGCTTGGGACGTCAATCATCCAATCCGCAATTTCAAAACCCGACTGTTTACAACCCGCGATTCAATTACACGTTCCTGGCTGGAAAACACAGCTTCAAAACGGGGTATGAATACCAGGCAATCTTTACGGAAATTGACGACTTCAACCCGAAATACGGTCAGGACAGCTATTCCGGACAGTTCAGCCGTCCATCCGGCGCGGCCAGCAACAACCTGTACAATCTGGCTGACTTCTTCTTTGGCGCTCGGAACCAGTACGACCTGAACAACGCGGTCATCATTCATCTGCGCCAGCGGATGCACTTCGCTTATTTGCAGGATGATTTCAAACTGAACCAGAAGCTGACGCTCAACCTGGGCGTGCGCTACGAATTCGGCACACCGCAATGGGAAAAAGACAATTTGCTGGCCAACTTTGACCCGGCCACTGCAACATTGACTCAAGCCAAGAGCGGTTCGATTTACGACCGTGCACTGGTCAACCCAGATCGCAACAACTGGGCGCCGCGTCTGGGCTTTGCCTGGAACGCGATGGAAAAAACCGTCGTGCGCGGTGGCTATGGCGTCAGCTACGTTCACTTCAACCGTCTGGGCGGCGAAAACCTGCTGTCGTACAACGGCCCGAACATCGTCGGCAACAGCATCGTGCAACAGCCGTCGCAAGGACTCTGCACCGGCAATAACTTCCTGGGCTGCTTCCGTCCCACTGAAGCCGGTTATCCGACGGATTTCGTTGCGCCTTCCCGCTTCAACCCGCTGACGGCTCGCGTCAATTTCACACCGAAAGACACGCGCACTGGCTACGTGCAAAGCTGGCACTTCAGTGTCCAGCGCGAACTGCCCTGGAAATGGTTGCTGGATGTCGGCTACGTCGGCAACCGCAGCAACAAGCTGATTATGCTGGCCGATTACAACCAGGCGCGCCCGAACACGACGACCGATCCGGCGGCGGGAACTCCGTTGCAAGCGCGTCGTCCGTTCGCGAACTACTCGTTCATTCAGATTTCCTTCAACGGCGGTTGGACCAATTACCACGCTTTCCAAGCCAAATTGGAGCGTCGTTTTTCCGAAGGTCTGTACGTGTTGAACTCGTTCACCTGGTCGAAAGCCATGGACAACGTGGCGGGACACCTGGAAGCCAACTTCGGCGACAATTCGCGCGGCAACATCAAGAATCTGGCGAACGACAAAGGTTTGTCGAATTACGATCAACCGTTTAACAACACCACCAGCATCGTGTACGACCTGCCGTTCGGCAAAGGCCGTCGCTACCTGGGCAGCAACGCCGTGGTGGACGCAGTGCTCGGCGGCTGGCGCGCCACGTTGATTAACACGATGACCAGCGGATTGCCGGTCAACCTGACGTACGGCCCGGCCTCTGCGTTCCAGGTGGGTTCGTCGCTGACCTATCGCCCGAACCTGACCGGTCAAAACCTGTACAACAACACCAGCGATCCAAATAACTATTTGAATCCGCTGGCAGTTGCAGTTCCGACTGACCGTTCGCAACCATTTGGCACAGCGGGCCGCAACATCGTTCGCAGCCCAAGCTTCTTCCAAACCGACCTGGGATTGCACAAAGCCTTCCCGGTCTGGAAAGAACGCACCAAGCTGGAATTCCGCATGGAAGCCTTCAACTTGTTCAACAAGACGAACTTCCTGGC
>DAOMFR010000174.1:11057-13366 GCA_035429885.1 Blastocatellia bacterium
GCAGTTTTCGCTCAAGGCAAAACGGAAAATGTCATTCTGATCACTTTCGACGGTGCCCGGACTCAGGAAGTTTTTGGCGGGCTCGATCTGGACATCCTGAAAGACAAAACCAAGCGCGGTAAAGTTGAAGACTCGACGCTTTATAAAAAGTATTGGGCGGCCACTCCCGAAGAACGTCGCATGAAGCTGATGCCGTTTTTCTGGGGAACGCTGATGAAAGACTATGGCTCCATTGCGGGCAATCGCAATTTGAATAGCTCCGTCATGACCACCAACAAGATGTGGTTTTCGTATCCGGGTTATTCTGAAATCCTGACAGGCCAGGCGCACGATGACATCATCAACAGCAACGACCGCAAGCGTAATCCGAATACCAGCGTGCTGGAGTTTTTGAAGCGCAAACTGAAGCTCAATAAAAACCAGGTGGCGCTGTTTGGATCATGGGATGTATTCAATTGGATTGGCGAACACGAAGAAGGCGCTGTGACAATCAATGCCGGTCACGAGCCTTATGCCGAAAGCACTGATCCTGAAATCAAAGTTTTAAGCAAGTTGCAGAACGAAAAGCTCAGCCCCTGGGATAGCGTGCGCTTCGATTACTTCACCGTGCGCTTTGCGCTGGAACATATGAAAAAGTATCAGCCGAGAGTTGTTCATATCGCTCTGGGAGAAACCGACGACTGGGCGCACGGCGGTGAGTACGCCCATGTGCTGGATTCGTTCCACACCAATGACCAGCAACTGAAAGAACTGTGGACTTTCCTGCAAAGCTCGCCGAAGTATAAAGGCAAAACGTCCATCATCTTCACCACTGACCACGGACGCGGCAAAACCATAAAAGACTGGACTGACCACGGAGAAAAAGTTCCCGAAGCCCAGAACATCTGGATGGCCTTCGTCAGCCCTGACAGCACACTTCGCGGCGAATGGAAAAATGCCGACACGATTTATCAGAACCAGGCAGCTGCGACGTTGTGCCGCTGGCTGAACATTGATTACAGCGAAAACAATCCGCAGGCTGGCAAACCCGTTGCCCGTCTTTTCAGCAAGTAGAGACGTAAGATTTGGCGTCTCCGGCAATGCCCCGGTAAAAAAACACCTATGACTTCCGCCCCCAAATTGCCACCGGCAAGGCTGACCTCAATGGATGCCTATCGCGGCTTCGTGATGTTTTTGATGGTCGCGGAGGTTTTGCATCTAAGCCGGGTCGCCGCCGCACATCCCAACTGGTTTTGGAATTTTCTGGCGCGTCATCAAACACACGTCGAATGGTATGGCGCGTCACTTCACGACCTGATTCAACCTTCGTTTTCCTTTTTGGTTGGCGTCGCGCTCCCTTATTCCATCGCTAGCCGACAAGCCAAAGGCGAGTCCACGGCCAAAATGTTCGCGCACGCTGCTTGGAGAGCGTTGATTCTGATTCTGCTGGGAGTATTTCTGCGCTCGGTCAATAAGCTGCAAACCAACTGGACGTTTGAAGACACGCTGTCGCAAATCGGGATGGGATATTTGTTCCTGTTCGCGTTGGGTTTCCGTTCGACGAAAATTGTCTGGGCTTCGCTGATCGTTGTGCTGGTTGGTTATTGGCTGGCGTTTGTAATGTATCCACTGCCACCTCCCGGATTCGACTATACGGCGGTTGGCGTGGCAGCCGATTGGCCCTATCACGCGTCGGGCATCGCGGCGCACTTCAACAAAAACAGCAATCTGGCTTGGGCGTTCGACACGTGGTTTCTGAACCTATTCCGCCGCGAAAAACCATTCGAGTTCAACGGCGGAGGCTATTCCACTCTGAGCTTTATTCCGACATTGGGAACGATGATTCTGGGGTTGATCGCCGGGCGCTGGCTGCGCGAAGAATCTGACGATAAATCGAACATTCAAAAACTGGTGATTGCTGGCGTTGCTGGAATCGCACTGGGCTTGGCACTTCACTATTCCGGCATTTGTCCTTCGGTTAAACGCATCTGGACCCCGGCCTGGACAATTTTCAGCGGAGGCTGGTGCTTTCTCCTGCTGGCAGGGTTTTACGTGTTGGTGGACAAGCTAGGCTACAAACGCTGGGCTTTCCCGCTGGTGGTGATTGGCATGAACTCGATTGCGATTTACGTGCTATCGCATCTGATTGAAAAATTCATTCTCGCTTCGTTCCGCATTCATTTCGGCCAGAACGTGTTCAACGTGTTCGGCGAAGGTTATTCCTGGTTGCTCAGCGGTTGGGCTGCCATCCTCGTGTTCTGGCTGATGCTTTACTGGATGTACAAGAAAAAACTGTTCATCCGAATCTGACAATCAAGAAGTTTTCTCCC
>DAOMFR010000175.1:0-6951 GCA_035429885.1 Blastocatellia bacterium
CAGAATTCATCCGTCAATTCGCCGATCAAGTCGGTGGCGCTTCAGGCTGTACGCACCTGTTCGACCTTTCAATGGATTGTCTGCGATTGTTTCGCTTTGACGATTGAAACAGAGTAGTAAGCGAAGGAAAATTTTCAGTAGAATGCAGGCGCTATGAAAAACGAAATTTTGTTCGATCAAGCAGTTTGGGAAGAATTCCAGAAGCAGGCCAAACGTCAGCGGCAGAATCCGGCAACCTTATTGACGGGGTTTATGCGGGAATGTTTGGAGACTTGGGAGTACAAACAACTTGATAAAGAGATGCAGCGCGATGCGCAAACCAGCGAGTACACGGAAGATGATGCCGTGGAATTAGTTCGTCAATATCGCGCGGAGAAAAAAGCCAAGCGTGCCGCGTCGTAAAGATCGTCTTCCGGTCGTGCTCGATACCAATGTCATCATCAGCTACTACCTTGGTAAAAAGCCTCAGTCTGCCAATGCACAAATCTTTCGCTTGTGGCGTTATGAAAGAAAACTGCAATTGATCGTCAGTCGCGAAGTTACTGACGAATACTATGAATTACTGGAACGGATCGGCATCGCGGAACATCGAGTGGCGCGATTCCGTCAGCAATTACAAGAAGCTGATATTGTGACACGCATCAATCTCGGTGCTCGTCACGCCATCAGCCGTGACCCTGATGACGACATGCTGTTGGCCACAGCGACTGCAGGGCAAGCACAGTTTCTGATTACCAACGACCACGATTTGCTGGACATCTCAACCGCGCAAAAGAAACGCTTCAAGTTTGAAATCGTGACGCCCGCAGCATTTTTGATGCGATGGGAAGCGTAGACGCTGATTCACTCGACTCAGAACGCCCAACCATTTACCTCAGCCCGAGGAAGCGCGAAGCCATGCCGAAAAGACTACCCGCCAGCCTAAACCGTCCGCTGAGGAACTCCAGCTGAATCCAACTGATTGCCCATAATCGCGTTGTTTACCAGCAAATACAGCCAGCTACCGCCAAGCGAAGGTTTGATTTGTCAGAATGCCGTGCATAGAATCCGCCCGCCGTACGCAATTTGTTTTGCAAAGGGGCTTGCGCGCCGAGTCGATGGCCAAGGCGCCGGTTAAGCTTCTGTTCACACCTTATAAAACACCCAAAATTCGGAGGACGACGATGACGAAGTTCGTGAAACGAATGGCCGCAGTTCTGATACTCACCTGCGGCATGAGCTTGCCAATGCTGGCACAGCAAGGCAGACCGCAAGGGCCTTTGCCCGAAGGTAGGTCGCCTGAAGCGCGCGCCGCAGCCGCCGAAACGCCGCGCGAAGAATGGTCAGTCACTGAACACACGATTCAAATCGGCGGGCAAACCATCCCATACAAAGCCAGCGCCGGAACTACGCTGTTGAAAAACGACGCGGGTGAACCCACCGGGTTGCTGTATTCCGTCGCTTACACGCGCAGCGATGTGAAAGATCCCAGCAAACGGCCGGTAGCGTTTCTGTACAACGGCGGGCCGGGATCAGCAACGATGTGGTTGCACATGGGAGCCTTCGGGCCGCGTCGTGTCTGGACGGTGAACGGAGAATTTACGCCGCCTCCGCCTTATAAGCTGGTGGACAACGCCGAAAGCTTGCTGGACAAAACCGACCTCGTGTTCATTGACGCGATGGGAACCGGCTACAGCCGCGCCGCTGGCAAAGGCACAGAGCGCGATTTTTACGGTGTGGATGAAGACGCGGCGGCGTTTGGCCAATTCATTGCCACCTATGTCAGCCGCAACGACCGCTGGAATTCGCCGAAGCTTCTGATTGGCGAAAGCTACGGAACGTTTCGTTCGGCGGTGCTGGGGAACCTGCTGCAGAACCGTTACAACATGCATCTGAACGGCATTTGTTTGATTTCTTCGGTGCTGGACCTGGCCACGATCACCTTTGCCGCAGGCGATGATCGGCCTTACATCTATTACCTGCCGAGTTATGCCGCCGTCGCGTGGTATCACAAAGCGCTCAAGACTCGTCCGGCGAGCTTGCCTGACTTTATCGAAGAAGCTCGCAAGTATGCACAGACTGAATATGCCGACGCGCTCTTCAAAGGCACCGCGTTAACCGCCGCGCAGAAAGCAGCAGTCGCGAAGAAGCTTTCTTACTTCACGGGCCTCGGCGAAGAGTATTTGCTGAAGGCGAATCTGCGTCCCCGGCTGAACCAATTCAACGTCGAGTTATTGCGCAGTCGCGGCCTGACCAGCGGCCGCATTGACGCCCGCTTCACGGGATACACGGCTAACTTGCTGTCCGAAACGGATCAGGGCGATCCGGAAGGTCCAGCCGTCGGCGGCGCATACACGGCGCTGATCAATATGTACAATCACGATGAATTGAAATTTGGCAAAGACAAGCAATACAACAATCGCAGCGGCGGCGGCGCTTGGAATTGGACGCGCAGCGGCGGTTTCAGAGGTGGTGGCGGCGGCGGTTTTCCCAGCGCCCCGAATTCCCAGAACGATCTGACGCAAGCGATGATCACCAATCCCAAATTGCTGGTGCAGGTGGAAAACGGGTATTACGACATGGCGACGCCATTTTTCGCGACCGAATTCACGTTTACGCACCTGAATTTGCCTGCGGAACTGCAAAAGAACATCAAGCTGAATTATTACAATTCGGGTCATATGATGTATTTGCGGGATGAAGATCGCGTGTTGCTGCACAACAACATCGCGGATTTCATTGAACGCGCCACTGGGTTGGCCGCCAAACCCTAACGTCAATCGAAGTTCTCACACAAATTGCGCTGATGCGTTCGTCACGTAAAGATGACGTTCTCATCAGCGCAATATCTTTGGGATTGGTGTTCTGAGTGCCTGTTAGAATGAAACCAGCGCTTGAGTATCCACGCGGAGCACGGATTCCTGCTGGAACATTTGTTTGTACGCGGCGCGAATGGCTTCGATCTTGCCGTGTGCGTCGCGCATGGACGCCGGATAAAACAAGATGACCTGCATCGAACGCTCTTTGATGATCGTGCCCGAAGCGTCCAGATACTGTCCACGGCTGGGCAACACAGTCAGACCGCTGGGGAAACGCGGAGTGATTTCGGAGGCGACGAATTGTTGAAACTGTTTTTCGCTGATCGTCGAACCATCCGGTTTGGAACAGCCAAAAAACAGTTCCGTGCGTCGCCAGGTTTCGATCGCCGGTTTTTGCGGCTGGCTGGCGGCAGGTTTCGCAACGGGTTTGGGAGTTCTGGGCTTGGCTTCAAGCGTAGGGGTAAGCAACGATATAAAAAGAATTGCGGGGACGATAAAGCGGTTTCGCAGGTATTGGTTCACAGTAGTTATCTCCTAAAAACTTCACAATGATGTTGCCTTTTTCCATCGTGACGAATTTTAGGCGGACACGGTCCCGCGTTCATGAGGGAATGGTGATGTTTTGGTGATTCCAGAAAGGGAAAGACACATGAATCGAAGCAAAGTTGATTTGACCAACGCCGAACGGCGCGAACTGGATGAAGTGGGATTGCTGGTGCTGGAAAATTTTATTTCTCCGGAAGAGGTCGAGACGTTGCGAAGTCGGATTGCCGAACTGTTTGTTGAATTGGGCGATCAGGCTGGTTCGGAATTCAAACAGGAACCGGACACCGACCGGCTGGCGAATTTGGTCAATTATGGCGAAGTCTTTGAACTCGCAATTTCCCAGCCCAAGTTGCTGGCTGCTGTCGAACACGTGTTGGGCAGCGAATTTAAACTCAGCAGTTTGAATGCTCGTTCGGCGCGTCCAAATACAACGTGGACGCAACCGCTGCATTGCGACACGGGAGCATTGCCGGATGAACAGGGCAATTCGGTCTGCAATATTGTCTGGATGCTGGATGATTTCACGTTGGAAAATGGCCCGACGCGATACGTTCCCGGCACGCACAAAGCAGGGAAGTTGCCGCAAGATGCGTTGGCCGACGCCTCCGCGCCGCACCCGGAAGAAAAATATTTGACGGGCAAAGCCGGAACGCTGGCTGTGTTCAACGCGCATTTGTGGCACGGCGGCACCGCCAATCGAACGGACAAACCGCGCTTGGCGCTGCACAGCTTTTACTGCCGCCGAGACCAGCCGCAACAGCAATATCAAAAACGGCTGTTGAGTGAACCGGTGCAGCAACGATTAAGCCAAGATTTGCGCTGGCTGCTTGCGTTGGACGATCCGCTGAATGATACACTCAGTTCGCAATTTAGCGGTCGCAGCGGTTTTATGAAATGAAGCGAATCAGTCGCCTGCGCATCAGCAAAGGCGCTGTCATTTGAAATCCAAGCTATCCTTCACAGTCGGGCTACCGACACAAAGCTATGACTAACACAGACACTGCGCCGATTCGTTCCGGCGAAGATTTGAACTGGGCGGCTCTCGAAGCGTATTTGCACGAACATTTGCCGTCGCAATTGGACGGCGAACCGTTTGATCCGAACGCCGCGTTTGAAGTGGAACAGTTTCCTGGCGGGCATTCCAACCTGACGTATTGTGTGCGCTTTGGCGGGTTGGAATTCGTTATGCGACGACCGCCGTTTGGGCCTGTGGCTCCGACCGCCCATGATATGCCGCGCGAATATCGGTTGCTGGCGGCGATTCATCCGCACTTCAAACTGGCGCCGAAACCCTATGTGCTTTGCGAAGACACTGCCGTCATCGGTGCTCCGTTTTATCTGATGGAGCGCCGTCGAGGCATCGTCGTTCGGCAAACCATTCCGCCGGAAATTGGCGACAATCTGACGTTGCGTCACAAAGTCAGTGAAAGCCTGGTGGACACGCTGGCCGATTTGCACGCCGTAGATATTCAGGCGACCGGTTTGGCGGCGATTGGCAAACCGGTTGGTTTCGTCAAACGGCAAGTCGAAGGCTGGGCGAATCGCTGGGAACGTTCCAAGACTACGGAGTTGATGGAAATGACTGAAGCGCGCGCCTGGTTGCTGGAACGATTGCCCGCCGAACCGCAGCGGCACACATTGGTTCACAACGATTACAAGCTGGATAACTTGATGTTGGATGCGGCGGACCCTTCGCGATTGGTGGCGATTCTGGATTGGGAAATGTGCACTGTGGGCGATCCGCTGATTGACCTGGGGTTGTTGCTTTGTTACTGGCCGCAAGCCGACGACGAAGAACTATTTGCTGACAGTTTGCGCAGCGTGACGATGCTGCCCGGCTGGATGACGCGCGCCGAAATTATTGACCGATATGCCGAGCGTTCAGGTTGCGACGTATCGAATATCGGCTATTACCACATCTTTGCCGTGTTCAAACTGGCAGTCGTCATTCAACAGATTTATTACCGCTATCACGTCGGCCAAACGCAGGACAAACGCTTCGCCGATTTCGATAAACGAGTCGCCGCGCTGGCCGCAATGGCGCACAAAATGATTCAAGCGCAAGGCTGATTACGAATGGAACCACAAGAGCAAGCTTCGATCGCTTCCAAACTGCTGAACGCGGTGTTGCTCAAATCCTTTGCCGAAGTGTTGTTGGTCTGCGTGGTGGCTTCGTTGGCGGCGTTTTCGACGTTCAGCCCGCAATTGCGCGGAGCGATTGACGTGGCCGATCAAACTCGCATTGCCGGTTGGGTGAATGATCCCCGGTCGTCAGACCGATCGCTGGAAGTGCAACTGTTTATTGATGGCAAATTCGTGGCATCGAAGTTGGCCGATGCGCCGCGTGAAGATCTGGTCAAAGCAGGAGTCACCTCGCGGCCCAATCACGGATTCAGTTTCGATCTGATGCAACTGGGGCAGGTGAATCTGTCGCCGGGCAAACACTCCGCTCAGGTGTATGCCGTCCGCGAGGCCGCAGGCGAAAGCAAAATTTTGCTGCCCATCAGCACTTCGCCGGTTACTTTTCCTTGATGCCGAACAGGTGATGCTGTCCGCGCACGATCAGCATTCGGTCGGTTATGGCCGGAGTCGCCAGCATCACTTCACCGATCGGATTGCGAGCCAGCAATTCAAACTTCTCGCCTGCTTTGATGACAAACACATCGCCGTCTTCGCTGGCAAAGTATATCCTGCCGTCCGCCGCCACGGGCGAAGCATTGAACGCATTGCCGCGCCCAAGCCGTCCGCGAAATCCCGCTTCGCCGGTTTGAGCGTTGAATTGCGTCAGGATTCCCGAATCGGTCACGGTGTACAGGAAGCCGCCATAAACAATTGGCGTCACGACGTGCGGTTTGATCGCCGGACTTTCCCAAACCAGCCCGGTTTGGGAACTGACTTCGCCTTTGGCTCCGGCGCGAACGGCGTAAAAGTTCAGCTTGTCGTGTGCGCTGCCGCCGCCCAGATAAAACATGCCATTTGCCGCTACTGGCGTGGGGATTTTCACGTCCACGCCGTTGGCCAATCGCCACAATTCTTTTCCCGTCAGCGGATCGTAGCCGCGAAAAAACTTGGTTCCGCTCGTGACCAGTTCCGCTCGATTGCCGGTTTCGGAAATCGTCGGCGTGCTCCACGAAGAATCTTCTTCGCGTGGCGTTCGCCAGACTTCTTTGCCGTCTTTCAGGTTGAATGCGGCTAGAAACGATTGGCTTTGCGTATCGCATTGCACGATTGCCAGGTGTTTGTAGATCACAGGCGAACTGCCGAATCCCCATTGCAAACCTTTTGTTTGGCTCCAGCCACCATCCAATACGCCCAAATCTTTTTGCCACAGCAGCTTGCCGTTCAGGTCGAAACAGAACAGTCCTTCGGAACCAAAGAACGCAACCAAATATTTGCCGTCTGTTGCCGGCGTCGAATTGGCATGGCTGGCTTTCATGTGGCGGCTGACCTTGGGCACGCCTTCGTGGACGATCTTTTCCCACAGAATACGCCCGGAGCTTTTGTCCAGACAGTACACGCGCCAACTGTGTTTGCTGGCGTCTTTGGCCGAAGCTGCCGTGTCTGTCAATCCATGCTCAAACGGCGCATTCGGATCGCCGCCGATGGC
>DAOMFR010000175.1:7051-13316 GCA_035429885.1 Blastocatellia bacterium
TCGATCAAGTGCTTCTGGTTGCGAAGCCCGATCTTGGCGGCTTCTTCCTGCGCCTTGTCGAATTCCCAACCGTCGCGCAACACGCGGCGAATCATCCAGAATGCCGCGACGCGAATGCCCGCCGCGCAGTGAATGAAGACCGGGCCGTTTTTCAGTTGTTCGTCGGTCAGTTTCAGGAAATCGTCCGCGTCTTCGGGCTGAGGTTCGCGGTAGACAATGGGAATGTTGAAATAACTCAAGCCGAGTTCTTTGACTTTGGCAGCTTCGCGCTCACCGCCGTGTTCGCTGGGCGGACGCAAATTGATGATAACTTTAATGCCGCCTTCTTTCAGCTTGGCGAGTTGCTCCATCGAAGGCTGGCCGCCGGTCCAAACCTTGTCGGTCAGTTTCAAAAAGCTTGGAATGGCCGTCACTTCGCTCATCGCCGGAGTCTTTTCGATCAGCGTCATATTGCAGGCGGGGCAAGTGCCGGGCTCGTTGAACACTTCGCCATCGCGGCTGCAACCGCAAGGCGGACACACATATTGTTTCTTGTCCTGGCCTGTCGCGGCAGAAGCCAGCGCCATCAGGCTCAACGAACTGGAAACGACAAACTCTCTTCTTTTCATCGTCAGGTTCCTCGGATGTAGTGAAATCATTAGCAGGAGAATCACGGTTCGAACGGCGCTCACCTTATCCCAAGCCGGATTCGGTGTCTTGAACGAATCAAAGGTGGATTGAACAGGCAACGCCATTCGAACGTATGCACTCACGCTATGGCCCAACAGAACTCCAATACAACGAACTCGCACCTGAATCCGGGGCAATTTTATGGCCGGTCGGTTGTTAAACAGCAAGTTTCCGGACTGATTCTTTCGGATCTTGTTCACCACGAAGGCAAACTCTTACCGCACCATTCGCACGAGTTAGGGTTTTTCAGTTTGTTGCTGGATGGCGGCTATCAGGAATTTTACAGAACCCGCACGATCGAATACGCCCCAATGACCATCACCTGGCATCCACCGGGAATTTCTCATCGCGACGAGATCGGCCAAAAGGGCGGAAAGTTTTTTACTGTTGAAGTCCAAAATTCCTGGCTGGATCGGTTGCGCGAATTTGCCGCCGTGCCGGAATCGCTGTACGACTCGAACGGAGGTGGATTGGTCTGGCTGGCGATGCGGCTGTATCGAGAACATCGCGAAGCCCAGGTTGCTTCGCCGCTGGTGATCGAAGGTGTGATGTTGGAAATGCTGGCGATTGCCACGCGGCAGCAAATGCCGAACGAAAAGCGTCCGCCAGTTTGGTTGAATCGAATCGTCGAACGATTGCGGGCCGAGTTCCAGCAGAACCTGACAACCGGCGAACTGGCCACCGAAGCAGGAGTCCATCCGGTGCATCTGGCGGCGGTGTTCCGCCAATTTCATCACCAAACGATTGGCGAGTATCATCAACAACTTCGAGTTCAGTTCGCAGCTCAGCAGTTGGGAAACCTGGAATTGCCACTCACGGAAATTGCTCAAGCGGCAGGTTTTTCCGACCAAAGCCATCTGACACGCATCTTCAAACGGTTCAGCGGCATGACGCCTGGCGTCTTTCGCACGCTAATGACTGAAGGCAACACCGTCGTTTTGACTCATCGCTAATCTCTTCGTTCAATTTCAGCCAAAAGATTGCGCCGCCGACGGCGCGAAATTATACTCCGCCGCGTTATACACAAAGCCGAATCAACCAAGCTGTACTACTCTAATCGCAGGAGATCGCTCCATGCCGCTCAGCAAGAAACTGAAAAACAGACTTGCCAGATATCAACAACCCTGTTGGCCGTTGCCGCTGAGTTTGGAATGGCGGCGCTCTCCGCTTGAATTCACCTTATGAAACTTCGCCGATTACTTTTGTCGTTTAGCGGGCGCATTCCGCGTTCGACGTTTTGGCTGGCAATTTTGTCGCTGGCCATCGTGTTTGTCGTATTGATGGTCGCGATTGAATCGATGTTGGGGCGATCCGCTTCGCTGGTGCTTTACCTGCCATTGTTCTGGGCATTGGCCGCCGTGATCACCAAACGATTGAAAGACCGCGGCAAATCTCCGCTTTGGTTTTTGCTGGTTCTGATTCCAGTGCTTGGCCCTCTCTGGATTTTGTTTGAGACAGGCTTTCTGAGAGGAACTCCCGGCGAAAATCACTATGGCGATGACCCGCTGGATTATCGTGCCGATTACCTGACAGTCGGCCAATAGCGACCTTAGAGTGGTTTGCAATTGCGTTTACGAAAATGAAAAACCACGGGGAACACCGGGATCACGGGGGAATTGAGGGAGCTGTTTCTTTGTTTTGCCTTTCTCCGTGCTCCCCGTGGTTAATCCCAAAGGCGGCTAAAATCTGATCTAAATCCTATGCCAGAACAACAACACATCATCAACGACGTCACAGGACTGAACCCCATTTCCGTTTGGGCAATCGCCAAGCCAACCACCATCGAAGAAATTCAAGACGCCATCCGGCGCACCAACGGTCCGATTTCTATCGGGGGCGGCAGGTTCAGCATGGGCGGCCAAACTGCCAGTCCCGGCAGCCTGCACCTGGACATGCGCAGCTTCAATCAAGTGGTGGAGTTTTCACCGTTGCGCCGAACGATTCGCGTGCAAACCGGCATTCGCTGGTGCGACATTCAAAAGTTCATTGATCCGCACAACTTGTCCATCAAGATCATGCAAACGTACGCCAACTTCACGGTGGGCGGATCGCTCAGCGTGAATGTGCATGGCCGGTACATCGGATTAGGCCCGTTGATTCTGTCGGTTCGTGCGATTGCGATGGTTCTGGCAAACGGTGATTTGGTGGAAGCCAGTCCAACCCAGAACCCGGAATTGTTTTACGGAGCCATCGGCGGTTATGGAGGCTTGGGTGTGATCGTCGAAGCGGAACTGGAACTGGCCGAAAACAAACGAGTCGAACGGATTTCCGTGAAGCTTCCGGCTAGCGAATATGCCGCATACTTTCGCAAATTTGTCCGTGATTCGCGCGAAACAGTGTTTCATAACGCCGATTTGTATCCGCCCCATCACACCAAAGCTCGGTGCGAAACCTGGATCGAAACAAAAAAGCCTGTGACGACGCCGTATCGGTTGCAACCACACAAACGAGCCTATCCGCTGGAAAATTACTTTCTGTGGGCGATTACCGAAACACCGTTTGGAAAGTGGCGGCGGGAATATTTGATTGACCCGTTGGTGTACCTGCGGACGAAAGTGCATTGGCGCAATTTCGAAGCCGGATACGATGCTGCAATGCTGGAACCGCCATCCAGAAAACATCGCACCTATGTTTTACAGGAATACTTCGTGCCGGTGGAACGGTTTGATGAGTTCGTCCCGAAAATGGCGGAAATTCTCAGCCGCCATCGTGTCAATGCGCTCAATGTTTCTGTGCGGCATGCGCACGCCGATCCGGGCTCAATGCTGGCGTGGGCGCGGCAGGAAACTTTCGCCTTTGTGCTGTATTACAAACAGCGCACGCGCGAAAACGCCAAAAACCGCGTCGGTGTCTGGACGCGAGAATTGATTGATGCCGCGTTGAGCGTTGGGGGAGCGTATTACCTGCCGTACCAGGCGCACGCGACGCCTGAACAATTTCATCAAGCTTTTCCGCGAGCCAAAGAGTTGTTTGCACTCAAGCGCAAGCTCGATCCCGAATGTCGGTTCCGAAATGTGTTGTGGGACAAATACTACGTGCCGACGCTTCAACCTGAAGCCAACGCCGAAGCTCCCGTTTCGGAATTTCACTCCGTGTTTTCCGAGGTGAAATGGCACGACGGGTTTTATCGCTTTTTGCAAAACATCTTCCGCCTGTATCCCGAAGATCGCTTTCACACGCTGATCAAAGAAGCCTGCGTCCTGCATCAGAGCGACGAAGCGATTTACCGCCACGTGCAGCAAAAACTGCCGACGATCAAACCGATGCTGGCCGATTTCAGTTACGCGTTGCCGTCGCTGAAAAAACAGAAACAGGAAATGATGCGGCAAACGCTGGGCCTGCTTGGCGACAAACGCGACATTGATGGGTACGTCGAAATTGGAACGACCGGAAGATACGTCAGCACCTTGCGCAAACACCTGCGCTTTCGTGGCCCGATGATTTTGCTCCACGATGTGCCGCCGTCGAATTCGCCGGTGGACATCATCGAACGCGGCCAACTCGGCAAGCTCGGCACGTGGGTTTCGCTTGAGAATTACGCCCCGATCAGCTCAACCATCGCGGACAACAGCATGGATTTGGTGACGTGTTATGTCGGCTTGCATCACATGGAACCGGAAAAGCTGGCTCCGTTTTTACGCTCCATTCACCGGATTTTGCGTCCCGGCGGAATCTTCATTGTGCGCGATCATGACGTGAGTTCGCCGGAAATGAATGCGTTTGTTTCGCTGGCGCATACCGTGTTCAACGCCGGGCTGGGAGCGTCGTGGGACGTGAACCAGCAAGAGTTGCGGTTTTTTGCATCCGTGAAAGACTGGGTGCAACGGTTGGAATCCGCTGGGTTTCAAGATACTGGCCATCGTCTGTTGCAAGCCAATGACCCTTCGGACAACGTGCTGATGGCGTTCCGAAAACTCCAGGAGTTCGCCCAATGAAGATTCCCGCCAAAGCGTTCATGAATTTCTTTTCCCCACGAAGCCACACGAAGGGTTCACGAAGAAAACCAATCAGCTTCTTGTTTGCTTCGTGTCGCCTTCGTGTGCCTTCGTGGGCGAAACAGTTCCGTCTCATTCACTGCATCACGATTCACTTGTTGCTCGTCAGTTTCTTCCTGAGTAGTTTCATTGTTCGCGGGCAAAACCTTGCGCTAACGCCCAAAGAGCATCAGCGCGGAACGGAGCAAACCTTCCTGACCTATCCGGAATGGTATTTAGTCAGCAGTCCCGCCGAATACGCGACGCTGGTGAAAACCCAACCGCCCAGCGAATTTCCGTTTCTTGGACACACGCGCCAGCTTTGGCAAAGTTATGGCGAAGTCATCAAAGCGACGCACAACAAATACCCGCTCAACATCGGCTATCACGTCATGATCGTCGTCATCAGCGCCAGCACGACCGTCGAATATGCGGTGCGCTCGGCCTACGAAACGCTGATTGGTCGCCTGACTGCTCTGACGCAAACCCACGGAATGACGGAAGAAGATCAGTTCGCCGCAAAGGCCGCGCAGGATTATGTGGACTTCATTCGCCAGCAACCGTTTTATCGGTTTGATTTCTTCGACAAGTTGGTGCGGTTGTGGAAGGAAACCAGTTTTTGGGGACCGGACATGCTGCGCAAATGGGAGCGCAAATATGCGCTGACCACCGAATACGCCGTCAAAGCGGGCTACGCCTGGTTCATCAAAAAAATGACCGAGGCGAGTTACGATCCGACGATTGATTTGACCGTTGCCGTCCTTGACCGGTTACCCGCCGGAATCGAAACCGAATTGCCGGACCTGAAAGTCTTGCAACAGTTTCCGGATGGATCGGCGCTGGTCAGTTTGCCGCGCTATGATTTGTTTAGAACCTACAGCCTGACGCTGGCAAAACGCGGCAGCCAGTTTCAGGAAATTGCCGGAAACCGTTCGGTGATTTTGGTCTGCGCGCTGGTTCCGAAAAGCTGGTCGCCTGCCGACGGAGATCAATTGCTCTTTTCCCAACCGGTTCTGACCGAACCGTCGCTCAACCGAATCGTCCTGGTGGTTCCTGTCGAATCTCTGAGCAAGACGCTGTCCAGGCTCAGCGATTCCGGCTACACGATTGAGCACGTGTACGATTATTGACGTGCCCAAATCCTCAAAAGGAGTCTTCCCGATGTCACATCCGTTTTCGTGGTTCGCTTCGTCGTACCGATGGCCCTTGTTTTCCTTTCTCTTGGCGGGAACCGTGTTGTTTGCTTGCCTGCTGACCTGCCAAGGGAAACCGCTCCGAACCTCTGCCGCGCCCAGCGGAATCCTGTCGTATGAATTTGCCTGGACGAAACCGCAGGCCGATTCCATCCTGACTTCCTGGGCTTCAATGAAGGAAACGGCTCGGCAGCAATTGCTGCTGGATTTCGGCTTTCTGGTGTTTTACCCGCTGACGCTGTCGCTGGCGTGCGCAATGCTGGCCGGTTCCGCCTTCAACAAAATGGCTGTGGTGGGAGCCTTCCTTTCCTGGGCGGTGCTGCTTGCCGGGCCACTTGATGCCGTAGAGAACCTGTCGCTGCTTCGGATGCTGGGCACGGGCGGCAGTGAGTTTCTGGCTCGGCTGGCCGGAGTCTGCGCCGGAGTGAA
>DAOMFR010000176.1:0-13212 GCA_035429885.1 Blastocatellia bacterium
CAAAGAGTTTTCCGCTGTGGGCAAACGTGACAAGCAAGGGCGTTCGTTGCGTGATTTGGATTTGCAAAAAAAACTGTTTCGTTATCCGTGCAGCTATTTGATTTATTCCGAAGCGTTCGACGCGCTGCCCAAACTGGCGCTCGATCACTTGTATAAACAGCTTTGGCTGGCGTTGACCGGCCAAACCAAAGACAAAGAACTTCTGGCAATTGCGCCGGAAGATCGCAAAGCCGTTCTCGAAATTCTTCGTTCGACCAAAACCAATTTGCCCGCGTATTTTCAGCGAGACAATTAACCGCACTCGTCTTTCCGCCTGGAACGAGGGTTGCAGAAAAGAAGCCAGACAAGCAGGAAAAAACTGATTTTACGCAATAACTGAGTAAGTAAACGCAATTCAACACAACTGACTAAGGAATTTTCCGCATTGGCCTTTGGGACAATGTGCAGGGGAATTTTTGTCTATTGCTGCGGTGCGGCGAGTAGGAGTCAGGATGGAAAAGCTGAATATTCAAGTTCCGGGTGACGATTATCATCAAGGATTGATCTCCTGTCAGGTGGCCTGTCCCGTGCATACCGATGCGCGCGGTTACGTTCGCGCCATTGCCGAAGGCCGATTTGATGAAGCCTATTTGATCGCGCGCGGCCCCAATCCATTTGCTTCGATTTGCGGGCGGATTTGCGGCGCGCCGTGCGAAGCCGCTTGCCGGCGTGGCAAAGTTCCGCGTGTGGATGATGACGGGCGCTTCGTCGCCAACGACCGCCCGGTTTCGATTCGCGCCTTGAAACGATTCGCCTGTGACCAGGCCGGCCCCGAAGCCCGTCCGACCGCCGAAGTGCTGAAAGCCGTTCAATCCTTCATTCCGCCCGTGGCCGCCAATACTGAAGAAATCGCGGCGCTATTGCATTCGTGCATGAATGGTCGCATCGCCAAAGCCAATGGTGAACGCATTGCCATCATTGGCGCGGGGCCTGCGGGATTGGCTGCCGCGCACGATTTAGCCTTGCTTGGATTTGCACCTGTCGCGTTTGAAACCGAACCTGTTGCGGCGGGAATGCTGGCCGTCGGAGTTCCTGCCTATCGTTTGCCGCGGGAATTGATTCAAAAAGAAGTTGCGGTGATCCAGGCGCTTGGCGTGGAAATTCGCTGCGGCGTGGCGATAGGTCGCGATGTTTCTTTCGCCGATTTGCGGCGCGATTTTGCCGCCGTGTTGATTGCCGTCGGCGCGAAAGCTTCGCGGGCCTTGGGCCTGCCGGGCGAAAACGGCCCTCGCGTGTTTGGCGGCGTGGATTTGCTTCGTGCGGTTTCACTGGGTGAACGGCTGGACATTGGCCGCGAAATCGTCGTCATCGGCGGCGGCAACGTCGCTTATGACGTGGCGCGAAGCGTGTTGCGCCAGATTGCTTACGACACGGCACGCACGGCGGCACGCTTGGCGGGAACGGCGCGCGTGCATCTGGTTTCGCTGGAAAGCCTGGAAGAAATGCCCGCCGACACCGTCGAAATTATGGAAGGCGACGAAGAAGGTGTTGAACGTCACAACGGCTGGGGGCCGGTGGAAATTCTGCGTGACGGCGACGGCAAAGTAACCGGTGCGTGCTTTCGTAAATGCACGCGGGTTTACGACGCAGACAAAAAATTTTCGCCACAGTACGACGATCAAATCACGGACGTAATTCCCTGCGACACTGTGCTGCTTTCCGTCGGTCAGGCGCCAGCGTTGAAGTTTTTGGAAGACGGCGGCGAGGATATCGAAATGATGCGCCCTGGCTGGCCGAAAGTTGATCCTGCGCGATTGACCACCACGGGCAAGGGCGTTTTCGTCGCGGGCGATCTGGCGCACGGCACACGCTTGCTGATTGACGCGGTGGCTTCGGGCAAGGCGGCGGCGCGTTCGATTTATCAATTCGTCACCGGACGCACACTCACCAGCGATTCGGTTTCGGCACACAACATCCTGGAACACTATCGGCGCGAACGCGGCTACGAATCATTGCGCCGCACGGCAGTTCCCGTCATTCATCCCGAAGAGCGCTTACATCATCCTGAAGTCGTCGTCGAGACCGGCTACACCGGCGCTGAAGCGATGCGCGAAGCCTCGCGCTGTCTGGATTGCGGCGTCACGCCGGTGTTTGACGGCGAACGCTGTGTGCTGTGCGGAGGTTGCGCCGATGTTTGCCCAACCGAATGCCTGAAACTGGTTTCGCTGGACAGCCTGGCGCTCAACGGCGATCTGGCCGCCGCAATCCAGAATACACTGGGAGAAGGCGCAGACCTTGGCGAAAACTCTGCCATTTTGAAAGACGAAGACCGCTGCATTCGCTGCGCGTTGTGCGCGCAGCGTTGTCCTGCCGATGCGATCACGATGGAACGCATCAGCTTTTCAACCTTCTGGAGGACGGTATGACTGTCAAAGCCGGTAAACCGCAATCCCGTCTCGATCCTGATCCGATGCCGCGCCGCGATTTTCTGGGACTGTCAGCGTTGTGGACGATGGCGGGCGCGTTGCTCTTTTCAGTGTTTGGGATGTTGAAACTGCCCAAAGCGGCGGTGCTATCGTCGCCGTCGAAAAAGTTCAGCGTGACCCTGCCCGATTCGCTTGCCGCTGGCGAAGTCTTTGTACCGCCCGGTCGCGCTGTGGCGATGTTCCGCGACGGCGAAGGCGTCCACGCCATTTCCACCGTCTGCACGCATTTGGGCTGCGTGGTGAAACCAACGACTGAAGGCTTTGAATGCCCCTGCCACGGTTCGCGTTTCGCGATGGACGGCGAAGTCACACGCGGCCCCGCGCCCAAAGCGCTGGCCTGGCTGAAAGTCAGCAACAAAGGCGGGGCGTGGGTGGTGGATGAAGACACCAAAGTCCCGCCGGGAACAAAGGAGAAGGCATGAAAGCTCCAATGATTGGCGAACATTCGGCGTTGCAGGTCTTCCGCCACAATTTGCTGGCGGCTCCGCGCCGCTTGCTGGACGCGATGTTTCGCAGTGGCAAACCGACGACGGATCGCACGCGTTCGACCTTTGTTTTCGGCAACGTCTTTTTGCATCTGCATTCAGTCAGAACGCATCGCTGGAATCTGCGTTGGACGACGACGATGGGTTTGGGCATTGCCACGACGGCGGCGTTTTTGATCACCTTGGTAACCGGCGTTTTGCTGATGTTTTATTACAAGCCCTACCCCGACGCCGCATACGATTCGATCAAAGACATTCATTTCGTCGTTCCCACCGGACGCTTCATTCGCAACATTCACCGCTGGGCGGCTAACGTCATGGTCGTTGCCGTGATCCTGCACATGGCCAGAACCTTTTACACGGCGGCGTATCGGCGTCCGCGCGAATTCAACTGGTTGATCGGCATGGGCTTGTTCGTCATCACGCTGGGGCTGTCGTTCACCGGTTACCTGTTGCCGTGGGATCAATTGGCTTATTGGGCGATCACCATTGGAGCGAACATTGCGCAATCGCCTCGCGAAGTCACCGACGCTCTGAACCTGACGGATTCATTCGATCCCGGCGGATTTCAGAAACTGTTGCTGCTGGGTTCGGACATCGTCGGCGACGAAGCCCTGATTCGATTTTACCTGCTGCACGTGATGGTGCTGCCGCTGGCGTTGGTGGCGTTGATGGCTGTGCATTTCTGGCGCATTCGCAAAGACGGCGGAATGGTTCGCCCGGTGGATGCCGACGCCCGATTGGAACCGCGCAGCGCTGAAACTTATCCGGTTTTTACTGAAGCTCCGAAAAAGACTTATCAACTGGCCGCCATCGTCAAAGGCAAAACTCCCGTTGTTGGACGTGGGCCGGAAAACACCGTGCCTTCGATGCCGCATTTGTTTTACGCCGAACTGGCGGTGTTGATGCTGACCACGTTGATTTGCATTGGCCTGTCCCTGATTTCCGACGCACCGCTGAAAGAACTGGCCAACCCGGCAGTGCCGGAAAACCCCGCCAAAGCGCCGTGGTACTTCCTGGGTTTGCAGGAGATGGTCGCGTTCTCAGCCTTTATGGGTGGTATCGGCATTCCGTCGGTCGTCATCATCGGCCTGGGACTGATTCCGTTTTTGGATCGCGAAGAGCAAGGAACCGGCGAATGGTTCGGCGGCAAAGGCGGCTGGCCGCTCGTTAAACAAGCGATGATTGTCGGTTTCGGCGCTTCAATTTTGATCGAAGCCTTCATCATCCGCTTCGGCTGGATTCGGGAATGGTTCCCGCACGTGCCGCAACTGGTCATCACCCTGATCAATCCAGGGACGGTGTTGACACTGGTTTACGGGTTGTATTCGGTCTGGCTGGTGCGTCGTTACAACTCCACTCGCGCCGGAGCGTTGGGATTATTCACCGTGTTTCTGTGTGGCTTCATCGTGTTGACGATTATCGGCACCTATTTCCGCGGGCCAAATTGGGAATTTTTCTGGTCGCCAGCGGACTGGCCGAAGCATTGACTGGGTACGCACGCGCCCACGCGTGCCGGGTTTGCCATCGGCAGCACGCGAGGACGCGTGCGCACCCATAAGGACGTTATGAACAAGAACAAACATCTGTTGCTTTGGTCTAGCCTGGGCGTGTTTCTGTTGTTGTTTGTCGCCGCCGGGCAGGAAAACTTCGGCAAGGAATGGCGAGGCATTCAAAAAGCTTCGCGCTCGACCGAAGGCGCGCTGGATGTGCGCTTACGGCAAATCGTCAATCCGACGCTGGGTATTTCCGACCGCTGCGTTTCCTGCCACGTAGGCATGGCTCCGGGCGAAACAGGCATGACCGGTCCGGCAGTGACTGCCGCGCACAAAAACGTAGTGCATCAAACCGCCGATTACGGCTGCACGACTTGCCACGGCGGGCAAGGCCGCGCAACGGAAAAAGCCGATGCGCACGGCGCGGTGCATTTCTGGCCGCAGCCGATGTTGCCGATGAAATACAGCTACGCCGGATGCGGAACCTGTCACAGTTCGCTGAACGTGCCCAACATTGCGGGCTTGGAAAAATCACGCAGCGCGTTTGAACGGCTGGATTGTTACGCCTGCCACCGCGTCGAAGGCCGTGGCGGCACGATTCGACCGGGTGGCGGCGGAATGGAAGGCCCTGACCTATCGAACATAGGTGTCAGAGGTTATGCCGCGAATTGGTACGACACGCATTTGCAGCGGCACGAACAAGCTTCCGAATTGCCGTGGAAGAATTCCTTCGGCGCAATCAACGACGCTGACCGCGCGGCTCTGAGTGATTATCTGGCGACGCGTGTCGGCGCATCAAAACTGATCGAAGCCAAAGCTCAGTTCAATTCGCTGGGCTGTTTAGGTTGCCACAAAGTCAGCGGCGTCGGCGGCGATGCTGCGACTGACCTGTCGCGCGCCGGCGAACGCGACCCGGGCCAGCTGAATTTCACGCACGTGCCGGGCGCGCCGATTTTGTCGAACTGGTTGGGCGAACACTTCCGCTCGCCGCTGGGCATCGTGCCGGGTTCGCAAATGCCCATGATGGGCTTGAATGAAAAGCAAATTGATTTGCTGACGATGTACGTGCTGTCGCTTCGGCGTCGTGAATTGCCGGGCGCTTTTTTGCCAAAAGACCGCGTCAGTGTTGCGCGATTTGGCGCGCGCGAATTCGCCACCGACGGCGCAACGATCTTCAGCGCCATCTGTGCGGGTTGCCACGGAGCCGACGGCAAAGGCGCTCGGTATCCGGGCATTCCACCTTTCCCCGCCATTGCCGGACAAGATTTTCTGCAACTCGCATCGGATGAATTCATCACCGAAACCATCAAGCAAGGTCGCCCCGGTCGCAAGATGCCAGCATGGTTGTCAGCGGGGTCAACCGAGGCTGGGCTAAAGCCGGAAGAGATTCAACGTGTCGTCGCGTACTTGCGCCAGCTCGGCGGCAACATGGCAGTGATAACCGACACAAATCCAAAGCGCTGGGTCAAAGGCGACGCAGCGACGGGCGCGAGACTTTTTGCTGCGAATTGTTCCGGCTGCCACGGACAAAAAGGCGAAGGCGGCGAGGGCCCGGCGCTGCATAACAAGATTCTGCTTTCATCCGCCAATGACAGGTTTTTCGTCGAAACCATCGGCAAAGGCCGTCGCGGCACAGCGATGAAAGGCTTTCTCGATCCTTCGCCGGTGCGGCGCGCACTGACTCAGACTGAGATCGAAGCCATCGTTACTTACATTCGTTCCTGGGAGGCAAAGTGAAGTTATGAAACAAGAACTATCTCGACGAGATTTTCTACAAACTGTCGCGGCTGCCGGTTTCGGAGCATTAGCCGCTTCGGCAACAAATGCCTGGGCGCTAGAAGCGGTGACCAATCCGCTGGCGGCTTACCCGGATCGCGGCTGGGAACGTGTGTATCGCGACTTGTGGAAATACGATTCCAAATACACTTTCACCTGTGCTCCGAACGACACGCACAACTGTTTGCTGAATGCGTACGTGCGCCAAGGCGTCATCACGCGCATTGGCCCCACAATGCGTTACGGCGAAGCAAAGGATTTGAACGGCAAAGGCTCTTCGCATCGTTGGGATCCGCGCGTTTGCCAAAAAGGTCTGGCGTTGACGCGGCGTTTTTACGGCGACCGGCGCATCAATCAAACGATGGTACGCGCAGGGTTCAAACGCTGGTACGAAGCCGGATTCCCGCGCGGCAAAGATGGCCGCGCACCTGAAGAATATTTCCAGCGCGCTCGCGACGAATGGGTGCGAATGTCCCACGACGAAGCCGCGAAGATCGTTGCCGCTGCGTTGAAAAACATCGCCGAAACTTACACCGGAGACGCTGGCAAACAGCGCTTGAAAGCTCAGCATTACGACGAAGCCACAATTGAAGCTACAGGTGGCGTCGGCACGCAGGTGCTGAAATTCCGTGGCGGCATGCCGCTGTTGGGGATGACGCGTGTCTTCGGTTTGTATCGAATGGCGAATTCGATGGCGCTGCTTGATGCGCACATTCGCAAAGTCGGCCCGGACAAAGCAGTCGGCGGAAAAGGCTTCGACAATTATTCGTGGCACACCGATCTGCCACCTGGCCATCCGATGGTGACAGGACAACAAACCGTCGAGTTTGATTTGTCCGCCGTTGAGCATGCCAAAACCGTCGTCGTCTGGGGCATGAACTGGATCGCCACCAAAATGCCTGACGCGCATTGGCTGACCGAAGCGCGATTGAAAGGCACGCGTGTTGTCGTCATCGCTTGTGAGTATTCGTCAACTTCCAGCAAAGGTGACGATGTGGTGGTCGTTCGTCCCGGCACGACGCCTGCGCTGGCGCTGGGATTTGCCAACGTCATCATCCGCGAAGGTCTGTGGGACAAAGAATACGTGCGGCAATGGACGGATATGCCTGTGCTGGTGCGTGTGGACACGCTGAAGTATCTGCGCGCTCAGGACGTGTTTGGGCAGGGGCTATCCGGTTTGAAAAACACTGTCGTGCTGAAACCGGAAGAGAAAGAACCGCCTCCGGCGGCGCAAACTTCGCAGAATTACACGACTGAAAAACTGCGCGGTGAGTGGGGCGATTACGTTTGGTGGGATCGCGCCAGCAATTCACCCAAGATGATGACGCGCGATGAAGTCGGCAAAAATTCCAAAGTCGGTGACGCGCTGCTGGATGGTTCCATCGAAGTCACTTTGGCCGACGGCAAAAAAGTTCGCTGCCGTCCGGTCTTTGATCTAGTCAAGGAATACGCCGCGCACTTCGACCCTAAAACCGTTGAAGAAATCACCTGGGCGCCTGCGGCTGCGGTTGAATCGCTCGCCCGCCATTTCGCGCAAAATCCCGGCACGACGCTCTTTGCCACCGGGATGGGGCCAAATCAGTTTTTCAACAACGACAACAAGGACCGCGACATCTTTTTGCTGGCGGCGCTAACCGGCAACGTCGGCAAGATCGGCGGCAACGTCGGTTCGTACGCGGGTAATTATCGTGTGGCGTTGTTCAATGGCTGCCCGCAGTACATCAACGAAAACCCCTTCGACATCGAACTCGATCCGACGAAACCTGCGCGTCCAAAGCAGTATTGGAAGGCTGAATCGGCGCATTATTACAACCACGAAGATCATCCGCTGCGCGTTGGCAACAAGCTGCTGACGGGGGCGACGCACATGCCGACGCCAACCAAAACGCTGTGGTTTGCCAATGCCAATTCAATTTTGGGGAACGTCAAATGGCACTACAACACAGTCATTAACGTGCTGCCGCGCATTGAAATGATCGCGGTGCAGGAATGGTGGTGGACGGCTTCATGCGAGTGGGCGGATGTGGTGTTCGGCGTGGATTCGTGGGCGGAGATGAAGCATCCCGATATGACCGCTTCGGTGACGAATCCGTTTTTGTCTGTGTTTCCGCGCACGCCGATTCCACGCATTTTCAACACGATGGGCGATATTGAAGTTCTGGCGCTGGTCAGTTCAAAACTTGCCGAACTGACTGGTGACAAGCGCTTCAATGATTACTGGAAATTCGTTCGCGAAAATCGCACGGATGTTTACCTGCAAAGAGTGCTGGATCATTCGACCAACACCAAGGGTTACAAGTTCACAGACCTGGAAGCCAAAGCTCTGGCTGGCGTGCCTGCGCTGATGAACAGCCGAACGACGCCAAAAGCAGTCGGTTTCGATCAAGTCACCGATTCGACTCCGTGGTACACAAAGAGTGGTCGCCTGGAAATGTACCGCGAGGAAAACGAATTCATCGAAGCCGGCGAAAACCTGCCCGTACATCGTGAACCTGTGGATTCCACGTTTTACGAACCCAACATCATCATCGCGCCTAAACACGAAGCGATGCGTCCCGACGGGCCGGAAAAATACGGCGTCAAACGGGATGACTTGTCGTGCGAAACGCGCTGCGGGCGCAACGTGGTTTACACCTGGGCGGAAGCCAAAAAGACCGCGCATCCGCTGATGAAAGACGGTTACAAGTTCATCTTCCATACGCCGAAATTCCGCCATGGTTCGCACACCACACCGGTGGACGTGGACATGATCGCAGTGTTGTTCGGCCCTTTCGGTGATTTGTACCGTCGTGACAAACGCAAACCATTCGTCACCGAAGGTTATGTGGACATCAATCCCACCGACGCCCGTGAAATTGGAGTGCAAGACGGAGATTACGTCTGGATTGACGCCGATCCTGAAGACCGCCCGTTCCGTGGCTGGCAGAACAACAAGAAAGATTACGAAGTCGCGCGCCTGTTATGCCGCGCTCGGTATTACCCCGGCACTCCGCGAGGTGTGACGCGAATGTGGTTCAACATGTATACCGCAACGCCGGGGTCAGTGCAGGGACAAAAGGAGCGCGCCGACGGATTGGCCAAAAATCCGCGCACCAATTACCAGGCGATGTTCCGTTCCGGCTCGCATCAATCGGCGACGCGCGGCTGGCTGAAACCGACTTTGATGACCGATTCACTGGTTCGCAAAGGATTGTTTGGCCAGGGCATCGGCAAAGGCTTTCTGCCCGACACGCATTGTCCGACCGGAGCGCCGCGCGAATCCTTCGTCAAGATCACGAAGGCCGAACCCGGCGGCATTGAAGGTCACGAACTCTGGCGTCCGGCGGAACTTGGCATTCGACCGAAATACGAATCCGAAGCGATGCAGAAATATCTGGCTGGCGGTTTTGTCAGCGAATAGACACGGTGTCAGTAGCCCGACCGTAAGGGAGGGCCTGACCTCACAACCCAGCCCTTCCTAACGGTCGGGCTACTGACACACGGAGGATCAATCATGGCTCGTGTACACAATTGGCAACTCGGCAGAGAAATGTCGTACTGGTATCCCGAAAGTCGCCCGAATAAACAATTCGCAGCGGTGTTTGATACCAACAAATGCATTGCCTGCCAGACCTGCACGCTGGCTTGTAAGACGACTTGGACTTCTGGCGTTGGGCAGGAATACATGCTCTGGAACAATGTCGAAACCAAGCCCTACGGCTTTTATCCACTGGCCTGGGATTTGAAGTTGCTGGAAATGCTGGACGGCCAGAAATGGAGCGAGAAGGAATACGAAGGTCAGAAGCTACACACTTACGAAGGCCAAACGATTTTTGAATCGGCTCCGGCGGGTGAGCGCGTGCTGGGTTGGCGGCCTGAAGATCAGGATTACGCCTATCCGAACGTCGGCGAAGACGATTGCTCCGGGCAGGTTGATGGCGGAGCCAGTTATTCCTTGCAGCACATGGCGCAACACATGGCCTGGTTTTATTACCTGGCGCGCATCTGCAATCACTGCACTTATCCGGCGTGTCTGGCTTCGTGCCCTCGCGGTTCGATTTACAAACGCCCTGAAGACGGCATTGTGCTGGTGGATCAATCGCGTTGTCGCGGGTATCAGGAATGCGTCAAAGGCTGCCCGTACAAAAAAGTCTTTTTCAATTCGATGACAGGCACTTCGGAAAAGTGCATCGCCTGTTTCCCGAAAATCGAACAAGGCATTCAGCCGCAATGTTTTGAAAATTGCATTGGCAAGATTCGACTCGCGGGATTTATCAACACACCTGACAAAGCGCAGGCGGACAACCCAATTGATTACCTGGTTCACATTCGCAAAGTCGCTCTGCCGCTATTCCCGCAACTCGGTTTGGAGCCGAATGTTTATTACATCCCGCCGATTCACGTGCCGCATTCGTTCACAAAACAGATGTTCGGCCCCGGCGTTGACGATGCGGTGAAAACTTATCGCAACGCGCCGAACGATCCTGATTTGCAAGGATTGCTGGCACTGTTCGGTTCGTCAGAACAGATGATGACTCGGTGGCGACGACAGGGAGATTTTGTCAGTGGCATGAAAGACGACGGCAGCGAAGTCGTGCGTGTGCCAATCAAAGAACCGGTTCACGTGCGGCAACCATATGACCGACTTTATCAGATTACGCGCACGAATTGTCCATAAGGAGGCAATTGTATGAACAACACCATTCGACTACTTATTGTGCTGGCCTTGTTCAGTTTGGCGGTTTCAGGCTGTCGTAGCGCCATTGCCACGACTACCGAAGTCGTGGCCGTTCAAGCGAAAACTGTTCCCGCTGCGCCCACCGACGCGGCCTGGAACAACGCGCCCGAACATCCAGCCAAATTGCTGTTGCAGGATTTGGTTGAACCTAGAGTGATGAAAGCTTCGACCGCTGAAGTCCGCGTGCGAGCCATCACCAATGGAACTGAAGTCGCGTTCCGATTGGAATGGGATGATCCGACAAAGAACGATGTGCCTGGCCCGGCGCGATTTATGGATGCTTGTGCCGTGCAGGTTCCCGCTAAGCTCGAAGCCAATGTTCCCGATCCGCAAATGGGCGGACAAGGTAAAACTGTTGAAATCACTTACTGGCGCGCCGATTGGCAGGCTTCAGTTGATGGTCGCCCGGATTCGCTGAAAGAGATTTATCCAAACGCCAGCATCAATGGGTATCCGTTTGAAGCCAACTCGCTGGAAAAAGGCTCCGCTGCGCAGCAGGAAATGGCGACGCGATACGCTCCAGCGCGGGCTGTGGGCAATCGTCGCGTAGGGGCGCGGGAAGCTTCGGTCGAGGATTTGATTGCCGACGGTCCTGGCACGCTTTCACCCGCGCCTCCTGCCGGTTCAAAAGGTAAAGGCGCGAAATCCGACAAAGGTTGGTCGGTCGTCATCACGCGCAAACTGCCGAATGGATTGGCTCCGGGCGTGCGGACGCAAGTCGCTTTTGCTGTGTGGGAAGGCGCGCACAACGAAACCGGCGCGCGCAAGATGCGAACCGGCTGGGTTCCCCTTCTGATGAAAGGAGCGGAAGCAAAATGACCACCGCAACGGCTACGGCTGTGACTCAAAACAAATTGCTGGGTGAGGCCGCTGAATGGCGGTTGCTGAGCCTGTTTTTTGAATGTCCAACGCCCGGTTGGCGTGAACAGGTGGAATCATTGGCGGCGGAAGTCATAGACGCTGACTTGAAAGCGGCGACTGACTTCGCACGACAGGAGGCAAGCGAAGGTTTGTTTCATTCGATCTTCGGCCCTGGCGGGCCAGCTCCGGGGCGCGAAATCAGTTATCGCGATTGGGTGCAACCGGGATATTTGCTGTCGGAGCTTTCCAGTTATTACGAAGCCTTTGCCTATCAACCGGCGCTGGCAGCGAAGATTGAAGCGCCCGATCACGTTTCGGTCGAAACGGGATTCATTGCGTATCTGAAATTGAAAGAGGTTTACGCCGCAGCAAGCGGCGACGACGAACACGCCGCCGTCACGCGCGAAGCTGCTCAACAGTTCATCAACGAACACCTTTCGGCGATGACCGAACCGCTCGCCACTTCGCTGGAACATTCCGGCGTCGAATATCTGGCGTTGGCGGGCAAAGCCTTGCTGGCGCGCGTTGGTCCGAAACATGACCAATCTCCGAAACTCAATCTGCCGGTTCTTGCCGTTGATGAAGATTCGGAATTTTCATGTGCTGAAGTGTGATCGAACGTTATGGCTTCAATTCCAATCGTGACAGTCGTTGGCTATTCGGATTCCGGCAAGACGCGCTGCATTGTCGAGTTGATTTCGATTCTGACGCGAAAGGGTTACCGCGTTGCTTCGGCCAAACATTGCCATGATGGATTCACTCTGGACACTGAAGGCAAAGACACCTGGAAGCAAAAACGAGCTGGAGCCGTCACGACACTGATGTCCAGTCGGACTTCGATAGGGGTGATCGCCGATAACCACGACGACCTGTCGCTGGAACAGCTTTGCAGGCAATATGTGCAAAATGTTGACATCGTTTTGGCTGAGGGATATAGCTGGGAAAAACATCCCAAAATTTTGGTTACGAGTAAGCAGCGGATTGAAGAGGAACGAGTAATGGCCGGCGATGGAATTATTGCGTTTGTCGGTGAGTCGCGAACTGACTCAACAATTCGATCATTCACTTTTGCAGAAATGGAGAAGCTGGCAGTGATGTTGGAACAACTACTTTTGTCACCTGCTATCAGGTATCAATATGAAAATCCGTAAATTACGAAGCATCGTTTTAGCCGCTTTGGTTGGTATGTCGGTTGGCGTTGGCGTGTATACGTTTGTGTATGCCAAAGGGTATTCGTACCTGACCAATAATCCGGCTTCGTGTGCCAATTGCCACATTATGAATGAACAGTACGATGGATGGCTGAAATCATCGCATCGTTCCGTGGCAACCTGCAACGATTGTCACACGCCACCGAGCTTGATCGGCAAATATGCGACCAAGGCGTCCAACGGATTCTGGCATTCGTTTTA
>DAOMFR010000177.1:0-13028 GCA_035429885.1 Blastocatellia bacterium
TTGGCGTTTGCCGCCAATTGATTCAGCCATTGCCATTGGCTGGCGGTGTGGTCGCGCCAAAGCTGGAAAAACATGCTTTGTTCTGCCAGACGCAGCAAGGCTTCGCTGCGTGGAATTGGTTCAAGGCGGCTGAGCGGTTCACTGACGATCTGGGGCAAAACGATGTGGTCTATTTTCCGGAATCGGGTTTCGGCCAGTTCGCGCGCGCCAAAAAATTCCAGCCCGCCGATACAGGTTCGATCCAGATATTGATGATGCTTCGTCGCTTCGTTGAGCGTTGGCCAGCGATCAAATAGCTGGTCGCCGACGTGAAAATACTTTTTCAGCGGTGTCAAAAAAGCTGCCGCTTCATCGCTGCCGACCAGCAGCGAATCATCTGAAACCGGTTGCCAACCCGCCAGGCCTAGCGCCGTGGTCAAAGTCGTTTTCCCTGCCCTTTGCGCCCCGCAAACCAACCAAAGCTCATTCGTGGGAGAAACAATCGCCGCCGCATGCAAGTGATACAGCCGCCGCGAACGCAGCATCAACAGCAAGGAAAACAGCGCATACGTATTCGCCAGAATGTGCGGATACTGCATCGCTTCCGGCGTGACCAACCCGACAATCTGTCCGGTTTCGATGTCCACGCGAAATGCGGCGACACCCATGTGAAAGTAAAAGCGATCCTCAGAAATTGCGGATTGCGGATTGCGGATTGCGGATTCCTTTCGCCCTTCAAGCTTCTCTATCCACATTGAAAGGACTCCGGTTTGAGAAAAGAGTTCTGCGGATGGCGGAATTAGCACTTCGCGCGCAGGCAGAGCATCGCGCATTCGCAATTCGATCTTAATATCAGGTTGAAAAACTGATTTCGCCGCCAGAAGTTGCGGCGCGTCGGTCGTAGAAATCGTGTGCGGGTTGTAGTACCGGAAGTAGTCGGCGAAAAGGCGAGTAAGACGCGGCGAGCGAGCCGAAATGGAAATCTGATTCCCGCAAATCGCCAGCGTAATGGCAGGCATATTTGAGAATGAGGGACGGAGGGAAAGAGAGACAGCGAGATGAGAGTATTCTCTCTCTCAATCCCTCCGTCTCTCTTTCTCAGTCTTAGCCGCCAATCGCGTTCGTTGCAATTGTCGAAGAGCCAGAAAGGGTGACTTGCTGGAGCGAGTTCGACAATTTCAATTGCGGCGGTTCGTAAGCCGGCAGTTCGCCACTCACTTGGGCCAAAGCACGGTTTGAAACCGTCACGCCCAAATCTGAGTAAAACACCAAGCCGTTGCCTTCGAGTTCATCCAGAAATGCTCGCGCGTCCAATTCCGCCAAATCGGCGTTGATATTGAACGATTCGGCGAGCGTCGCTGTGAGGCTTTCAACCGTATTGGCTGAACCGGAACGCAACTGTTTCCACAGATAAACTGCTGCGGCGTTGAGGGTGTAATAATGAAGGTTCTCAAGATCGAGAATAATGCCTTCCGCATTGTCGAGCAGCTCGGTGAACGAGGCCTGCTCTTTGGTGACTATTTTCGGGGTACTGGTCTGCATCTGCATGAGATTTTCCTTGCGTCCTTTCCAAAGACTTGATTAAGCCATTCGTTCGCCGAATTAGCGCGCTGGTCTTGCCAGACGAACTTGATCGGTCACAAAGACCGCTCCGTCGTCCATTCCAACGTTGAAAGTCAATCGTTCAACCGAACCTGAGCCGACGTTGAGCAGATAAAGTTCCGCATCCCCATCGCGCGTCGAGGTGAACAGCATACGGTCGCCACGCACCGAAAGCGCTCCATTGAAATCGCCCTTGTCGGTCAGAATGCGGAAGCTGCCAGTTTCGACGCTGGCCGATGCAATTCCGCTGACTTCGCTGGTGGTTGCTGTTGTGTTGAAAACGATTTGTTTGCTGTCGGCGCTCCAGTTCAATCCGCCGGTGACTTTGCCGCCGTGCGTCAACTGCCGAAGGTCACCGTTCAGACTGGTGTACATCCAGATTTCAAATTCGCCGCCGCGATTGGAAACAAACGCAACGCGCGAACCATCCGGCGAAATAGCCGGCCCAAAATCGGTGGACAACTCGCCTCTGGGAACAATGACTTTGCGCTCCATTCCACCGGCAGTCATCACTTCGATGCCATTCGAGGAAAGGAAAGAAACCCAGGCGCCGTCACGCGTTGTCGTCACAGCAGTTTCATCTTCAGCATTGATGGTCAACCGGTTGATCCCGACCAGCGTCGGACGTTTGGTGCGCAATGCAGCGCCCAAAGTGCCGCTGAAGACTTCATAATTGCTGCCTTCGCGTGAAGCGAAAACAATCGAACGGTTGGAAGAAACAGCCGGAGTTAAATGTCCACGTCCGGTGTTGGTCAGCTGACTGACCTGTCGTGTGTTCAAATCCAGTAAATAAAGTTCTGCGGCTCCATTGCGCTGTGAAACAAAAACGGCATAGTTTTCGTCGCCGCGGTTTTCCTGAGCAAGCGCCACAACTGAAATGGCGATGGCCAGGGCCAGGACGGCGATTCCGCTAGCAGCGCGAGCCATAATCCTTGTTAAATTCATGAGATCACTGCCTCCGAGAGTTTATAACAATTATTGCTTGCGGCAAGGCAGGTTCAACACCCGCCTTGCCGCGTCTCCGCACGCTTAGCGAATTCGGCGGATCGCGTTGTTCTTCGAGTCGGCAAAGAAGATGTCGCCATTCGAAGTCACGAAAATGCCGATGTTCACACGAACGTCGAAACGTGTGCCTGAGGTTGAAGTCTGGAAATCAGTCGCTTCCAGGTTCAACAATGCGTTGGCCGCCGGGCCGCCGTCGCCGCCGTACCCTTGGGTGCTTCCGGCAAACACCGTCGCCGTGCCGGTCGTGCCGCTAACAACAATCTTCAGAAGCTTGTTGTCGCTCTTGCCCGATTCGGATGGTCCGGCATTGGTCACGTAAAGTGCGCCATCTTTGCCTTCGGCAACGTCACGCGGATTCTTGAGCAAGGAGCCTGTGCCGCCGCTCAACAGCGTATCGAAGCATCCGGTGGCGTTGGTGGCGCATTGCCCTGAAGCCTTCTCACGCAGAATCGAGCTATTGCCCAAGACTGTCGTGCTGGTCTTGCGACCCGCGTTGGCGACCAGCAATCGGCCAGCCGAATCGAATGCCACTCCGGTGAAAGCGTCATTCACGCCTCCGGTCAGAATGGTCGAAACCGCTCCGGTTTGACGATTGATACGGCGAATGCGCGAAGCTGCCGTGCTGGTTGCGCTGGTTCCGGTTTGTTCACCGGCATCGGCGATATAAAGGTCGCCGCTGGTCGGATGAATTGCCAAATCGGTCGGTCCCAGGAAGCGAGCGCCAGTCGGGTTCGCTCCATCGGTGACGTCTCCGACACCGCCACCAGCGATGGTCGCAATGTTCCCCGGAGGAACCGTGATCGGGATTCCGGTGCCGCCAGCCGAATAGAAGGTTACCGGACTGGCAGATGTGTTGATGAATCGGATCAAACCGGTACGACGAGCCATCGTCGTGATGGTTGGACCTCTTCTGGAATCAGCGATGAACAGCCCTTGAGCCGTAGCAACAATGCCTTGCGGCGTGTCGAACGCAGCCGTGTTGACCGGCGCTCCGTCAGTTGGACCGCTGCCCACGTCTTTATTGACAGAAGCAATCGCGCCAGGCGCGACTGTTTGTTGCGCTTGCGTACCACTGAAGATCGTCACAGGCGCCGTGCCGCAATTGATGAACTGCAATCGGCTGACCGTTGAATTGGTCACCCACAAATTGCCGTTGGCATCAACTGTGGCGCTGAGCGGAGCGAACAAGTCGGCGCTGGAAGCAAGACTTCCATCAAACGGCGAAGCGAGTCCGGTTCCGGCAACAGTATTGATGTTGTTGGCTGGAATCGCCACTCCCGCAACTTCAGCAGCGCTGGCGCTCAGGTTCAGGTAGCGAATGCGACCTTTGAAACTGATTCCCTGATCCAGCAGGAAAATGCCTTTACTATTGGCAGCGATGCCCGCCAGAGGCGGCGTCGCAGTACTGCCAAGCATGTTGAATCCTGCCTGATCAATAGTGCCACCGTCACCGCAGGTCGAAGACGAATAATCACACGATGTATCAGCCGTACCCGCAATCACTGCGCCAGCCGCCGAAGCACTGGCCGGATTGGTAACTTCAACAATGGTCTGCTGATTTCCCAAAGCGGCGTACAACTTGCCACCGAAGAAAGCCAATCCAGAAATGAACGGGTTATTCCACGAACCCGGAGGCGGCGGAACATCCAATTGATAAACTGACGAAATGTTGCCGCCCGCATCCACACGAGCAACGCGCCCGTGACCTGTGTCGGCGATATACAAGTTGCCAGCCGGGTCAAACACCAGTCCGCGCGGTTGAACCAATGGAACACTGGTCGCAGCCACGCCGTTGGTCAATGGATCATTACGCGCTGAGGTCGCACCGTTGCCAGCGAAAGCAACTGGCGCACCACCGGCAGCAGGAATCTTGAATATTTTGTTAACGCCTGCCGTGGCATCAGCAACATACACATCTCCGCTGGTCGGATGAACAGCCAGCGCATTGAGCGTGGAACCGAATCCGGTACCCGCCAATGTTCCAACGTTGCCGGAACCGATGCTGGCTCCGCCGATGGTCTTGGCACTGGTGGAAGCATTCCAAGCACGAACCGCTGCTGAAATGGAATCAACGTAATAGAGAATGTCACCGTTAGAGCTGACTCCCAATCCAGTGACTGTTCCGGGATCAGCCATGCGTCCGGGAATGTTTTCCGAGCCATCCAAACCGCCGCCAACGACTGTCCGAATGGTTCCGGCAGCGATCTTAATGCCACCAAGAGTCACAATGTTACGAGTAGTGTTGAAGAAGCGGATGAAGTTACCGGAACTGGCAACATCAACAAAGTAAATGCCGCGTCCATTTGGATCAACAGCCACCGCAGCCGGAGTGATAATGTTCACTTTCGAAGACGGGTTGCCGTCTCCAAGCTGACCACCCACAACCGTATCAATAATCGGCGTCGTGCCGCTGATTGTAGTTCCGCGTGTATCCAGCTTTCCGCCACTGATTGCCAAAACTCCACCACTAGCGCTGTTGCTAATTTGAGAATTGGTCACCTGGACATTGGTGCCATCGGTAATAACTTCGGCATTTCCGATGCTGCAAGCGGAATTCGCGCCACCATTCTGCACGCTGACATAATTCAGAATGCAGTTGGCCATCGCGTTGCGAGCAAAAAAGATTGCGCCGAAATTACCGCCGCTAGGAACCTTGTTGAATGAGATCAACTGATTCGCGACAGGTGTTCCAGGCTGAGAGCCCAGATAAGCACCCGCGTAACCATTGGCAGCAATACAGCCAACCGCGTTGGTGGCGTAATCGCCTGCCTGGAAATTCAGGTCCGCCGCGAGTTGGATGAGGGCTGCAGGCCCAATCGTTAATTCGGCTGGAGAGGCAGGAGCCACGGCTCCGACAATCGCCGGGTTGGAACAATCACCGGCAATCTGAATCGGAGTGGTCCCCTGACCAACCAACACACCAGATTTGGTGAAATCATTGGAAGCAGCATCAGCTGTGGTGCCAATGCGAACGGCATTGAGCTGATTACCGGAGAAGTCATTGCCAGAGGAATAGTAATAAGAACCATCACCAACGCTGGTAGCAACCGTAGCGCCCGTTCCCGAAAGATCATACAGTCCCAGAGAAGCGTTACCGCTCAACAGAACCGCAGCATCCGTCGCCGAAGTGCCGTTGTTTTCAACGCGGTTGCGCGCAAAACCAATGACGCTCTCACCGGCGCCACCAGCTCTTAGACCAGACCCTCCGCTGTTGCGAAGAATGCCATCGGTAAAACGAAGTGTGCGGCCCGAACCAGTCAAGTTGATTCCGGCCAGCCCGCTCAGTCCACCGTATTCGACAACCACGTTGCGCATCGTCATCGTCGCACTTGAAGCTGCCGTCGCGTCAATTCCTCCCCAAGCTCCATTGGCTGGGATGGAAGCTCCGGGCGAGCGCTGTGCAGTGATGACAATTTGCGCCGCACTTGCAGAAACGCCAGGAATGCCACCGTCAGCATTGATATTTCCGCTGCCACCGATTGAGAGGTTTGCACCACCTGCAACATAAATTACCGTGCCAGCAGGAATCGGAGTCGAGGAACTAATGGATGCGCTTCCAGAAACCAGATAAGCACCCGGAGTAGCAAAAGCGCCGCCCGGAATTGTTCCGGTCAACGTTGTCGAAGGAACTCCCGTCACAGTCAATCGTCCACGAATCGTGCTTGATCCGGCACCGCCTGCTGTTCCGCCTGGGTTGGTGACTCGCACACTGTAAATTGCTGCTGCGGTTCCAGCCGGAACAGTGGCAGTAATCGAAGTGGCCGTCGCCGTCACACCGGTCATCGCAATTGGAGAACCGCTGGCAGGCAACAATTCAACCGTTGGCGTTCCTGTGAATCCTCGACCGGTAATCGTCACGCTTGTGCCCGTTCCAGCATTCACTTGAACCGCTCCCGGAGCAACGCTTTCCGCAGCAACTCCCAAATCCGCAATCACCTTGTAAGTGAAAAAGAAGCTGGGTGGTGTGTTGGGAACAGCGAACGTCCAAACGCGAGTGGATTTCGCCGTCGACGCAATGTCGCCATATTCACGGGAAACACTGAGCTTGCCGTTATATGCGACTTGCCCATCGTTGAAGTAGGCAAATCCGTTTGCTCCAGGCAAATTCCCTGCATCCGCTCCACCGGCATTGGTGACCTTGAACGAGGTAAACACCACGCGCGTATTGTAAAGCGTGGCGCTTGTGTTATTGGTCAACTCAATTTCACCGGTGACGGTTGGCGGGTTATCAGCATTATTGACGAACGCGCTGCGAACAACACGGAAACTGAATCCGGCTCCTTGAGCGACTTCCCCACTCGGGTCACTGCGAGAATACAGCCGCGTATCTTTTGCACGCGTCGCACTCGCATCCTTGGACTTCAAAGAGAAGCTTCTGGTTTTGCCATCGAAGTATCCCTCGAATTCTCCCATGACAGCACCTTGCAGACCTTCACTCTGCTCAAAGGTTCGGCCATTGAGTGAAACTAGCGAAGCAGTGTTTACTGCTGGCGCAGAAGCCGCTGCTGTTGCGCTTATTCCGCCGCGCTCAGCCGCCTGATGACGCCAGTTCATCAAAGCTGCGCCTGCCAATAAAACGGCAACTAGCGCAACAAAAACCGCTCGGCGTAACGCCAAACGGTACAAATTGAAAATGTATTCGCGACCAGCCATTGTGATTCTGACTCCTTTTTTTATGGCGAGGAGATTTTGCCGCAAGGCTTCATCGGCCCTGCGGCTAGCCACTTAGATTTTCTACAACTATCCAACAACTTATCTATTGGGTGTTCACCCAATTGCTACTGAAAGCCTAAAAGCAAAAATAAAGCAGTAAAATTGCAAACTTTATATCCGCACTCCGGCGTAAGTTCCACAAAACGGGTCCAAAGACGCGCAATGAAGGCGGTGAATAAGCTGATGATAAATGAATTACTGGAGCACCTGGTTTAATGTGTTGGAGCACCACACCCACGGTAATAAAAATTGATATAAACAGACTAGGAGAAGGATTCCATACTTACTACGACCTCATTGACTCTCCCGGTTACTGTAAACTTTATTAACCACGACTTGAGTGCGATGAGATGGATTGGCGGGCACATCTTGACGATGAATGGGGTTTGACGAACTCATCCTTATTTTTTTTCCTCAATCATTCTCTTTCGCTCTAAATCGAGGGCTTCGGTCACCTAATAGACCTAACTGGGGCACCAATTCTGATATCTATACAGGTCTTAGATCGAACCCTGGATCATTAAGATTTGTGAGGCACGGCAATTTGAGAAGCAACTATTAACCAACACCAGTGAGGAGGATCGGGTATTGCCGCTGAATTGACTCGTTGCACCGTATCCGCGACGCATCTTAGCCAACGACCCATAGTCCGTCAAGCGGTAATTTGGTGCGTTATTATTGTTTATCGCTCGTTGGCATCAGGTTTACGGCAACGCATGAGCTGGAAGGAAAAACGATTGTTTTCACATTTTTTTCAGGCGAAAATGCAGATTCTTGAAATGAAAAATCGCCGTTGCTAAGATAGTCTGCGTTCACAAAAACGTAAGTTTTTAACTGGCACTTGTCCTTGGACAAGTCGCATCTTTGAAGTTGCACACAGGAGTGAGAGGTATGCAAACAGAATTTGATCAAATCATCAATGTCAATCGTCGTCATCGCATGAATTGGACTTTGACGAGCCTTATTGCTGCCGGGGTTTTGCTGATCGGAGCAGTTTTCGGTTCCGCGGCCACGTCTCGTGGCTGGTTCCGAAGCGGCGACGGCAACAAGGTCCCAATCTACGTTTCATCCGAGCCGCAGATTAATCAGCAAATCACACTAAACGGCGGTTTTTCATCCATTGCCAAGGCCGTCACCCCGGCTGTCGTTGTTGTCAACGTCAGCGGTCGCAGACAACAAACTCCGTTTTCGTTGGATCCATTCGGGGAATTGTTCGGAAACCCATTTCAAGATGACGATGAAAACGCTCCTCGCCGACGCATCATTCCTCGCGGACAACAACCGCAACAACCTCAGGGTCGCGCTCCACTGCAGAGGATTGGCACAGGTTCTGGAGTGATCGTCAGCCCTGATGGATACATCATCACCAACAACCACGTTGTCGAAGGCGCGGACAAAGTCGAAGTCGAACTTGCCGACAGGCGAACCTTCCAGGCAAAAGTCATCGGAACCGATCCGCCAAGTGATATTGCCGTCATCAAGGTTGACTCGACAGGCTTGCCAACCGTTCCCTTTGGCGATTCCGAAAAAGTCGAAGTCGGGGACATTGTTTTGGCAATCGGGAATCCTTTGGACATCGGTCAAACCGTGACGATGGGAATCATCAGCGCCAAAGGCCGCCGCTCTCCCGGAGGCGGCAACAATACGTTTGAGAACTTCCTGCAAACCGACGCCGCCATCAATCGCGGAAATTCCGGCGGAGCCTTGGTCAATCTGCGCGGCGAATTAATCGGAATCCCGTCGCAAATCTTGTCGCAAACCGGCGGCAGCATTGGCATCGGCTTTGCGATCCCGACGAAAGACGCTCGCAATGTGATGGATCAATTGCTGCGCAATGGCAAAGTCAGTCGCGGAATGTTGGGAGTCAACATCACTCCGGTCAGACCGGAACTGGCTGAGGCCTTCGGGTACAAAGGCACCAAAGGCGCGTTTATTCAAAATGTCACGCCGGATTCGCCAGCCGCTCTGGCGGGAGTGAAGCGCGGCGACATCGTCACAGAATTCCAGGGGCAGCGCATCGAAGACAGTGATCAACTCCGCAACCTGACTTCGCAAACGGCACCTGGCACAACGGTCAGGTTCAAAGTTTGGCGTGAAGGGAGTGAACGCGAACTGACCGCCAAACTGACGGAACGCGTCCTTTCAGCCAATGCCGACAAGCCTGAAGAACCCGGTGGCGGGCAATCCACTGAAGCGAATGGCGTGCTGTCGGGCATTCGCGTGGAAAATCTGACGCCGGAAACAGCGCAACGGTTGAGACTGCCTGCCAGCGCCAAAGGCGTGGTTATCACCAGCGTTGATCCGAACAGCAATGCGGCGGTCGCAGGGTTGGGCCGTGGAATGGTGATCGAGGAAATCGCTCGCCAGCCCATCAGCAACATGAACGATTTCAACTCTGCGCTGCAAAAGCTGGGCAACAAGAAGAGTGTTCTGCTCAGCGTGTTGACGCAACAAGGATCTAGTTACGTAGTGGTCAAAGAGGACTAGCTTCTGACAACGTAGCTGAGCCTCCGAAATAAAAATGGCTGAGCCTTTTCGATGGCTCAGCCATTTTTGTTTCAAAACTGACTTTCCGTTATCGCCCCGCCATTCTTCGTCGCTTCGTGAACGCGTTGCGCACATAATCCCGAATCGCATTTTGAAGCACAGGCAATTCGCCTTCGTTCGCGGCAACAACCATCAAACTCATGCTGCCCATTTCGTCGAACGATCCTTCGCCCCATTTGACTCGCTTCGGCGGCGAACTGGGGTTGTGAGGATTGTCAGCCGTATTGTCATAAGTGATCTTCACATCCAACTTGGTTCCCTTCGGCAGCGAAACCGCTTCCTTGAATTGGTACTGGCCTTGCCAGGCAAAATCCCAATCGTTGATCCAGAGCAGCTTTTTCTTCTCGCCCGAAGGCAGCGTCGCCATCAAATGCATCTGCTTCGCCAGGTAATGAGCGTGCGCGCCTGCGCCAAACGCTTTCACATCCACCGGCAGCACGAACGAATCTTCCAGCGTGTATTCTTTGGCTCCGGCGGGAATGTCCAAGCCTTCAAAGACGCCAAACAGCGGCGGCAACTGAACTCCGGTAAAAGCTTTGGTTGGCGGTTTATCGGCGAAGTAAATGCCGACAGTCGAAATCTCTTTTTCGACCTTGCCCGAAGGATGGAAGTGAGACGAAAGAACCAGATCAGAACCTTTCGGCAAAAAATACGCCAGACCTGCGGGCATTTCCTGCGACTGAGCGCCAACCGCCCAACCGCCCAAACTGCCACCAGCACGCGCAGCCGCAGCCGGACTTGAATCTTTGCCCTGCCCTCCCAGACCAAACCGCGCGGCAAAGCGTTGGCCGGTGAACGCCATGCCTCCGGCAAATCCCGGCTGCGGATCAGCCTCATCCAGCCTGCGAGCTTCGCCGGTCGCATCGCTGAAAAACAGGCTGTGATGAACCACTGTGCGAGCGCCCGGACGAAATTCAATTGCGCGCACCCATTTGTCTTCGGTCAGATTCAGCGGCAAAGCAAAGTTGTGGTAAATGTCCCGGCCATCAGCAGGAACCGTGAACGCTTCGCTCATTTTGACGACCAGATCGGGTTTGCCGAGCTGCCAGCCTTCGGCGAATTTCGGCAATGCAGGCAATTTGGCCGGATTGCCTTCGGGCATTCCGGCGGCGACCCATTGTTTGATCGTTTGGATCTGCGCGTCTGTCAAACGGCGTTCGTGTTTAAATTCGTAATCGCCTTTGTCCGCTTTCCACGGAGGCATTTGCCGCGATTCCGTGACCGTGGCCAGCAACTTGCCGCGCTTTTTTGCATCGGCGTAATTCATCAACGTTAACGGCGCAGCTTCGCCTGGGCGATGACATGACGTGCAGTTGTTGAACAGAATCGGCGCAACGTGTTCAGAGAAATTGATCGAAGCGCTTTCCGCGCGCCTGTTGCTGGAAGCGGCAATTCCTAATACGACCGCCAACACAAAAAACGAAACGAACAACCTGATTTTCATCCTTGCTCCTCATGGGAATGCACGCGTAGGCGCGTGCAGGAAATCAATTCTGTGCAGTGATGTAACACCCAACCGCCGAAGTCCGCGCAACCGGAACTTTTTTATTTTGCAGCACGGCATCCAGCGCAGTTCGCAATTCGCGTTCAGTCACAACGCGGCGCGGTTTGCCCAAGGCTTCGTAAAGATTATCAATCCGTCCGCGATATAGGATTGCGCCTTTTTGTCCAACAACGGCGACTTCGGGCGTGATCGAAGCTCCGGTGGCGGCAACTAACTGATGCTTGGAATCTTGAATCACCGGCAAGCCGGATAAGCCGTACTCACGACCGTGCTGTTTAATCTCTTTCACCGAAGCCGCCGGGTCAACGTACACCAGATGGAATCGAACTGGTTTGGATTTGTAATCCTGTGCGATGCGCGCAATTTCCGGCGCGTACCGATTCGAGATCGGGCAATCCTGCAAAATGAAAAACAGCACCGAAGCCGTCTGATTCTCAAGCTTGAATGGTGATTGTGAACGTCCGGCAAGGTCTTTGATCGTCAGCGAAACATCCGGGACAGTTCGCCGATCTTGCGCTTGCACTCCAAGCGCAGCGGCGAGCAAAAACAAACTCAGCCAAAGTTTCTTCATCATTTCCCCCGCAGCATAAGACGCCAGCGCGCTCCCAAAGTCCGCAAACTTTTGTCAGTTCCGGGTAAAGATTCGTCAGCCGGTGACAGACTGCAACTTCAGCGTCATATACACATCCACTGTTTGGTAGCGGACATCTTCCGGCATCGGTTCGTGCTGAAAACCCATAGATTCGTAAAGCCGTATTGCCTGAACCAATGCGGAGTTTGAAGTCAGTACGACGCTGGTTGCGCCGTGACTCCGAGCAAACTCGATAACAACTTGCGACAATCGCCGACCAATTCCCTTCCCTTGCGCCGCTGGCGACACGGCAAGTTTCGCCAGTTCGAAGACGCTGTCGGACACGCGAATTGCAGCACAAGTTCCGATGGCGACGCCTGCCTGCAAAGCAAAAAACACCTGACCGCCTGTCGCCAAAATTCGCTCTTCCAGGTTTTGCAGGTAATCCAGGTCAGCGGGTTCCAGCAGTGAGTAAGCTTCAAGCCAAGCAAGGTTCAGCGTCAAAAACGCTTCGCGAAATTCTGGCCGGTAAGTCACGATTTCTATTTCCGTTGCTGGCATCATTTTCTACTTCATCAATCGCGCGGTGATTTCGGCAATCACGGTTTCGGCGCGAGCTTCAATCTCTTCCCTGGTTTGATCCTGAATCGGATGAGCAACGTAAACCGCGTCGAAATCGCTGCGGCCCAATGCGCTGGCTTGCGCGCGAGCGGCGGTCATAAATTCCGTTGTCGCCACCGGAACTGACGGAATTCCCAGATTTTCCAGCTTCGTGGTGTCGTGCAAACTGCACGTCGTGCAGGACCCTCAATCGGCCAAAGCTTCGATCACGGCATCACATCGCGCCGCCAGCAACTGGTCAATGACGGCTTCAGGCGCGGGCTTGGTAAACGTAGGCTTCATCGCTCGCACGACGTTGGCGACGCCGAACCGTTCGCGCAGCAGCGTTTCCAGCCGATCCAGAAATACGCTGCCGCCCGGTTTGCTGATGTCCAGCAAGCCAATAATTTTCCCGCTCAGCGTGTCGAGCTTCGGCGCGACTTTGCGCTGTTCGCGGACGGTTTCATTCATCGGGTTGACGAGTGTGATTGGCATAAAATTTCCCCT
>DAOMFR010000178.1:0-10077 GCA_035429885.1 Blastocatellia bacterium
ACCCAACTGCCCGTTTCAACAGATTGATTAGCCATCAGGATGGTCGTGCAATCGGCCAGCCCGATATTCACATCACAAATTGTTTTCGGATCTTGCCGCTGGACGTGGTCAACGAACGACACCAGTTCATCGCGCGTGTCGTTGCCTTCGGCAATGTCAATTTCAAAAGGCGCGCCGCGATGCGCCCACGGATCGTTCGAGAGTTTCAACGTCTTGCCCGCAGTCACAATAGCGGCGTTAGCATCGGCGGCTTGCTGATCTTTGTTGCCTTCCCAACTGACCACGTCGGTGCCTTTTTCCTGAAACAACAAGCCTTTGGCGCTGGTCAGATACAGGCTGCCTTTGGTGCCCAGAATCAATTCCGCTGCGCCTTCGTAAGCGTTGTTGCAGAGCGAGGTGTAATTGGCGCGCACGGTGTACGGCTTGCCGGTCGCGTCTTTCAATTCATATTCATAAAGGCAACTGATGTTGTCGTAGACTTCGCGGCCATCGCGAAAGTATTCAATGCCGCCCGAAGCAATCACGCGTTTCGGATGCGTGCCCAAAAACCAGTTGGCCACGTCCATCTGATGGCTGCCGAGTTCGGCCATCAATCCTTGCGAATAAGCTTTGTACAACCGCCAGTTGAGCTTTCGTTCCAGCGTCGGCCAGTTGGCGTCAGTTTTGGGCACGGGAACGGGACGCCGCCAGGAATTGTTGCGATGCCATTGCGATTTGATCGAAGTGATTTGCCCGATCATTCCGGCGGCAACCATCGCCTGCGCCTGCTTGTAGATGGCATTGGCGCGACGTTGCAGGCCGACTTGAAAGACTCGTTTGGATGCGTTGACTTGCGCAACGAGCTTTTTGGCTTCGGCGACGGTGTAACACATCGTTTTTTCCAGAAAGACATCGCACCCGGCGTTCAAACAATCCGACGCAATCTGGTAATGCAGGTACAACGGCACGGCAATGACGACGGCCTGCGGTTTCAACTCATCGAGCAGTTTGCGGTAATCCGCGTAAGTTTTGGCTTGTGGCCCGGCGTATTTCGCGCCTTGTTCCAGATGCGGCGGGTAATTGTCGCAAACCGCGATCAACTCCACGTCGTCAATCGTCGTCAACGCGCGAATCAAATCCGAACCGCGTCCGCCCGTGCCGATGACTGCAACGCGAATGGGCGCGCTTTGCCCGCGTATGACAGCCGTGGTCGTCAACGCGGCTCCGGCAGTTTCCAAAAATGTTCGCCGAGTAATCGTCATTCGTTTAGCCAGTATGTTTCTAAATTGAGATCAGGATTTGCGTGAAGATACTCCATTGCTCGCGGTTCGCCCATTGCCAGCAGCGCGGTGGAAAAAATTTCTGCTGTGGTTGCCGTGCCGGCCAGCACAACACAAGCGGAATTTCCGCCCAGCGGCGTTTGAGTCAGCGGATTGAGAACATCGGATTCCGTCTGATGTGCGTGACGAATCGCAGAACAAGAGAATCCACAGTTGGCGAGTTCCAGCCGCGTGACAATCTGATCGGAGCGCAACGGGTGACGCACATCCACAGGCCATGCATCTTCGCCAATCGCCAGCACTGAACTCGTGCCGCCTTGTAACAATGCACGTTCGACGTGGAACCGGCGCACAATTTCTCGCCCGCAATCCAGCGCATACCCTTTGCCGATGCCGCCCAGGTCAATCGCGACATCCGGTTTTGGAAACTGCACGGTGCAGCGTTCTGCATCCAGCACCAACGACGCGCCCAGCGTCACGTCAAAATATCCTTGCGTCGTCTGTTTTGCCTGTTCGCATCGTTCCAGCAACGCAAATACTTCTCGATCCACCTTAACCGGATGCCGCGAAGCTTCTCGGTTGAGCCGGGCAATTTCGCTGCGCGGATCGAATCGCGAAAGCACACTGTCCAAGCGTCGGATTTCTTCCTGCACGGCGACAGCCACAGCGTCCAAATGCTCTAAGTCGTCACCACGCAAAATTACGTCAAAGCGCGTCCCCATCGCTTCCCAACTGCGTTGGCATTCGACTTGAACCATATTTTTTACACTTGAACTTCACACTTGCAGGCTTACCTGAACAGCTAATATTTCAGTCACTCAGATGCTAATTTCGCATTCTCGGACTGTCAAGCAAACGGTTTATTGTTACGGCATTGTCCCGCAAATCTTTTTCAATCAAAACCATGCTTGTATGATGGGCGCGCTTTCCCAAACTCAAATCAGGAGACGCCATAATGCATCGGCAGCTTTTACGACTCTGGATCGTCGGAATAATTTCGTTCGGAGGAATGCTTTACGTGCCGCAACGGCCACAGGCAACGCAAACCACCCAACGTCCAAACATTCTTTGGCTTTCCACCGAAGACATTAGTCCTGACCTAGGTTGCTACGGCGACGAATACGCGCACACGCCCAACCTGGATAAATTCGCGACACAAAGCGCGCGGTACACAAATGCGTTTTCGTCCGCGCCAGTGTGCGCGCCTTCACGATCAGCGATTATTACCGGAATGTACCCGACAACGATTGGCTCGCTGCACATGCGGTCGAAAGCCGTGCCGCCCGCCGGAGTCAAAGCTTTTCCGGAATATTTGCGCGCCGCCGGATATTACTGCACGAACAATTCCAAAACCGATTACAACTTTGAAGCTCCCCCATCGAACCGTCCGCCCGACACCGTGTGGGATGAAACCAGCAACAAGGCTCACTGGCGCAACCGGCAGGATAAATCGCAACCATTTTTCGCCGTGTTTAATTTCGTAGTCACGCACGAAAGCCAGGTTCGCGTTCCAGACGACCAGTACAAAAAGAACACGGCGCGACTGAAACCCGAAGAGTTTCATGATCCGGCCAAAGCCAAATTGCCGCCGTATTACCCCGACACACCGTTGGTTCGCAAAGACTGGGCGCGGTATGCCGACAACATTACAGCAATGGATTACATGGTTGCCGATGTGTTGAAGCAGTTGGAAGAAGACGGTTTGGCGGAAAACACCGTCGTGTTTTTCTGGGGCGACCACGGACGCGGATTGCCGCGCGCCAAACGTTGGGTCTACGACTCCGGACTTCGCGTTCCGTTGATGGTTCGTTGGCCCGGCAAGATCAAACCTGCCGTCGTGGATGATGTCGTCAGTTTGATGGATCTGGGACCGACGGTTTTATCTATCGCAGGTGTGCCGATCCCGCCAGTGATGCAAGCCCAAGCTTTTCTCGGCGATCAGAAAAAAGCGCCGCGTCAGTATGCCTTTGCTCACCGCGACCGCATGGATGAGTCTTACGACATGATGCGTTCCGTCACAGACAAACGTTTTCATTACATCAAAAACTTTTTCCCCGGACGGCCTTATGCGCAACACATCGAATACATGGAAGAAATGCCGACCATGCAGGAATTGCGCAGGCTTTATAAAGATCACATGAACGCGCTCGATCCGAATTACGGCAAAGCCATGACGCCTGCACAGTTGCTGTTTTTCCGACCTGAAAAACCTGTCGAAGAATTGTACGACGTGACGGTTGATCCGCACGAAATCAACAACCTGGCTGCATTGCCGCAACATCAGGAAACACTGAAACGAATGCGCGCCGCATTGGAACAATGGCAAAAACAAACCAAAGATTTGGGATTGGTGCCGGAATTGGAATTGCGCGAACGCATGCGCCCCGGCGGCGTATGGCAAAAAGTGGCTGCGCCCAAAATTAGCGAAAGAACTGTCGGCGACAAAACCGTCATCACGATCACTTGCGCAACTGAAGGCTCGTCCATCGCTTACACAACCGAAGCAGGAAAGAATCCGCGCTGGAAGTTGTATTCAGGCGAACTGGCTCTGCCGAAAGGCACAACGCTACGCGTTAAAGGTTGTCGGCTGGGTTATTTGGACAGCGATGAAGTCAAACAGTGAATTGGGAATCCGGCGTGCAGCACGATTGTAGAAAGCGGCACTGCACGCCGGACTTCCACCTGTTTCAACGAAATTGCAGTTTAACGGAATTTGCCGTCTGGCCATCAACGGTCAGCGCCAGATTGACCTCGCCTCTTCCCGCCAGTGAATGTGGCAACAACAAATTGATTTGATCTACGCCGACAAAACCGCCTTGTTCTCCGGCAAACAACACTTGCGAAACAGTGCCACCGACCGTCGAGGTAACTGCGCTCAATGAGCTTCGATAACGAAAACCTGTGCCAAAAACAACCAGATAAACTTGGTCGGAGGCACTACTCAAATCAATCGAAACTCCGACCATCTTGCTCAGCGCCGAATCCCAACGTGCAATTTGTTCGACAATCTGCGCCCCGTTCGGTTTCACTCGCAGTACATACCCCGCCGCGAAACCATTGCCGCTGCCGTCCGATGTGAACAAGCCTGGCGCGGCATTGGCGATTTGCACAGTGCCAGCCGAAACGGAATTGTTGCCGCTGGTAACGATGATGGTCGCCGCGCCAACCAAGGTTCCCGCCGGAATCTGGCAATTGATTTGAGTGGGCGAAACAAAAAACAATGGAGCCAGTCGTTCGATACCTGAACTGTCGCGCAGCTTCACCGTCGTTCCAGCAAGCGATGTCGGTAGCGGCAAGGCCATTCCAACCTGAGTGTCAGTCGCGAGATTTGTTCCAAACAAAGAAACGATGGATTCAACTGCCAAAGCCCCTGCCCCGTAACTGGCAGCATTAACCGCCGCCACACTGGCCGGCGGAACCGTGCCGCCGGCCAGCGTGTTCAAATCTTCCACGCGTGACGCCACTTGCCCAGCAGCTTTCCACGCGGCGGCGGTTTCGCTCAACGTCGCCCACTTGACGTTATCATTCAGTGCGGCCATCGCCGCCCAAGCTTCGATTTGGGCGATCCCGTCTTGCGTGCCGACATTCACCAGCGTGTCCGGGTGCACCATGATCGTCGTGCTATAAACAGGTGGTAGACCGGTCAGCGTTTTCAACTTTTCAATAATCGCTGTTGCACCCGCCAGTGTGCGGGGGCCACCGCCAACGGAAATCAGATTGCCATTTGGATCGTGAAGCTTGTATTCCGCTCCGCTCTTGGGCCGCCAAACACCGTAGCTGGTATCTTCAGACCCCGGAGAATGATCAGGCGTCAACGCTGTTCCATACAAAATTTCAGCTCGCCACGTTGCCCCATTCGAGCCAATCACCGGTTGGCGTAATCCCTCAATTTCCGTTACCACATTGCCCGAAGAAACCTTGTTTGGATGCCCGCCGAGTTGCGTAATGCGCGCGGCACAATTCGCTCTGTCGCTGAAACTGTGCGCGTGAATGTCCATTTCCACGCCCATTGCTTCCAGTTTTGTAATGACTTCGGCAGCGCGCGGCTCGCCCGTCAACCAACCGATGTCAGCTCCAACAGACCATTTCATACCTGTCGTTTGAGCGCCGACTTTGCCCGCTTTAGTGGCACGAGTAAAAAACGCCAGCAAGTCATCCACTTTGGGCCAACGCAACCGATTTGACTCGATGTGCATCGTGCCGGAAATGTATATTGTCGAACGCACCGATTGGGCTGAAACCAAGTTAAGTTGATTAGATTGGATGGCAACCAAGAATACAATCAAAAATGCCAGACTGGCCCGCGCTCCCGACAAAACCTGAGAATTTGAAAACAACCGTCTCTCTCCAGACATAAATCCTCCACCCGGAATCTATTCAGGATTCCGCTTCATGTTCCATATTGATTGTTGATGTAGGCGAAGCCGGTGGGTCGAGCCACTTCACCTTTTGTTCGGCTAGCCACTGATGAACCGGACGAACCGAACGCTCACATTTCGTTCGGGCACTTTGACTGAGACAAACTAGATTTGGTCTGAAAAAGATTGGCAAGTTTCCGCACTGCGCGGTTTACGTCGCGGGCAAAGTCATTGTGATGATCAGCCCACCGCCTTCGGAATTGGCTGCGCGGACTTGTCCCCCGTGCAACTGAATCGCGCTTTTTGTGATCGCCAACCCTAACCCAATGCCGCCGGTTTGGCGGTCGCGAGCTTCGGCAACGCGATAGAACGGTTCGAACAATTCATCGAGCGACGCTTCAGGAACACCTTTGCCAAAATCACGAACGGAAATCACGGCTTGATTGCCAGCACGTTCCAGCGTCACTTCGACGGCACCCCCTTCAAGCGTGTAACGCACCGCATTGCGAATGACGTTTTCGATGGCTCGACGCAACAACTCTGGCGAACCGTCCGTGCGGCACTGGTCACATCGAAGCAGGTTCACCTCGCGGTTCCGGCCGGTTGCTTCGAACTTGGCATCGGTAACAACGTCCTTAACCAATTCATCCAATGCCACAGTCCCCATCGGCTGAGCCGAAACACCGCTTTCCAGTTTGGCCAGCGTCAACAACTGACCAATCAGTTCGTTCAGCCGTCCGGTTTCGCGTTCGATGCGATCCAACTCAGGCGCAGCTACCGTTCCCGCTTTCAGTCGAGCCAACTCCAACGCAACGCTCAATCGCGCCAGCGGCGAACGCAATTCGTGCGAAACGTCGCCGACCAATCGCTGCTGCGATTTCATCAACGCTTCAATACGTTCGGCCATTTGATTGAAATCCCGCCCTAGATCGGCCAATTCATCCTGACGACTGGTTTCATTAACACGAGCCGAAAGGTCACCGCCAGCCAAGCGCTGTGTCGCCGCTCGCAACGCAACAATCGGTTTGGTCAAATACCGAGCCAGTCCGTAACAAACCAGGCCAACTGTCAAAATCGCCGCCAAAAATCGGAAAAGCCGCACGCGTGGGGTTGCGCGAAACTGTGTCATCAGCCCGCCTGGCACCTCACAAACTAAAACGTACCGCTTCCCAGACACAGATTCGACCTGCAAAGCCGCTAAAGTCTTGTCGCGTGAAAACTCCGCTTCTGGTCTGTTGCTTTGCTGAGCGCGAGCAATCAGCGGCTCTGCTCCGGGCGGAATGCCTTGCTGGACCAATTCACGCGCGTTACCGTCCAGAAGTGTTGCTCGAATCTGTGTCGTGCTTTGTAACCGGTTCAAATGCGTTTCGAGTGCCTGCGCGCCATCGCGTTCAAACACCTGAACGGCGTTGTAGGTCTGAAAGGTCAACGCGCGCCCCATCAGTTCGCGCCAACGCGTGCCTACGGGATCGGTTTCGGTGGCGATGACAGCAACGGCAATCGCCGCGATCAACACTCCCAGGGCCATCCAGAACCAGAAGAAGATTTTGAAAAACAGGCTGCGTCTCATCAGTTCACATTCGGCAAAGCATAAATGTATCCGGCTCCACGAACCGCTTTGATTCGTTCGATGCCATTAAGCTCGTGCCCAAGTTTGCGCCGCAGATTGCTGACGTGCATATCAATACTGCGGTCAAAGGGGCTGAATTCTCTTCCCAGCACTTTCTGAGCCAGGTCTTCACGCGAAACCACATGCCCAGCTTCGCGCAACAACAGGGCAAGCAAATCGAATTCGACACTGGTCAAATCAATCAACTCTGCATTGCGGCGAACAGTTCGGGTCCCAAAATCCAGCACGACATCGGCGATATTCAACTGTTTCGGCTGAGCAGCTTCGGTTGGTTGCGGCTGCGCTCGTCGAAGAATCGCGCGAATTCTGGCCACAAGTTCGCGCGGGTTGAAGGGTTTCGGCAGATAATCGTCTGCGCCGAGTTCCAGCCCCACGATGCGGTCAACATCGTCACCGCGTGCCGTCAACATCAATACCGGAGTTCGCTTGGCTGCGCGAATGCGACGCAACACTTCGAAGCCATTGAACCCGGGCAACATCACATCCAGAATGATCAGGGAATACGCCCCCTCCACCGCTTTCTTTGCGCCCGCTTCTCCATCGTGAGATGTTTCAATAGCAAAGCCTTCCGCAGACAAAAATTCCGTCAGCAGTTCGCCTAGTTCCAAATCGTCATCAATCATCAGCAAACGATCCATCTTGGTGGTGGCACCTCCAAAATCAATTCTAGCCTACCGGCTCACGCCCCGCAGTCAGAATTTGTCAGCGCATCTTTACAGAACTTTACAGTAGCTTGACCGAACTGTTACGCAACTCAACTGAGTTTCGTGGTTTCATCCAAGACGAACGAGGCGGTCGTTCACAACAGAAAAAGATCAACATCGGAGAAAGAGGAAAATTATGAAAACGACAACCAAACGAATCGTTATTGCAGCGTCAGTCGGAATTGTTTTGCTCGCAGGTTCGGTCTTCGCGTTCGCTCATGGCCACCGCAAAGGGCATTTTGCCGGAACCGGCATTCCGCCATTCGCGCAGAAATTCCTGGACCGAGCGTCCGTGTATCTAGGTTTGAGCGATGAACAGGAAGCACAGATTAAAACGATCCTGGAAAACGAAAAGCCGAAGATTCAACCGTTGGTCGCCGAACTGGCCGCGAATCGCAAAGCGCTGAATGAAGCAACCGACAACGGCACATTCGATGAAGCTCAGGTCAAAACCATCGCCAACAAACAGGGCGAAACGCTGGCTGCACTGATCGTCGAAAAGGAACGCGTCAAAACTCAGATTTACGCAGTGCTGACTCCCGAACAACGAGCAAAGGCAGAACAGTTCCGCTCACGCATTGAAGATCGGCTGAAAAAGCACTTCACCGAATAACCAGACGATGCAGTACCGCGCACTCACGTGCGCGGTACTGCATCAACTCAACCAACCACGGAGAATCGCCAAGTGAAAATCAAATCATTTATCACCGTACTTATGCTCACGCTTTGCCTGACCACAGTGTCCGCAACCACATTTGCTCAACGCGCTGGCGGACGCCTGGAAAGAACTGGAGCCGAAACTTCCGGCAACGCTCGGAACGGCAACAAACCAACCGGATCGCATATCAGCGAAGCCCAACAGAAAAACATACAGAAACTGACTTCTGACCTTCAATCCATCAAACAGGGTTCGCAGGTAACGCCGGAAATGAAGCAGGCTCTGAAAAACGATTTGATGGCCATGGCCGATGGCGCAACTAAACCCGATCAGGCGCTGGTGCAGAAACTGGCCAACGATCTGGCCGACGCAATGAGCGACGGCAAAATCAGCAACGCCGAAAAAGCCAAACTGACCAACGACCTATACGCGGTGATGAACAGTGCCAATGTTTCCACAGCTGAAGTCAGCCAAGCCATTACCGACGCTCAGGCGATCCTGGCCGCTTCTGGTGTGGACAAACAAGACGCTCAAACCATCTCCGCTGACCTGAAAGCCATCGCCGCGGAAGCTCAAAAGAATCATCCGAGCGCCGGGACAAGCTCCAGCGGAACCCAGCGAAGCCGTGCAGGCCGCTTCGCTCAAAAACCATAACAGTTCAGTCTGAACAGAAACCACGGATGAAGACAGGTCAAAATCGTTTCTGCGTTCGTCGAAGTTTAGCCGTGTTCATCCGTGGTTAGCCCTCACCTCTTTGCTCAAATTGTTACGTTGGCTTTGCCATAAAGCTATGCTACTTTCCGCCGCGCTGGCGAAATTGCCAGCATCCCTTCTTTATTCGTAGCAATCTTCAAAACTCATCAACAGGATTTTGAGCACCACTTTTGGAGGACCAGACCATGTCAACTGCAACCAAACCTCAGGCTGCTGAAGCGGCTCCGGCATTTCCGTATTTCACCGAAGAGCACGCCATGTTGCGCGAAACCGTCAAACAGTTTTGCCAAAAAGAAATCGCTCCCTTTGCCGAAGAATGGGACGAAGCCGGGATTTTCCCGCGCGAATTGTTCAAAAAAGCCGGCGACTTGGGCTTGTTCGGCATACGCACCGATCCAAAATGGGGTGGCAGCGGATTGGATTGGTGGGCGACAGCGGCTTACCTGGACGGATTGTCTTATGCCAATAACGGCGGCGTCGCCATGGCCTTGATGGTGCAATCGGACATGAGCCTGCCTGTGCTGGAAGAGCTTGGAACAGACGAACAGCGCGAACTGTTCCTGAAACCCGCCGTTGCCGGAGATTACATTGCCGCGCTGGGCGTCAGTGAACCCGGCGGCGGTTCTGACGTTGCCGCCATCAAAACGCGCGCGGTCATTGATGGCGATGATTTCGTCATCTCTGGCCAAAAACTGTGGATCACCAATGGCACTCGTTGCGATTTCATCTTGTTGGCGGTTCGCACCGGCGAAGA
>DAOMFR010000178.1:10177-12949 GCA_035429885.1 Blastocatellia bacterium
ATGGAATTGCACATTCACCCCATCAAAGGCGAACAAGCTTATCAATGGCAAATTGTTTACGGAGCGGGCGACAAAAAGAACGTGCGCAATTACAAACTGATTCCCCAGTCCGACAAAGCCGGTGTGTTTGTGATGGATGAAAACAATGGCATTTTGCTGGATTGCCGTTTGATGGGAACTGTCATGTTCAGCCAGTTCAAAGTCGGCGATGTATTACTGACAACACGTGAAGAGCTGCGCGACGGCAAGCTGTTCACAGAAATCATCACCTCCAGATTCGGCTCGCCGCGCATAACCGGCGACAAAGGCAAAGAAAACGAAGTTCATTCCTATCCGCTACAATCAATCCAATACGCTACGCTAACAAAACAGAAACCCGCCAAATGAAAGGAGCGCCCGATGAATTCACAACCAGAAGAGTCAATCAGTTGGTTCCCTGTTCCCGCCGAAGATCAATTGCCCGAAAGCCTGCAAGGTCTGTTCAACAAAGCCAAAGCGAAAATCGGCTTTGTGCCCAATGTGTTCCGCGTGTACAGCTTTCGCCCCGAACGATTCAGCGCCTGGTTTGCGCACTACAAACAATTGCATGAACCCAGCGCCAATCTGAACGCCGCCGAACGCGAGATGATCGCCGTGGCCGTTTCGATGGCGAACGGCTGTTTGTACTGTCTGGTCGCCCACGGAGCCGCGTTGCGCCAAGCGCTCGGCGATCCGATTCAAGCTGACCGCATCACGCTGGATTACAAACGCGCAGGGCTCGACGCCCGGATGGAAGCCGTGCTGGATTTCGCCACGCTGCTAACCGAAACACCGGTCAATGCGTCACCTGAAGACATCGCGCATCTGCAAAGCTTCGGCCTGACATTGGAAGAAGTCTGGGACGTGATCGAAATCGCCGCAATGTACAACTTCACGAATCGCATGGCTTCGGCTACGGGAATGATCCCGAATCGGGAGTATCACGCGCTGGCTCGATAGGTTTTAGGTTACAGGTGGCAGGTTATAGGTCTTCTACGAACTCAGCAAAAACTTCAGCTTGGAGGAAGAACTATGAAGATTGAGAGTTATCGTGATTTGCTTGTCTGGCAAAAGGCAATGGACTTGGTGGTTGAATGCTACAAGTTCGTCAGCGAACTGCCGAAAAATGAAACATACGGTTTAATCAGCCAGGTTCAACGGTCAGCAGTTTCGATTCCTGCCAATATTGCGGAGGGACAAGGCCGAGATCATTTGGGTGATTACTTGCGCCATCTTTCCATTGCCAATGGATCGTTGAAAGAATTGGAAACTCATCTACTCTTGATTGAAAGGCTTGGCTATCGTCCCGAAAACGATGCTGCCCCTTTGCTTATCAAATGCAACGAAGTCGGGAAGATGCTGTCTGGTCTGTCAAAAAGTCTCAGAGGGATCAAATAACTACAACCTGTAACCTGCCACCTGTAACCTACAACCTGGAGAAACTATGCCAATCACCAACAACCTGGCCCACTGGCAAGCCGAAGCTTTCGGCACGGAATTGATTGAGATGACGCTCGGCGATCTGCTTGATCGTCGCGCTGAAGCGCTGCCAGACAAAGAAGCGCTGGTTTACCACTACCCGGAAATCGGTTTGGATTTGCGGATGAATTACCGCCAATACCGAGACACCGTCAATCAACTGGCAAAGGGGTTGATTGCCCTGGGCATTGAAAAAGGCGACCACGTTGCTGTCTGGGCGACCAATGTTCCTGAATGGGTTTTCCTGGAAATGGCCGTTTCGAAGATTGGCGGAGTGTTGGTGACGATCAACACCAATTACCGAGCCAGCGAAATCGAATACGCGTTGCGCCAGGGCGACATCAAGGCGCTGTTCCTGATCGAAGAGCTGCGAGGGTTTTCATACCTAAACGCGGTGTATTCCGTCGCGCCGGAGTTGAAACCCCACAGTGATCCGCTCGGCCAGGAGTTGAATTCCGCAGCCTTGCCCCGATTGAAACGCGTGGTGTTGATTGGCAACGAATCAAGACCCGGCGTGCTCCTGTATTCGCAAATCACTGCGCTAGCTGAAAAAATTTCTGACGAAGAATTGAAACAACGCCAGGCAATGGTCAGCGTTCACGACGTGGTGCAGATGCAATACACCAGCGGAACGACCGGCTTTCCCAAAGCCGTCATGCTGACGCATCACAGTTTGGTGAATCAGGCACACATCGCTTGTTCGCGCGGAGCGTTGACCGCCGATGAGCGCTATGTAACTTCTATGCCGTATTTCCACATCGCTGGCAGCTTGGGCGCGATCATTTATTCTGTCTTTCTTGGCGCGACTCTGATTCCGCTGATTGTCTTTGATCAGGCCAAACAGCTTGAATTGTTTGAAAAAGAAAAAGGCACGTTCACTTTCGCCGTGCCGACAATGCTGGTGGCGATGTTGAATCATCCGCGTTTTGCCGAATTCGATCTTTCCAGTTTGAAAAATATCTTCACCGGAGCTACGCCCGTTCCAGTCATCGTGATGGAACAAATCAAAGAGCGAATCGGCGCGGATTGTTCCATCGTGTTCGGGATGACCGAAACCACCGGAGCAGTCACGCAATCGTTTTACACCGACAGTTTTGACCTGAAATCCGCCACCGTAGGGCTGACGATTCCTCATACCGAAATCAAGATCGTCAACCCCGCAACAGGCGAAACCTGTGAGTGCGGACAGTCTGGCGAATTGTGGACGCGCGGTTACGCAAACATGGTTGGGTACTACAACATGCCGGAAAAGACTGCCGAAACTCTGGACGCCGA
>DAOMFR010000179.1:0-12921 GCA_035429885.1 Blastocatellia bacterium
GACCTCATCCGTATAGTGCTCGCCTACGAACCGGTATGGGCGATTGGCACTGGACGCACCGCGACACCCACGCAAGCCCAACAAATTCACGCTTTCATTCGTCAGTGGATTTCCGGGAAGTTCGATCAAACTTCCGCTGATGGATTGCGGATTTTGTACGGTGGCAGCGTCAAGCCGGAGAATATTTCCGAATTGATGGCGGAAGCGGATATTGATGGTGCGCTGGTGGGCGGGGCGAGTTTGGAAGCTGAGAGTTTTTCCAAAATCGTTAATTACAACCGGTAATTCAGAACTTAACTTTAAGCAGGTAAATACTTTGATTCTCGCTTATATCTTCAAAGTCATTTTTGTAATCACAAGCATTCTCTTGGTCTTGGCTATTTTGTTGCAATCCGGCAAAGGCGGAGATGTGGCATCGGCTTTTGGTGGTGCGGGTAGCCAGTCGGCGTTTGGTCCGCGCGGCCCGCAGAAACCACTCGAGAAGGCAACTGCGATTCTGGCAGGCATTTTTATGGTCATTGCCTTGCTCTTTTCGATGCCGGGATTTGGCGTGAGCACAGTTGCAAGTGGAAGCGCAGGAGCCAGTGCGACTCCCGCTCCCGTGGCGACGCCAGTCGCTACGCCGGCAACAACGGCGAGCCCTGCGGTATCGCCTCAGGCTAGTGCAACTCCTTCGTCTTCACCTGCGGCAACACCTGCCGCCAAGAAGTAGCTTGAACATCAACCTTCCCTTTTATGCCGAAGTGGTGGAATTGGTAGACACGTACGTTTGAGGGGCGTATGGGGCGACCCGTGGGGGTTCGAGTCCCCCCTTCGGCATTTTCCTTCCTTCTATCCCAGAGTACTCCTTTCCTGGATTTTTCGAATTCTATAGTTGGAGATTTGATTTCCCATGCTATTGGTTCGTAAATTTCAAATCCCCATAGCCGACCGCCTCCATAATTACCAGAACATCTACAGGTGACTTTGCCAAGGCGGCTGAATCCTGTAAAGTTCGCCCCACCTTTACGCATTACAACAACCAATTACCGCCAATCTCAGGAGGGAGTGCGAATGGATGGGAAGCTTTCTGCCGAAAGTTCTTCAACGACGTTTCGGCCTTTTATTGCCGACAAAACCAATCTGCGCGAATTGACTGCGCTGCCGTTGATTTTCGGCACGTTGCTGGGAATCGTGTTTGGAGCATCGTCATTGTATCTGGTGCTGAAAACCGGATTGACTGTCAGCGCTTCGATTCCAGTGGCCGTCATCTCGATCACGATCTTTCGATTGCTATCAAAATTTGGGCTGCGCAACGCAACGATTCTGGAAAACAACATCGTGCAAACCGCCGGATCGGCTGGCGAATCCATTGCCTTCGGTTTCGGTGCGACGATGCCCGCAATCATGATTCTGGGCTTCAACCTGGAAATCCTGAACGTGATGCTCGTCGGAGTGCTGGGCGGCTTGCTCGGCATTTTGATGATGATTCCATTGCGCCGGGCATTGATCGTTCAGCAACACGGAGTGCTCAAATATCCCGAAGGCACTGCTTGCGCCGAAGTCCTGAAAGCAGGGGCTGACGACGAATCCCTGCGCGAAGCCGAGGCCGCGGGCACAGCCGAAATCAGCGAAACCAAGATCGGGGCCAAAACCATCTTTACAGGCTTCGGCATTGGGCTGGCGTACAAATCCCTGATGTCTGCTTTCAAGATGTGGAAGGAAGTTCCCGAACGCGTGTTTGGCGCTCCGTTCAAAGGCGGTTCTCTGTCAGCAGAAATTTCGCCGGAATTGTTGGGCGTCGGCTATATCATCGGGCCATACATTTCCGGACTGATGGTTGGTGGAGGCGTACTGGCATACCTGGTTCTGATTCCGGCCATCAAATTTTTCGGAGATGCGCTCAGCGCGCCGTTGGCCCCGGGGACCACCCTGATAAGCGAAATGACACCGGACGACGTTCGCAGCGCCTATGTGCTGTACATCGGCGCAGGTTCAGTAGCAGCAGCGGGTATCATCAGCGTCGTGCGTTCGATGCCTGTGATTTGGGGCAGCCTCAAAAGCGGATTGCACGACCTGCGCGGATCGCAAACTACAAGCTCTGACAATTTGCCGCGCACCGAACAAGATGTGCCAATCAAATGGGTCATCATCGGTATCGTCGTGATGATGGGCTTGATTATGGCTTTTCGCAGTTTGCACATGAACTTTATGGGCGCGCTGCTGATCGTCGTTTTCGGTTTCCTATTTGTTACGGTGTCTTCACGGTTGACTGGCGAAGTTGGTTCATCCTCAAACCCAATTTCAGGAATGACGTATGCGACGTTACTGCTCACCTGTTTGATTTTTCTGGTCGTAGGCTGGACGGCTCCGGCCTATTACGTGACGGCACTTTCCGTCGGGGCAATTGTTTGCATCGCAGCTTCGAATGGCGGCACAACCTCTCAGGATCTGAAAACCGGATTTTTGATCGGAGCTACGCCGAAATATCAGCAGTTGGCAATCTTGTTCGGCTCCCTGGCTTCGGCGATTGTGCTTGGCCCAATCCTGTTGCGGCTGAATGACAGCGGCACGGTGTATTTGAAACAGCAGGCTCCGGCGGCAGTTGAATTGCGAGTGGACCCAGCCACACTTCACGAACACGAAACGCTGAAAGGTCCGCAAGCGCGTGAAGACGGAGCGTCTTACCTAGTCTGGCATCGCACCGATGAAAATGGCGAGACGAAAAAATATCTGGTCAACGCTCAGGGAGTGCCAGTGTATCTGGTGGATCCTGGCATCAACGGATCTGAAAAAGTTCGCCCGGATGGTTCATCCGTTCCGAAGTTCGACGCGCCCAAAGCCGTGCTGGTGTCGTACATCATCAAAGGCATTCTGAATCAAAAACTGCCGTGGGCGCTGGTGCTGCTTGGAGCCATGATTACAGTCACCCTGGAATGCGCCGCCGTGCCTTCCCTGGCATTTGCTGTTGGAGTGTATCTGCCGCTTTCGACTTCGATGCCGATTTTCATCGGAGGAATGATTCGCTGGCTGGTGGATGTGTGGCTGCGAAAACGCTATGCCAATCGCAATTTAACTGAAGAACAATTTGTCGCCGAAACCGATAAAAGCCCGGGCGTGTTGATGGCTTCGGGTTACATCGCCGGTGGAGCGATTGCCGGCATTATCATCGCATTTCTGGCTGGAGTGCTGACCGACACCAATGTGAAAATCGAGCATTGGGCGAATACAAGTAATCCGTTTTTCAATGGAGTAAATGCCAATTTGCTCTCGCTCCTGCCATTCATTGTGTTGATGGCATTGCTGTACCTGACGGGGCGGGAAAAGATTCTGTCCAGCAAAGCCGGATCGAATGATTAGTCGAAAGTGTCAGTAGTTTTCGCCCTCTTAGTCGAGCTACTGACACTTTCAATTTCCTATTTCACAAAGCTCAATCCATGCGGAACGAGGTGTGGAAGCAGGTAGGCAAACACCATCACGATCAATCCAACGATGGCCGCCAAGATAATGCTGTGCAACATCACCGCGCGAAGGATTTTGCCTTCGTTACCGACCTGGCCCGTAGCGGCTGTGGCAACAACAATAGATTGAGCGTCAATCATTTTGCCCATCACACCACCCGCCGAGTTGGCCGAGGCCATCAAAATCGGATCGATGTGCAATTGTTCGGCAGTGATGCGTTGCAGGCTGCCGAACAAGGCATTTGAGGATGTATCGCTGCCGGTCAGGGCAACGCCAAGCCACCCTAAAAACGTTCCGAAAAATGGAAACAGCCAGCCAGTTTTCGTGAATGCCAAGCCAAGCACCGCGTCCATTCCTGAATACCGAGTGACATAACCGAGCCCGAGCATGCAAACAATCGCCAACACAGCAAAGCGCATTCGTTTCAACGTGCCGAAAAACAGACTGAGCAGTCTCGCTGGTTTCACTCCTAGCAACAGCCCGGAAACCACCGCCGCCAAAAATGCAGCCGTGCCGGTCATCGTTAGCCAGTTGAAATCATACCGAGCCGCTTCGGGCACACGGTCAGCAACAACAGGTTTGTCGCGGAAGACTTTGCCGTGCAGCATTGGCACGTCCCATCCGGCAGGTCCCGGACGAGGTTTGCCATCCGGCAAGGTCACGGCAAATGAAGGTGTTGTTGCGCGATTCAAGGTGTTTTTAATAGCAGGCAATCCCCACAACAAAACGAAGACGGTCAAAATCAGAAATGGCATCCATGCACGGAAGATTTGGGCATGGGTATATTTCTTCTGCTCAGAAACTCTGACGGCTGCCGCTTCGTGTTTAAATCGCCAGATACTTTTGGGCTGCCAGAACCGCAAAAAGATCAACATTGTCAGCAAACAAGCCGAGGCCGAGGCGATATCCACCAGATTGCTATCCACAAAGTTCGACCACAGAAACTGAGTAACGGCAAAGGAAATTCCGCAAACCAGAATTGCCGGCAACACTTCAATTGTCGCACGCCACGATGACATCACCCTCACCAGCCAGAACGGAACGATCATGCTTGTAAAGGGCAAAATACGCCCAGTCATCGCCGACAAATCCGAAAGCGGCAAACCTGTGACAACCGCCAACGTTTGCAAAGGTGTTCCAATTGATCCCCAAGCCACGGGCGCGGTGTTCGCAATCAGATTCAGGATCGCCGCATTGAAGGGATCGAAGCCCAAGCCAATCATAAACGCGCCGGAAATGGCGACTGGAGCGCCAAACCCCGCGCAACCTTCGACAAAAGCTCCAAAGGCAAATGCCACCAGCAAGGCTTGCAACCGGCGGTCTTGTGAAATTGCCGCCACCGAATCCTTCATGATTTCAAACTGGCCTGTGTGGACTGAAATGTCATATAGAAAAACCGCCGCCACGACGATCCAGGCGATTTTCAACCCAAAGGCGGCACCGAAGACAAAGCTCATTGCCGACATCACAATTGGCATGGTGAAAACAGTGCTGGCCAGCATGATTGCCAATGCCGCGCAAATCATCGCCGCCCATTGCGGAGCTGTACCTCGAACGGCCAGCAGATAAAACAATACAATGATAGGGATGGCGGCCACTAAGGTTGAAAGCGGCCAGGAGTGAAAGGGGTCGTAAACTTGTGTCCAGTTCATGGCCGCGCAATATATCGGTGAGAACGAGTTCTGTAAAACGTTTGTGACGAAAAAATGACAGCCAAACAGTCTGAGTCGACCGTTTGGCTGTCTTGAGAGCAATGTTGATTGCGGCTTTTGACTAAACCAGTTTGGCAATCAAATGAATTTCTGTGCCTGCCAGCGCCTTCGAGACAGGGCAATTTTGCTTAGCGTCAAGTGCGTTTTTCTGAAATGTGGCGTCGTCAATGCCTGGAATTTCAGCTTCGGTTTCCAGTTCAATCTTTGTAATAGCAAACGCTTCGCCGACTTTTTCCAGTCTCACTTTTGCGTTGGTATGAATGCGAGTGGGCGTGATGCCCGCACGCGAAAGTTGCGCCGTCAAAGCCATCGTGAAACAGCCGGCATGGGCTGCTCCGATCAGCTCTTCAGGATTGGTGGCCGCCTGGCCCTCTTCAAAGCGCGATTTGAAAGAATACGGGCCTTCAAAGGCTCCGCTGCCGACAGCCAATCGGCCGCTTCCTTCAATCAGAGTTCCCTTCCATTCTGCCTCTGCTTTATGTGTTGGCATGAATTCTCCTTGCGTTGTTGGTTGATTTGTATTGATCGTGTTGGCCATTCCAACAGTTTCATCAGTAGACGATCAAGAATGCATCTGATCCGTAAATACCGCAATCAGTGCGCAACTTTTCATCTTCAGATTACCAGGGAAGCCTTTCCCCCAAATGAAAATATCCGCCAGTCGGCCCATCTTCTGGCAGCGTTGCCAACTGAACAGAAGTCTTGGCCCCATCGTCGACTTCCAGCGGCGCGGCATCTCCACCCATATCAGTCTTCACCCAACCGGGATGAGCCGCATTCACTTTGACGGTGGTGCCTTTCAGCTCATTGGCTAGGTTGACGGTAAACATGTTCAACGCTGATTTTGATGCATTGTAAGCCGATCCGGAACTCGACGATCCGGCAATGGGCGATTTCGGATCTGAATGCAAAGCCAACGAACCAAGAATGCTGGTCAAATTCACAATGCGCCCGGCATCGCTCTTTTTGACCAACGGCAACAACTTTTGCGTCAGCGAAACCAGGTTGAAGACATTTGTCTCAAATGTACTCCGCCACTGCTCCAAAGTTCCCTGCGATGCAGGCACTTGGAAATCCTGAGCGATGCCCGCGTTGTTGATCAGAATGTCCAGCTTGCCAAATTTGTCGGCAATAAACTTGGCCGCGTTTTCCTGCGAAGCCGTATCATTCACATCCAGTTGCAGAAATTGAACATCCAGGCCTTCCCCTTTCAATTTGTTCACGGACTCATTGCCTCGTTTTTCATCTCGTGCAGCCAATAAAACGGTAATGTCTTTGGCTGCCAATTGGCGCACGGTTTCAAACCCAATGCCTTTATTCGCTCCAGTCACCAGCGCAATTTTTTTCGAACTCATTCGTCCCTCCATTGGTTTTTTCGTTTCTTTTTCATATCGTCTCTTCGAACTCTTGCCAGTGAACGAAGATTACGATACGCTACGTTTCGATATTAAAAATACGTGGGAGATGATGAAGTGTCAAGCAGAATTTCAGATCGGCTGGAAGAAAGCCTCGACGAAGGTTGTGAAGCAAAACAGCCGGGGCGCCCACGCTGCCCCGTAACACACCAGAATATTTTGAAGGCCACGCGTGAACTGGTGGAAGAAGTTGGGTATGACAGCCTGACGATTGAAGGAATAGCAACACGAGCCGGTGTTGGCAAAACAACCATTTACAGGCGATGGCCGAATAAGGCGAGTATTGTACTGAACGCATTTTTTGAAGACCTCTCTCCGGCTACCACCTTCCCTGACACAGGAAACGTGCGCGAAGACCTGCGTCGTCATTTGAAAAAGTTCGTCAAAGAACTAAACGGCCCGCTCGGTTGCAAAATCTCCATGTTATTGGCCAATGGCCAACTCGATGAAGAGATGGCCGAAGCGTTTCGCGCTCAATGGATTAAACCGCGACGTGATGAAGCGCGACAAGTCATTCAAAAAGGCATTGAGCGCGGAGAGATTCATCAAGACATTGACCCGGAATTGTTGGTAGACGCGTTGTACGGCCCGATTTACTTTCGACTACTGGCTGGCCATGCACCATTAACGCCCAGTTTTGCCGACTCCTTGACGGAATTGGTGATGAGCGGGCTTGACGGTTGATGGCAGAGTCAACGATAAATCGTTCCGTCATCAAAGTTGTAACCAACTGTTTCTAAAACCGTCTACTCCATTGCATTCGGTAAAATCCGCACTTTCACAGAATCTGTGAATTCAACCCTAAAGGAGAGTTTTGATGAAGCACTTGTTGAGCTTGGTCTTCCTCTTATTGACTCTTGGCACGGCTATTTTCGCCCAGGATCGGACGCCACCTGACGATCCTCTCTTGCAACGCATTCGTGCGCTGGAAGAGCGACTGTCCACAATGGAGCTTTCGCTAACCAAAGACATTGATGATGCCTTATGGTTTCAACGAATGAGCGACATTGCTGTCGTGGACAAAGTCAGTTACACCGGGCCGCCTCCGCGCGTAATTCCCAACCCAACCGGACAAGGCGCAGGCAATCCGGTCGTCATTCGCGCCTTCACCTTCATCCCGAAAAAGTACGCCACAGCCAAAATCCCTTTGCTGGTTTACGTTCACGGCGGAGTCCACGGCGATTTCAATAACTCCTCCTATCACGTGATTCGCGAATTAGTGGAACAGGGTTACGCCATCATCGCACCAGATTACCGAGGCAGCACAGGTTATGGACGTGGTTTTTGGCAATTGATTGATTACGGCGGATTGGAAAATGACGACGTGCTGGCCGGAAAGCGTTGGATGGTGGAAAACCATTCGAACATTGATCCTCAGCGCGTAGGCATTTTGGGTTGGAGCCACGGCGGAATGATTACGCTGATGAACATTTTCAACTGGCCCCAGGATTACAAAGTCGCTTATGCCGGAGTCCCCGTCAGCGATTTGATCGCGCGGATGGGCTACAAGAGCCAGAGCTACCGCGACTTGTACTCCGCGCCTTACCACCTGGGCAAAACCGCCGAACAAAACGTCAACGAATACAAACGCCGCTCGCCAGCGTGGAATGCTGAAAAACTGCAGACTCCGTTGCTGATCCACACCAACACCAACGACGAAGACGTCAACGTGCTGGAAGTCGAACACCTGATTCAGGCGTTGAAAGCCGCTGGCAAAAAGTTCGAATACAAGATTTACGAAAACGCGCCGGGCGGCCACATCTTTAATCGTATTGACACCAAGCTAGCTCAAGATTCACGCGCAGAAATCTGGCGTTTTCTGGCGGGCTATTTGAACCCACCCAATCCCGTGAAGTAGGAGAGGTTGATGCCAACGAAAATACTGTTTTCCGGTTTTCTCTTGCTCAGCTTAATTGGCTGGCAAACCGCGACTCCCAAACGCCCAAAGCTATTGGGAGTTGCGCACATGGCGTTGGGAGTCAGTGACGTTGAAAAGTCGCGCGTCTTTTACAAAGACTTTCTCGGCTTCGGCGAACCCTATGATCTGAAAAACGCCGACGGTTCGTTGTCACTGACTTTCATCAAGGTCAACGATCAGCAGTACATCGAACTATTTCCAGGCTACAAACCCGGCGAAGATCGTTTGCGTCATATTTCGTTTTACACCGATGACGCCGAACAATTGCGCCAATACTTGAAAGCCAAAGGCGTCACCGTGCCAGACAAAGCCAACAAGGTTCGCATTGGCAACACCAGTTTCAACGTCAAAGACCCCGAAGGCCACACCGTCGAATTCACTCAATACGAGCCGACCGGATGGACAGTCCGCGAACAAGGCAAGTTCATCGGCAAGCAGCGTATTTCGGCTCGGATTATGCATCTGGGCATCATTGTCGGAGACGTTCCTGCTGCCATGAAGTTTTATCACGACACGTTGGGGTTCAACGAATTTTGGCGAGGCAATGCGCGCGGCACCGACACGGTTTCCTGGATCAACATGCGTTTGCCAGACAGTCCTGACTACATCGAATTTATGCTGTATGCGACCTTGCCCGCGCTCGATGCGCGAACTTCGCAGCATCACATCTGCCTGGAAGTGACGGACATCAACAAAGCGCTGGCGCAACTGGAAGCGAGCCCTGCACGCAAAAGCTATACGCGCCCGCTGGAAATTCGCACTGGCGTCAATCAGCGACGGCAACTAAATCTATTTGACCCGGATGGTACACGCATCGAGTTGATGGAACCGGGCACAGTGGATGGCAATCCGCCACCTTCGTCAACGTCGCCGCTGCCTGTAGTCAAAAAGGCTTCGTAGTTTTCTGACACTCAACCAAAACTAAAGTTCAACAACCACTCAAGCAATAATTTATTGTGGAGGACATAAACGTGAAATTGCTTCGTGCTTTTCTGGTGACAGTGCTGTTTGGCACTGCCCTTTCAATCGCTCTCTATTCGGCGAGCGCTCAAGGTCGCAGAGGCGGCGGACAAGGCGGCCCTCCGGGTGGAGGCCAGTTTGGTGGCGAAGGCGGGCCGGAACGTCCGTCAGACCCAATGTCTACGCCGACGTTTGGTGGGTTGCGGTTTCGTTCGATCGGCCCGTCTGTCGTAGGCGGCCGCGTCAATGGATTCGCCGTTGACCCTAACGACCGCGCAAAGTTTTTCATCGCCGTCGCTTCGGGCGGAGTCTGGAAAACGGTCAACGCCGGAACTACGTGGACTCCGGTGTTCGATAACTACGGATCGTTTTCGATTGGCGCGATTGCACTCGATCAGAAAGACACTTCCATCGTCTGGGTCGGTACCGGCGAACACAATTCGCAACGCAGCGTCGGTTATGGCGATGGCGTGTACAAATCCGAAGATGGCGGACGCAGTTTCCGTAAAGTCGGACTGGACAAGTCCGAACACATTGGCAAGATCGCCATTGATCCGCGCGACAGCAAGGTCGTGTACATCGCCGCGCAAGGTCCGCTGTGGTCAGCGGGCGGAGATCGCGGACTTTACAAAACCACAGACGGCGGAAAAACCTGGAAAGCTGTGCTTTCGATCAGTGAAAACACTGGCGTGACCGATGTGGTGATTGACCCATCGAACCCCGACATCGTCTACGCTGCCAGCTGGCAACGGCGCCGCCACTTTTACACACTGATCAACGGCGGCCCCGAAAGCGCAATTCACAAATCCACAGACGGCGGAGCGACCTGGACAAAACTGCGCGGCGGATTGCCTCCGGGCGATTTAGGCCGCATCGGCCTGGCGATTTCTCCGGCAGACAACAATGTCGTTTACGCCACGGTTGAAGCCGCCGGACAAGGCAGCGGCATTTATCGTTCCGCTGACAAAGGTGCGACATGGGAGCGAACCAGCCCAACAATCGCTCAAGGAATGTATTACGGCCAGATCATCGCCGATCCGAAAAATGTGGATCGCATCTACATCCCGAACGTAGTCTTTCAGGTTTCCGATGATGGCGGCAGAACTCAACGTCCACTGGGCGAACGTTTGAAACACGTGGACAATCACGCCATCTGGGTTGATCCGAACAACACCAATTACATGCTGGTTGGTTGCGACGGCGGCGTGTACGAAAGCCACGACAAAGCCGCGAACTGGCATTTCAAAGGCAATCTGCCCATCGCTCAGTTTTATGACGTAGACATTGACCAGCAATCACCGTTCTATTTCGTTTATGGTGGAACGCAGGACAACAACTCGTTGGGTGGCCCAGCGAAAACTCGCAACACGGCTGGAATTGCGAACGCTGAATGGTTCACAACCAACGGTGGCGATGGCTTCACTTCTCGCGTTGACCCCGAAGATCCGAACACGATTTATGCCGAAAGCCAGAACGGCGGTTTGGTTCGATTCAACAAACTGACCGGCGAACGAACCAGCATCGTGCCAATCCCAGGCAAAGCTGAAGAATCACAACGTTATAACTGGGACTCGCCACTTATCATCAGCCCGCACAACAGCAAAAGACTGTACTTCGGCGGTCATAAGCTGTTCCGCAGTGACAATCGTGGTGACGACTGGAAAGTCATCAGCGGCGACCTTTCTCGCGGGCTTGACCGAGACAAGCTGCCGGTCTTTGGCAAAATCTGGGGACCTGACGCCGTAGCCAAACATCAATCCACTGCGCTTTATGGCAATGGTTCCAGCTTGAGCGAATCGCCGAAAAAAGAAGGTTTGATTTACGTCGGAACCGATGATGGCTTGATCAACATCACCGAAGACGGCGGCAAAACCTGGCGCAAAGTCGAAAAGGTGCTGGACGTTCCCGAAGGCAGTTATGTCCATCGCGTCCTGGCTTCCCAGCACGACGCGAACACCGTGTACGCGCTGTACAACAATCACCAGAACGGCGATTTCAAACCGTATCCGGTGAAAAGCACGGACGCCGGAAAAACCTGGACGATGATCAATGGCAATTTGCCCGAACGCGGTTCGGTGTACGCCATCGCCGAAGACACAGTGAATCCCAATTTGCTGTTCATCGGCACTGAGTTCGGAATTTTCTTCACTGTGGACGGCGGCACGAAGTGGATTCAGTTAAAAGGTGGATTGCCGACCATCGCCGTGCGCGACATCGTCATTCACAAACGCGAACACGATCTGGTCATCGCCACCTTTGGTAGAGGCTTTTACGTGCTGGACGATTACTCGCCGTTGCGCGGCGTGAAGGCTGAGACGCTGGCTCAGGAATCAAACTTGTTCCCGGTCAAAGACGCGCTGATGTACGTGCGTTCATCGGCGACTGTCGGCAGCCAGGGAGCTTCGATGTATTACGCGCAGAACCCGGCTTATGGGGCGACTTTCACTTACTACATGAAAGAACCAATTCGCACCAAGCGCCAGATTCGCCAGGCCGCTGAGCGCGAAGCCACTCGCAAAAACGAACCGATCAAATATCCAACCAAACAGGAATTACGTGACGAAGCCGAAGAAGAAGCTCCGGCTCTGTTGTTCACCATCACCGACGCCAAAGGCGAAGTCGTTCGTCGTTTGACGGCTCCAGCTGTTCCCGGTATTCAACGAACGGTGTGGGATTTCCGTTACGCGCCACCAATTGTGCAAGCAATTCCACAAGGCGCTGGAGGAGGTTTTGGTGGATTCGGTGGAGGTGGCGCAGGTGGTGGCGGTGACGATCCCAACCTTGGCGGCGGAGGCGGTGGCTTCGGCGGATTCGGCCCGCAAGGCGAATTGGCGATGCCCGGCAAATACACCGTGACAATGGCCAAACGCGTCAACGGCGTCATCACTCCCCTGCCCGGCACGCAAAGCTTCAATGTTGTGGCTGAAGGCACGGAAAAGATGACTGCGCAGGACAAAACCATCCTGGCCGAATTCCAGCGCAAGGTCATCAAACTGCAACGCGCCGTCGCCGGAGCAACCGACGCGGCGACCAACGCGAAAACCAAACTCGGTTTGATGAAGCGCGCTGCTCAGGAAGCGCCCGGCTCAAACCAAACGCTGCTGAATGAAGTCAACGCGATTGATGACAAAGCCGACGACATTTTGGGGGCTTTGCGCGGAGGCCGCGACCTGACTGACACGCCGCCGCCTTCAATCAATCAGCGCATTGGCAGCATCACTCAGCGAATCCGAATGTCGGCTCTGCGCCCGACGCAATCCCAACAAGAGCAGTACGCCATCGCTGCTGAGGATTTCAAAGCAGCAATGGCCAAACTGAAAACTCTGTTGGAAGTGGATTTGCCCAAACTGGAAAAGGGATTGGAAGGCGCGGGCGCTCCGTGGAGCGCTGGTCGCTTGCCTGTTTGGCCTGAGAAATAACCAGCCCTGACAAACCAATTGACAGGATCAACGGACGAAGCTTCAAATGCCGCGAC
>DAOMFR010000180.1:0-12900 GCA_035429885.1 Blastocatellia bacterium
CTGTGTCGCACTGATAAATTGCGCCGTGCGAGGAGCACCATTCCACCAGACGCTTGATGTTGCGACAAAGCCCGTGCCGTTGATGGTCAGCGTAATCGCCGCGCTGCCAACTGTCACCGAATTGGGGCTCAAACTGGTGATAGCAGGCAGCGGATTGTTGATCGTGAAGGTCAAACTGTTCGAATTGCCTCCGCCGGGCGATGGGTTGACGACATCAAGCGCCGCCGTTCCAGCAGTCACCAAATCGCTGGCTGGAATCGTCGCGGTCAGTTGCGTGCTGCTGACGAATTGAGTCGTCCGAACCACTCCGTTCCAACGCACTGTTGAAAGCGCAACGAAGTTCGATCCATTAACCGTCAGCGTCAGCCCATTAGTCCGTGCAGTTGCATTGGTTGGATTCAAGCTGGCCAACGCCGGAACCGGATTCGGTTGCTGAACAGTGATCGCGCCCGATGTGAACAAAGTTGTCAGCACATTGGCATTGGCGTCAGAAACTTCTTGTGCGATGGGCAAATTGCCAAACGTGATCGCAGATTGCCCGGCAGCCGCATTTCCGGCAATCGTGAACGTAACTACGGCAAGCTGGCGGATTCCAGCCGCAAAGGTTTGCCCCGTGGGCATAGCCAGCGCAAGCCCAAGCCGCCCACTCGCCGCTTGCAACGTATTGACGTTAAGCGATGCTCCTGTGGCTCCAGCACCAAGCACAGCCGTTGGGCTGCTAAACACCGCCGGATCGAAATTCAAACTGAAGCCGAGCGCGTTTTCATTGCCCAACGCCACCAATTCAATCAAAAAACTAACGTTTGATCCGCTGACGCCACTGGTACTGACAACGCGGACTTCGCGCGATTGAGCGGCTACTGATTTCGCAGAGAATGGCTGCCAGTCCAAGCCGATTACCAGAAATCCTAATACCAGCAGAGTTGACTTCAACAATCCCTTTGCCAAAGAAACTTTGTTCGCCATTACGGTTTGACCTCGTTTGTTGGTTAATTCTCCGCCATAGGCCGAGCATGTTGAATGATATCGTTTTCGCTGAAACGATATGCTGAAGTGCTTCAAGCGGGGCAGCTTAACGCAGGTACTGTTTTTCAACAGCCATAATTTTTGCGACGCGTTTGCCGTGTCGTGCTTCGCCTTCGGGGGTGGCTAGCCAGGCTTTGACGACTTCGCTGATTTGATCTGCGGAGAGCATCTTTCCGCCGAGCGTCAGCACATTGGCGTAATTATGTTCGCGGCTGTTGCGAGCTGTCGCCACGTCGTAACACATCGCCGCTCTGACTCCGGGAACCTTATTCGCCGTCATACACGAACCAATTCCCGCACCGTCAACGATGATTCCAAGGTCGCATCCACCGTCGGCCACAGCGCGCGCAACGGCATGCGCAAAGTCTGGATAATCCACGGGGTCTTCGGAAAACGTGCCGAAATCGCGATGCTTGTATCCCAATTCATCCAGCAATTTTTTCAATCGCTCTTTAGTTTCAAATCCACCGTGATCTGCTCCCAGCGCAATCACGCGTTGTTGACCAGACGCTGAGCGACGAGTCCGATAGCGCAATTCAATGCAGCGTTCGGCAATCGAATCTTTGGCGGCGGGAGTGATGATCGCGTCTTCGCGTATGAGAAGCGTTGACCCAACCGCCACATTGCGGACATCGGATTCGGTGATGACGTTTTTAGCTGATTCATCAGCCATTTCCAACGCTTCAGGCAAACCAGAGGCTTTTGGCTTTGCAGCAGCGTTGCCAACTTGCTGCTGCAAAGCGTCACTGACCAGTTGCCGAATTTTGTCTCTGTCTTCCATCGGGTTCAATCAGTCAAAAACGATTTAATACCGCGAACAGCCTGGGCAATGCGCTGCTCGTTTTCCACCAGCGCAAAGCGAACATAACCTTCGCCTGCGTCGCCGAAACCGTTGCCCGGCGAAACGGCTACACCGGCTTTCGTAATCAACTGTTTGGCGAATTCCAGCGAGCCAAGTTTGGCAAAATATTCTGGAATTTTTGCCCACACGAACATCGTGCCTTTCGGCGAAGGCACGTTCCAACCCGCAGAGTTTAAGCCTTTGATCAGCACGTCACGGCGTTTACGATAGACCTCCGCAATTTGCGGAACGTATTCGTCGCAATCGCGCAACGCGATAATGCCTGCGATTTGAATCGGCTGGAACATTCCATAATCCAGATAACTTTTCAGCCGCGTCAACGCGTAAACGGCCTGCTGATTGCCCACGCAAAACCCCATGCGCCAACCAGCCATCGAATAGCTTTTCGACATTGAAAACATCTCGACAGCCACGTCTTTCGCGCCTTTAACCTGCAAAATACTTGGCGGTTTGTGACCGTCGAAGCCCAAATCGGCATACGCCAAATCGTGAACCACCAAATAGCCGCGTTCGCGCGCAATGGCTACAACTTCCTCAAAGAAAGGCAGCTCAACCGTCGCTGTCGTTGGATTGTGCGGGAACGACAGCACCAGCAGTTTCGGCTGTTCCGAACGCGGATATTCCAGCCGGCGCAACGCGTCTAAAGTTTCTTCCGGCCCATCATTGATCGGCAGCTTGATCAACTGACAACCGGCGATGGTCGCTGCAAACGAATGAATCGGATAGCTGGGATCAGGCACAATGACTTTGTCGCCAGGTTCCACCAGCGCCAGCACCAAATGCGAAAAACCTTCTTTGGCTCCGATGGTTGCGATGGCTTCAGTTTCCGGATCAATGTCAACGTTATAACGCCTGGCGTACCAGCGGGAAATTTCCAGGCGCAGGTTAGGAATGCCTTTCGATGCGGAATAGCGATGATTGCGCGGATTTCGCGCGGCTTCAATCAACTTGTCAACAATCGGATCTGGCGTAGCCAAATCCGGGTTACCCATTCCAAGATCAATAATGTCTTCGCCACGACGGCGAGCTTCCATCTTGAGTTGGTTCGTAACAGCAAAAACGTAAGGCGGTAGTTTTTCAATAAGAGGAAATCGGTAGTCCATGCTTCGTAATTTTCGAGTTGAAATTCAAGAATTGAGATTCGAGCTTGTGATGTAAAATCGCCAAATTGACACTCGATAAACCGGTTAATATATTGCCGCTGACTCGCAACAATTTTATCAACGTAACAATAAATGACAGTGGAACGAGCCGCCAGCTTGTTCTGCTCTTTACCCAAAGGAGCCTGGCACAATGCCTGAATCCACGTCGGAATTTATCAATCCAAACCTGAGTGTTCTCATCCCCACGGAAAAACTTCAAGAGCGAATCCGTCAGATGGGCCAGCAAATCGCCAACGATTACGCGGGCCGCAGACCCGAACTGATTTGCGTTCTGAAAGGCGCAATGGTTTTTTTGAGCGATTTGATGCGCGCGATTGACCTGAGCCTGACGGTTGATTACATCGCCGTGTCCAGTTACGGCAAAGAAAAAAACTCATCCGGTGAAGTCAAAATCGTCAAGGACCTGGACGAACCTTTGCAAGGTCGTGACATCATTCTGGTCGAAGACATCTTGGATACCGGCCTGACGCTCAGCTACCTGGTTAACAGTTTCAAGGCACGCGGGGCGACTTCCATCAAGATTGCAACCTTACTCAACAAACCCGAACGGCGCAAGGTAGAAGTCCATGCCGATTACATCGGCTTCGATATCCCGGATGAATTCGTCGTCGGATACGGTTTGGATTACGCCGAACGTTACCGAAATCTGCCTTATATCGGCGTCGTGAAAGCCTAACAATTCCGGGATCAAGAGCGTTAGCAGCGGGGGAGGTTTCAATAAGCATCCCCCGTCGCTAACGTTCCGCATTCCGCTCCAAATTTCTCCGTCCTTCTCTGGAATTTTTCGTTCAGCCGCCGGGATACTCCCATTGTAAATCCATTGAATGATTCGAAGGGGAGGAGTGTGCCTTGAAACATCAATCTGACGAACCAAATCAGAAGTTGAAGCCGCGTTTTACTGCCGAAGAGCGGCGTCTGGCCGAATCACGCACCCGCACCAAACACTGGAAACGCTGGGGGCCGTATCTGAGCGAACGCGCCTGGGGAACTGTCCGCGAAGATTATTCGCCGCACGGGTCTGCCTGGGATTACTTTCCGCACGATCACGCGCGGTCAAAAGCTTATCGGTGGGGCGAAGACGGACTCGGCGGCATTAGCGACCGGCAGCAAAATATCTGCTTTGCCTTGGCAATGTGGAATGGTCGCGACCCGATTTTAAAAGAGCGGCTGTTCGGTTTGACCGGTTCGCAAGGCAACCATGGCGAAGACGTAAAAGAATATTACTTCTACCTGGATTCGACGCCGACGCATTCGTACATGAAGTTTTTGTACAAATATCCGCAGTCTGAATTCCCGTACCAGCAACTGGTTGAAGAAAACCAGCGCAGAGGCAAACGCGATCTGGAATTTGAACTGCTGGACACAGGCATATTCAATAACGACCGCTACTTCGACGTATTTGCCGAGTACGCTAAAGCTGACGCGGAAGACATTCTGATCAAAATTACCGTCGCCAACCGCGGCAATGAAACAGCCGAACTGGACCTGCTTCCGACCGTTTGGTTTCGCAATATTTGGTCTTGGGATGCCGAAGCGACCAAACCTGAACTGAAGCAGATTCAACCGGTCAACGATTCCAGCGTCGTGGAGTTGAATCACAGTTATTACCCAACGCCGCGCAGATTATTTTGCGATGGGTCGCCAAACTTGTTGTTCACGGAAAACGAAACCAACACCAAGCGACTGTTTAACGCTGAAAATAAGTCCCCCTTCGTCAAAGACGGCATCAACGATTTCATCGTTCACGGCCAAACCGCCGCAATAAATTCGGCAAAAGTCGGCACGAAAGCGTCTGCACATTACCGACTGAGCCTTGCGCCCGGCGAATCCAAAACCATTAAGCTGCGACTTACCGACAACACTTCCCTATCCAACCCTTTTGGCAAAGAGTTCGACAAAATCATCGCGGAGCGAATCAACGAAGCCGACGAGTTTTACGACACGCTCGTTCCGGCGGACATTTCTGACGATGCCAAAAGCGTCCAGCGCCAAGCGTTTGCCGGAATGTTGTGGAGCAAACAGTTTTACCATTACGACCTGAATCGTTGGCTGCGCGGTGATCACCAACAGCCCGAACCGCCAGCCGAACGATGGAATGGCCGCAACAGCGACTGGAATCATTTGTATAACGCCGACGTAATTTCCATGCCGGACAAATGGGAATATCCGTGGTACGCCGCCTGGGACTTGGCGTTTCACTGCATTCCGCTGGCGCTGGTAGATGCGGACTTTGCCAAAGAACAGCTCGTGCTGATGCTGCGCGAATGGTACATGCACCCGAACGGCCAAATCCCGGCTTATGAATGGGCCTTCGGTGACGTTAATCCGCCGGTTCACGCCTGGGCAACTTGGCGCGTCTACAAAGTGGACAAGAAGCGCACCGGCAAAGGTGACACGCAGTTTTTAGAGCGTGTCTTTCATAAGCTGCTCCTGAATTTCAATTGGTGGGTCAATCGCAAAGACGCCGAAGGCAAAAACATTTTTCAGGGCGGATTTCTGGGCCTGGACAACATCGGTGTGTTTGATCGCAGCTCGTCATTGCCAACGGGCGGCCACATTCACCAATCTGACGCGACAAGTTGGATGGGAATGTATTGCCTGAACCTGCTGACCATCGCGCTGGAACTCGCCCAACACAATCCGGCTTACGAAGATGTCGCGTCGAAATTCTTTGAGCATTTCGTGTATATCTGCCATGCGATGAACCACGCAGGTTGTAGCGATGTCGAGCTGTGGGATGAAGAAAGCGGTTTTTATTACGACGTGCTGCATTTGCCGAACGGCGATCATTTGCCAATGCGCGTGCGCTCGATGGTCGGTCTGACACCTCTGTTCGCTGTCGAAACGCTCAAGTCCGAATTGATCAACAAACTTCCGAGCTTCAAAAAACGGATGTTGTGGTTCATAGCCAATCGCCCGGAATTTGGCCAGCACGTCGAAAAGCAAACCCGCGCCGATGGCAAGGAGCAATGGTTCCTGTCATTGGTCAACCGCGAGCGATTGCCCAAAGTACTTCGATATATGCTGGATGAAAACGAGTTTCTAGGGCCACACGGTATTCGCGCTGTGTCACGGCATCACCTGGACAATCCTTATGTGCTGAATGTCAACGGAACTGAGCATCGCGTGGATTACGAACCAGCAGAATCGTCTACCGGCCTGTTCGGAGGAAATTCGAATTGGCGCGGACCGGTGTGGTTTCCGGTCAACTTTCTACTGATTGAATCGTTGCAGAAATTCCACTTCTTTTTCGGCAACGAATTCAAAGTCGAATTTCCGCACGGTTCCGGTCAACACGAAAACTTGTGGCAAGTTGCCGGAGAAATCTCGCGCCGAATGACGCATATCTTCCTGCGCAATGGAGAAGGCAAACGCCCAGTCTTCGGAGGCTCAGACAAATTCCAGAACGATCCGCACTGGCAAGACAATGTTCTGTTTTACGAGTACTTTCACGGCGACAATGGTGCAGGCATCGGCGCCAGCCATCAGACGGGTTGGACTGGATTGGTCGCCAAGCTTATCCAGCAAAGCGGTGTGTGAATTGCAGCTTTAATATCTCCCACGAAGAGACACGAAGTTTCACGAAAGACAACAAAACCTCCTCGATTTCCTTTTGTGCGTCTTTGTGTCTGTTCGTGGGAAAAACAATTCCTTCCTCGCTCGCGATACAGACTTTTATCTACTATAATCCTGCCATTGATGTGACATTCGCGCACATCATTCCCAATCAAAATCAAACAATATGAGGTCAAAGATGGAATCAAAGTTTGCTCCCTTTATCCGGGGAATGTTTTTATGTGCGCTCACGCTGGCTTGTCTGTCGGTCTTAGCTGTGGCGCAGGAAAAGAAAGATCAAGGCCCAGCGATATCCGGCGAAGAACGTTCTGCACTGGAAAAACTGGTCAAGGCGCAAGGCTTGGAAGCCAAAACCAAAGCGGCGGCGGAATACGCCAAGAAATTCCCGAAAGGCGTCAAACGCGCCGACGTAGCCGGAACCATTGCCAACGAAATATACAAAATCCAGGACAACAACCAGAAGATCAAAGCCGCGGAAGAATTCGCCAAAATCTTCAACCAGCCGGGTGAACCCGACTTGGTCCGGCCTTCGTTGATCGAAGCTTACTTCGCCACCAACAAGTTTGATCAGGCCCTGGACGAAAGCGCCAAATATCTGGAAAAGAACCCGGAAGACGTGACCATTCACGTGCAAATCACTTGGGCAGGCGCGACGCAAACACAAAAACAAGCCGCCACACCGAAATTGATGAAGGCTGCCGTTGAATCCGCCGCCAAAGGCGCGGAGTTGATGGAAGCCGACAAAAAACCGAGCTGGATGGCCGACGATAAATGGAAAGACTATCGCAATTCATGGCTGTGGCGGCTTTATTACGCCCGCGCCGTGGTGCTAAATCAAAACGGCCAAAAAGCCGAAGCCAAAGAAAGTGTCGAAAAAGCCATCGGGCTGGAACCCAACGACCTTGGCATTTTGATCCTGCTGGTCGGCCTTTCCAACGAGGAATACCAAGCTCTCGCCCAAAAATACCAGACAGAAAAGAAGCAGGAAATTCTGGACAAAGCGCTGGAAAAAATGGACGAAGTGATTGATTGGATGGCTCGCGGTGTCGCCGCTTGCGAAGGCAACGCGCAATTGAAGCAAACTCAAGAGCAATTGATGGATAACTTGAAGCAATATTATTCGTTCCGCTTCAATGGCAAAACCGACGGTCTGCAAGGACTGATCGAAAAATACAAAAAGAAGTAAGACATAAGACAGTCGCGCAGGCCTTTCCCGGCCTGCGCGACGTTTCCTACTCAACTATGAATCAACCAACCGAAACCGAACGCGCCAACGCCATCGCCAACGTCATCAGAGGAGTGGGCATTTTGTGCCTGGTCGCAATGGCGTTTCGGCTTATTCCTTTGGGATTCGCGGTCTTAGCCGCTCTGGCTTTTTTCATTCTCTCAGTCGTTGTACGAAGAAAGCTGCTTGCTCAGGCCGAACAATCAGACACCTAACCGGTTGGAATTAAACAACTGCCTGACTGCGCGCTGATTGGTGCGAGAAACCGGTAGCTTCATCCCGTTCGACAACTCCACGCAAACTTCTCCTTCAATTGATTTTCCTAGCGCAATGATTGCAGCAACTCTGACAATGCTGTTTCGATGAATCTGGCAAAACTTGTTTGGGTCAAGCCTTTCCGCCAATCTGGCCAGTGACAAATCACAAATCCCTTCATAGTTTTCGCGCTCACCAAAATAAACACAGGTGTAATGATCTCGACTGACAAAACAATGCACTTCCTGTTCTGTCACCAGCCGCAACCGATTACCTTGCTTGACCGCAAGCTGCCGCAAATAACCGCTGCGTTCGGCCAGTCGGGTTTCCAGTGCGCGCAATTTCGCTTCGTCGGCTACGCGGGTAAGCGCGCGCGTCAACGCCTGATGCAATCGTTCGGCGGTAAAAGGTTTCAATAAATAGTCGCATGCGTTTTCTTCAAACGCATGAATCGCAAACTGGTCAAACGCCGTTTGAAAAATGATTTGGAAAGGGCGTCGCTCAAATTGCTGCAACACTTCCAGACCGTTCAAGCCTGGCATTTCAATGTCCAGAAAGACGATTTCGGGCTGAAAGGATTGAATCAATTCGACGGCACGAAGTCCACTTTCGGCCTCTTCAATCAAAAACTCCTGGCCAAATTGGCCCACGTATCGAGTGATGCGTTGCCGCGCCAGCGGTTCATCATCGGCAATCAGAATTCTTTTGGGCAGAATTCTTTTGAGATCAGCCAAGGTCTTCTCCTGTGAAATGGAAGCTGGCAATTGTTCGGCCATTTTCGCCGCGAAGCTCAAATCCGTGATGGTCACCATACAGTAGATCCAGCCGAGCCTGCGTATTAGCCAAACCAATTCCATAATTGAAATGCCCTCTGAGCGCAGTGCCGGAATTTTCAACACTTACACGGTAGCCACCGGCTTCAGGCCGAATCACGACCCACACCGTTCCACCTTCAACCGACGGAGCGATGCCGTGCTTAATCGCGTTTTCAACCAAGGTTTGCAACATCAAACTTGGCAAAAAAATCTGGGTGGAATTCTCCGGCACTCGAAATTCAAAGGTTAGGCGTGATGTGAACCTCAATTGTTCCAGCTCCAAATAATCGCGAACAATTTCCAGCTCCGATTCCAGCGAAGCCGTCTTCAATCCGGAATTCGTCAGGATTCGCCGATAAAGATTCGACAGTTTGTACGTTGTTTCAGCAGCATCTTCGCGCCCCGATTCAATCAGCTCGGCCAAACTGTTCAACGCATTAAAAAGAAAGTGCGGACGCATTTGATTTTCCAACACGTGAAACCGGGCTTCAGCAGCTTCCGCGCGAGAAGCCAGAGCTTCTTCTTTCGCCCGTTGATAAGCGAAAAAAAGCGAAAAGGCAGTGGCGATCATTCCGCTGAACACAAGCACGGATAAAAACGACATGGCTCTATTGGCAGTTCCGCCTGCCCACTGCTCAACGCCGGACACCAACCATAACCCCGTCATCGCGCTGAAGCTGCCAACCATAATTTGAATGAAAACCGGCAGTTGGTAAAACTTCCCTGTCTTAATTTTGATCCAGGTCAATGCGGCATAGAGACTGAAAAAGAACAGCGCGATCGTCAGCCCAATGACTGTTCCGGCTGCGAGCGATGAAACCAGTCCGCGCCAAATCCCACGCTCGCGCCAATAAGAGAAATTCAGTAGCAAAGGAATCAGTGCTACCAACGGTGCAAAAAACACGTACCGCGAATAACGCCGCATCTCATCCAAAAATCGAAGCCAGTGTGGATTCATCGTGCAGGGATTGTGGCAAAGCCGTTGCCATCTGCCAATTCCCTGCGCTCGCCGGAGTGACCGTTCAGTCGACAGAAACGACCGTTCAGAAGAAGTCTCGTCCACTCAATCAACAAGCGTCGTAAATTGCCATCAGCAGCAAACAAACGAAGTACATTTGATTGGTCAATGAAGGAGAAAACAATCATGGGCACAAGAACAGTCAAACAAAATCTGGTCAGCGGATTGATCGCCGGCGCAGTCGCGTTGGTGATCTATTCGACAATCGCAGCAATTTTCAGCGGCAATCTGACGACTGCGATCATTTCAGTCGGATTGATTTACGGCACCGTAACACTGGTTATCACGTTCGTGATTAGCGCAATCATCTCAACACGGAAGGCCAGAGGCTAACTCCAAGGAGAAAACAATGAACAAAATTTTTATTCTGATTTTATGGTTGCTGTTGCCAATTGTTGCAACGGCTCAGTCGACAGGAACGTCATCTGCGACTGAAATGAAGAAGCTGGATTTTCTGGTCGGCGACTGGAAAGGCGAAGGCTGGATTGAAATGGGGCCAGGCGGACGCAGCACCTTCAAGCAAACCGAAACTGTTCTGAGCAAGCTAAGCGGAACAGTCATCCTTATCGAAGGCGTTGGCAAAGGAAAGCTTGCCAGCACCGGCCAGGAAGGCATCGTTCATAATGCGTTGGCAATCATTTCATTCGACTCGCGGGCAAAGAAATTTCAGTTTCGAGCCTTTCGCGCCGACGGCAACTTCATTGACGCGGAGATGACTCCAGAAGGAAATGGGTTGGTCTGGGGATTTCGGGAACCGCAACGCAATGTCGAAATCAAATACACCATCAAACTGACTGAGACTGGTCAGTGGAATGAAGTCGGCGAATTTTCGATGGACGGCAAAACCTGGCGCAAGTTTTTCGAGATGACGCTTCAGCGCCTGAAGTAACGAGTTCACAGTTCGCGGTTCACAGTTTTGAAGCTGCTAACCGCGAACTGTGAACTAAGAACTACTATTGGGATCAAACAACAAGGGAAAGAACTGCCCGCCCATTTTCTCCCCCTTCGGAATCGGCGGCACGCCCGCCAACGGAGCCTCATCGGAATTCGACATCACTCCATCCTGAAACACATTGATCACCGTAGCACGCCTTGGCTGTTCGGTCGTGTTCGCGTAAGAACCGTGCATTGTCCGGGCGTGATGGAATGAACATTCGCCCTTTTTCAACTCGATGGCGACAGGCTGAAACTGTGCTTTCAACTCATCCGGCAATACATCGCGCACTGAATCCATATCACCGGTCAATCCTGTAATCGGTAAATCCGGCCATAGATGACTGCCCGGCACGTAATTCACGCAGCCGTTTTCGCGCGTCGAATCATCCAGCCCGATCCAGCAGGTCAAATGCCTAAGCGGAGTCGTCCGCGTCCAATACGAATAATCCTGATGCCATGCGACTACGCCGCCGTGCCGCGCCGGTTTGCAGAAAAGCTGGTCGTGCCAGAATCGCACGGCTCCGCCTAACAGTTGAGAAGCCGGAACCACAAACGCCGGGTGCCACAAAATGTCGTGAAATCCCGGCTGGATGCGCCACGCTCCCAACGCGTGAAACAAGACTTTCGCCGGATCGAGCGATTCATTGGAGTGATATTCATAAAACAGTTCATGGCCTTCGCCATTTGGAGTCATCAAATCGGCCAACTGTTCCCGCAAGGCGTCAACCTGTTCATCGCTCAAAATGCGAATGCCCGCCAGATAACCGTTCTCGTGAAAGAACTGTACCTGCTCCACGCTGAGCTTGTATTGCTGCCAGGCTTCGGCGGTTTCCGGCAACAAAAACAAATCAGTGATCGGTTGATGGTAAATGGACAAATCGGTGTTGCTCATCTTTACGCCCACGATAAATCAATCGGTTTCCCTGTCCGCGCGGATTCATAAGCCGCCATTGCGACGACGAAAGAATTACGCGCTTCGCGAATGTCTGCCACGGTTTGCGCGCCGCTTTCCAGACAGTCAATCACGTGGCCAAGAGGTTGCGGCACAGCGGGAGCCAGGATTTCCTGCGACTGGCGTTCGTAAACCCAATCTTTTGCCCCCGCAGCCAGCACCGCAAAGCCCGGTTCGCGGAACCACGTATGAATCATCTCACCTTGCGTGCCTATGATTTCCGTTCTTAGCAAGGCGTTGTGTTTTGGCGAAGGTTTTGTCTTTTGCGGGGAGTTGATCGTCCAGGCTCCTTCCAGCGTCGCGATCACGCCGTTGGCAAAAGTGAACGTCGCCATTCCCCAGTCTTCGACTTCAATGTCTTTGTGAACCAAATTGGCTGTTTTGGCTTCCACACGAACAATTTCACTGCCGGTCATCCAGCGGAAAAAATCTATCCAGTAAATGCCTTCGTCAATGAACGCGCCGCCGGGCACTTGTTTGGGGTCAACGAACCAGCCTGGCTGGCCGGAATGAAACCAGTCTTCTGCAATGGACCAGCGGCAGGTTTGATGCAGCAGAACGATTTCGCCAATCTCTCCTTGACCAATCCGCGCTTTCCAATCCTTGGCAATCAATCGTCTGTGGCTCTGAAACGGCATGCACAGAACCTTGGCCGACTCTACCGCTTCGACCATTTGGTCAGCCTGTTCGACGGTCATCGCCATCGGCTTGCCCAGCAGAATATGCTTGCCAGATTGCGCCGCCCGAATCGTCAATTCCGGAATCTCTGCCACCGGAGAAGCGATCAAAACAATATCCACGTCTTTGCGCTGTAGAACGCTTTCGTAATCCTCGTGCGCTTCGATGTGAAATGTGTTGGCGAACTCATCCAGTTGCGTCCGATTGTGCCAAGCCACAGCCACCAGCTCCGCCTTCGGATATTCCGGCAGCGCCCGCGCCAGGTTATACGCCGAATACCAATGTCCCAACCCCAGAATGGCAACGCGCCATTTTGTAGCCATCGTCTGTTTCTCCTTGTTCAATCTTTGGAAATTTCGTGGATCAGTGAATCGCCAAGATAGCCGATTTCGGC
>DAOMFR010000181.1:0-12897 GCA_035429885.1 Blastocatellia bacterium
ACAGACCAGATGTTGAACTGATCCTGCATGCATATCACATCTGGGGCGAAGCTTGCGTTAACCACTTGCTGGGCGATTTCGCCTTTGCGATTTGGGACGAACGGCAGCGAAAGTTGTTCTGTGCGCGCGATCATTTTGGAATCAAGCCGTTCTTTTACTCATACATTGCCAATCAATTTGTATTTAGCAATACGTTGGATTGTGTGCGGTTGCACCCGGTGGTGTCCGATGAATTGAACGAACAATTTATCGGGGATTTTCTGCTCTTTGATGCCAGCCAGGATGAATCTGTAACTGTTTTTGCGGACATTCAACGATTGCCGCCCGCGCACTGCCTGACGTTTTCTGTGAATGGATTGCAGGTGCGCAAGTTTTGGGCTTTGCCGGAACCCAGTCTGGTTTATCACAAACATCCGGGCACATACGTCGAACAATTCAATGCGTTATTTGACATAGCTGTCGCGGATCGTTTGCGAACTCGCAACATCAGCGTGCAGATGAGTGGCGGCTTGGATTCGACGGCAGTGGCCGCCGTCGCGCATCGTTTTCTGACAACGCGGACGGATGGTTTCGATCTGCGAGCGTACACCATCATTTTCAAGCGGTTGTTTGCCGATGACGAAGGCGAATATGCACAAATGGTGGCGGACGATTTACGAATCCCCATTCGGTATCACGTGGCGGATGATTATTTGCCGTTTGCACATTTTGACCGGCCTGAAATCCGCAGGCCGGAACCGTGGAATGAACCGGCAATGGCGATGGCTTATGACCACTATTGGCAGATGGCCGAAAACAGTCGTGTTGTGTTGACCGGAACTGATGGCGATACTGTGTTACAGGAATTGCCGAACCTGTATTTTAAGCATCTGTTCAAAAATGGCCGCTTCGGCAAACTGTTGGCGGGAATGTGGTGGTTTGTGAGTAAAGGACAGGCTCCACGAATTGGACTTCGCGGTGCGTGGCGAAAATGGCGCAAACCTCAATCCAACGATTACGAAATGCCGGTTTGGATCAATCGGGATTTTGCTCGCCGAATGAATTTGGCGGAGCGGTTGCGACAGATCAATGCAATGCGACAGCAACATCCGTTTCGCCCCAGAGTCTGTCAAGTCATGCGCTCATCGCTATTTTCGCAAGCGTTGGAATGCCATGATCCGGGAATCACAACTGTTCCAATTGAATGGCGGCATCCATTTGCCGATCTGCGCTTGGTCGAATTTTTACTGACCGTTCCGCCAGTGCCATGGCTGGTAGAAAAAGAATTGCTAAAGCTGGCCATGCATGGCCAATTGCCTGAACCGGTCATTGAACGACCGAAAACCCCCCTGGCGATTGACCCGTTGATCGAAGAATTACACCACGGGAATGTAGACTGGACTGAGAACGCGACGAGTTTGCCTGCGGTCAGCCACTATGTTGATTGCGGACAGATTGACGCTTTCGATGGTGAAATAGATATAAATGTTATGTGGAGTAATCTTCGTCCAATGAGTTTGAACCACTGGTTGACCACCCTCAACTCAGCACAACCTAAACAGCTATTGGAGGAAGACCTTGGGTACGAAAACAAATACGCTGCCGCCACAGTCGGGTGAAGAAAGCGCATTTGCCAAAGCTTATCGCTCGCCACAATTGGCCGAATACGGCAATATACAATAGCTCACTGATACAGTGGGAAGCACAGGGAAGATGGATGGCGGATTGGCAAAGGGAAACCAGACAGCTTGATGCAGAACTATTCCGATTGTTTGTTTGCGGCATTTGGTAATCAATATGGCCATAAGCATTCAATCTCAAACCGCAAATGGAGGAAAAATGGATAAACCCAAAGATACGTTGCAGTCTGATAACAAAGACATAGTCATTAAAGCTTATATTTCGCCGAAATTAATTGAATACGGTGGGTTGCATGAGCTAACTCAATCGGTTGGTAAAACTGGTAACGCAGATGGCGGAGTTGGTGCAAGTATGAATAGGTCACAGCCATAAAAGTTTTTCACTAATCGTAATTGAGTCAGGCTGCAATCTTTTGGAATGAAGGAAATGTCTTCGCATTTAATTTATGGATTACATATAAAATCGAATTTCGTCATTCCAGGCCTTGTCGCATTTTCTAGCCTACCACCTGTTGCTATTGAAGTTATGTTCGCGCAAATGCCTGTACAGTTGCGCGGAAGCTTTGAAGAGGCGAAAGTTTGGCGTGTCAGTCAGGAACTGGATGAACACGACCAGCCCAGTTGTGTGATTTACGAATTGAAAGGTGGAGAGTTTTTCCGGTTGCGGTATGCCGACGGAACGGAATTCGTTTTTAACCGTCAATGCACACAGATTTGGGCGACGTGGCCGGACAGTCTGACGCTGGAAGATACGGCCATTTATCTGTTGGGGCCGGTGCTGGGAATTTTGTTGTACCTGCGTGGCATTACCTGCCTGCATGCAAGCGCGGTTGAAATTGATGGCGCTGCGGTGGCGATGGTAGGTGATTCTGGAGCAGGGAAATCCACGACAGCGGCGGCCTTTGCGCATTTGGGTTATCGAGTTTTGTCTGATGATGTGGTGACGCTGAATGAACAGGGTAATGAGTTCATCGTTCATCCGGCGTATCCGTACATTCGATTGTGGCCCTCGTCGGTGGAGTTGTTATACGGCAAACCGGATGCGTTGCCGTTGCTGACGCCTACCTGGGACAAACATTGTCTGCATTTGATCGACCGAGGGCATAAGTTTTCAGCCGAGCCTTTGCCATTGGATGCGATTTACCTGCTGGGAGATCGCAGTTCCTCTCCCTCCGCCCCGTATATCGAAGCCGTCCCTCCCAACGAAAGCCTGATTAACCTGGTCGCAAACACTTATGCCAATCGTGTGTTGGATAAGCAGGGGCGCGCCAGAGAATTTGAATTGCTGGGCCGATTGCGAAACCGTTTGCCAGTGCGGCGCGTGATTCCGCACGAAGACCCAAAACATTTGTTCAAGCTTTGTCAGGTGATTGCCGAAGATTACCGGCAGATGAAAGGTTCCATCCCGCATGCTTAGCCGCGTGTGAATCCAAGAGAATTAACGATATGTACAGTGTTAGCGCGTTCGGATCAATGATTGCGGACGAAGTGCGAATGTCGGCTTACGTGCAGGCACTCGAAAAACACGTGACGCCGGATTCGGTTGTGTTGGACATTGGCACGGGCACGGGGATTTTCGCACTACTGGCCTGCCGCTTTGGCGCGCGAAAGGTGTATGCCATCGAACCCAACGAAGCGATTCAGGTTGCGCGCGAATTGGCTGCGGCGAATGGTTATGCCGACCGGATCGAATTTATCGAAGACCTTTCGACGCGCGTGACCTTGCCGGAACAGGCGAATGTCATTCTGGCTGATCTGCGCGGGGTGTTGCCGCTGTACGATCATAATTTGCCGACGATGCTTGACGCGCGAGCGCGGCTGCTGGCTCCGGGCGGCGTGATGATTCCGCAACGAGATTCGCTGTGGGCGGCGCTGGTTTCCGCTCCTGATTTGTATGAACCCTATGTCAAACCGTGGGAAGAGCAAAGTTATGGGTTGAATACACAGGCGGCACGTCGGATTGTCATCAACAGTTGGGGCGCTGGCCGTGCGAAGCCGGAACAAATGCTGACCTCTCCGCAACTCTGGACAGAGATTGATTACACAAACATCACTGATGTAAATGCTCATGGCGAGCTGGCTTGGACGATGCAACAGGCTGGAACGGCGCATGGATTGTGCGTGTGGTTTGACACGGTATTGACCGACGGCATTGGATTCAGCAATGCGCCCGGCGGAGGCGCGAAAGTATATGGCAGCGCTTTCTTCCCATTGAACAATCCTATTGATCTGGAACTGGAAGATCGCGTAACAGTGCAGCTCAGAGCCGATTTGGTCAGCGATGATTATGTTTGGAGTTGGAACACGTTGGTCAAAGATGTTGATGGCGCCATCAAATCAGAATTCAAACAATCCACCTTTTTCAGCGCAGCGATTTCGCCCAAACAATTGCGCAAACAAGCGGACAATTATGTCCCGCATCTGAACGAAACGGGCCAGATGGATCAATTCATTCTCAGCCTGATGGGCGGCGATAAAACGCATGGTGAAATCGCCCGGCTTGTCTTTGAACAATATCCGCATCGGTTTCAAAATTGGCGCGCTGCATTGACGCACGTTGCCAAACTGGCCGCGCAATATAGTGATTGACCCTGTGACCTCTCGCCTGAAACTTCTTTTTCAACGTCTTTTCAATTCGTTGTCGTATTTACCGCGCACGCTGGCGTTGGTCTGGCAAGCGGCCAGGCTGTGGACGCTTGGCTGGGTGGCCTTGTTGGTTGTGCAGGGAATGCTGCCAGCCATTCTGGTTTGGTGTACCAAGGCGTTGGTGGATAGCTTCGTTGAAGCTTCGCGTGTGGCTGGCGGGACAGCGCGATTGCGCCCGGTGATGGTATATGGGGCACTGGTCGGCGCGACGATGGTGTTTACTGAACTGTGCCATCGAATTGGCAATTACATCCGCACCGCGCAATCAGACATATTAAAGGATCACATCAGCGATCTGATTCAGCGCAAGTCCGTTGAAGTCGATTTTGCTTTTTATGAAATGCCGGAATATCACGATCATCTGCATCGTGCGCGATCAGACGCCAGCTATCGCCCGGTTGAATTGCTGGAAAACCTGGGCGGGTTGTTGCAGGGCGCGGTGACGCTGTTGGCAATGCTGGCAGTGTTATTGCCGTATGGTTGGTGGTTGCCGTTGTCGTTGCTGGTGGCGACCGTGCCGATGGCAGCGGCCGTCATGGCAAACATTTTGCGCCGATTCAATTGGCAGCGCTCTGTTACCGAAATGGAGCGCAGAGCCTGGTATTACGATTGGGTGCTGACCGCGACGGAAACTGCGGCAGAAGTGCGGTTGTTTGGGCTGGGCGAACATTTCAGAAATGCATACGGTGAATTGCGCCGAATATTGCGTGATGGGCAGTTGCAGTTGGTCAAACGCGAAATCGTATTGGAGTTCATTGCCGGTTTATTCGCATTGGCAATTACAGGCGCAACTTTAGGATGGATGGGATGGCAGGCGTTGCAAGGCGCGGCCACGTTGGGAACTTTGGCATTGTTTTATCAGGCTTTCAATCAGGGACAGCTAGTCTTGCGTTCATTGGTTGGCAATTTCAGCGGCTGTTATTCAAACGCGTTATTTCTGGGCGATCTGTTTGAATTTCTGAATTTACAGCCAAAGATTGTTGGTCCTGAAAATCCATCACAAGTGCCGGCGGAATTGACGCAAGGGATCGAATTCGATCAAGTCAGGTTTCATTATCCGGGCAGCGAACGCGTCGCGCTGGATGGTTTCAGCGTGGTCATTCCTGCCGGACAGATCACCGCCATTGTTGGGCTGAACGGAGCAGGGAAGACGACGCTGATAAAATTGCTTTGCCGGTTGTATGACCCGGATGCGGGCAGCATTAAAATTGACAGTGTGGATTTGCGGCAAATGGATTTGGCGGCATTACGCCGTGCAATCACGGTTCTGTTTCAACAGCCGGTTCATTACAACGCCACAGCTTCTGACAATATTCAATTGGGCGCATTGGGTGAGCAGTTGTCCGAAGCTGAAATTTGGGCGGCTGCCGAACAATCAGGCGCGGCGGAGGTTATCAAGCGTTTGCCGGATGGTTACAACACAATGCTGGGCAAATGGTTTTCGCAAGGCGCAGAGCTCAGCGGCGGAGAGTGGCAGCGGTTGGCGCTGGCCCGCGCGTTCTTCAGGTCGGCTCCCATTGTGTTGCTGGATGAACCGACCAGTTCGATGGATTCGTGGGCCGAAGCGGATTGGTTGCGACGCTTTCGTGGGGCAATGGCTGGCCGTACGGTGATTATCATTACGCATCGTTTTACCACTGCGATGCAGGCCGACAGAATTCACGTGATGAATGAAGGCAAAATCATTGAATCGGGAACACACGCGGAATTGCTTGCGCTCGGCGGGTTATACGCGGAATCCTGGATGGCACAGGTACAAGGCGGCGAGAAATGAACAGTTTGCCGATTGAGAATCTGTCACCTGAGCGAGCTTTGCTGATCTGCGCAGTGCGCTCGGCGATCAGTAAGAATCCTTCAATTGATTTCCCAGCCGTTGTTGATCCATCAATTGATTGGGCAATTGTGGCCGATGAAGCTGTTTACCATGGAGTTGTGCCGCAGTTGTATGGGGTTCTTCAAAAGACCGGTTCGGAGTTTCTGCCTGCTGAAATGCACGAATGGCTGCAGGATTCGTTTCAAAACAACCTCAAACACAATCTCATACTGACTGGAGAATTGTGGCGAATTCTGGCGAGGTTTCAAGAACACGGTATATCGGCAATTCCATTCAAAGGGCCGACGCTGGCAATGTTAGCGTATGGCGATCTGGCTTGGAGAGAATTTACGGATCTGGACATCCTGGTTGACGAACGCGATTTGGCTCAGGTTGGGGAATTGCTGGTATCCGCTGGGTATCAAGCGCGCGCGGAGTTGTCTTTGTTGAGCGATCCGGTCTTTACCGCTATTGAGCGAGAGTTTTACTTTACCAATGCACGCAGCGGCACATTGATTGATCTTCAATGGCACCTGTCTTCAACTATTTTGCCGTTTGCCATGAATCTGGAACATATCGGCAAAAATCAAATAACGGTTTTGCCGGGTGGCAAACAGATGGCGACGCTTGGACTGGAAGATTTGCTGCTTTATTTGTGCGCGCACGGATCGCGTCATTGTTGGGAGCGTTTGGGATGGATTGCCGACGTGGCGGGGTTGATCAACCTAAACCCTCAACTTGATTGGGACGTGGCTTGGTCGCGCGCGCGCGCGATGAAATGTGAGCGCGTGTTGTTGCACGGTTTATTGCTTGCGCAGGATTTGACCGGCGCTCAGATTCCACAGGCAATTGAACAACTGGCACGCGCTGATGCTGGTTCGTGTGCGCTTGCCGCCAGTATTGGCCGAATACTTGCTGAGCCGTTGGGTCGTTCAACAAATAAATTCGACTTGCACCGTTATTTTCTGAAATTACAGAACCGGCCAGCAGACCAGTTTCGTCATCTCTTACGATTGGTTTTTGCACCAACGGTGATTGATTGGGAATTCTGGCCCTTGCCAAGTGCTTTGGTGTTTCTTTACCCATTGATCCGACTCATCCGTTTGATCGCAGAACACCTTCCTTTCACTGCTCCTCCCAAGCATAAAACCGAGTCCTAGTCAGTTTTCAGGTGAATGTGACCCGCGATTGAAAACCTCTCTAGTCGCTGGTTATCACATCACAGCGATTCTGCAAACAATGCCTTGAGCCATGTTGTGTGAATTCCGAAATTTTCGATAAATTCAGAAAAATGGAGAGATGGCGCTCAGCCTTACCAGCTAAGTGGCGTATTTCTAACACTCCAACCTTCTAAACCTCCTGGCACGGAGGTTGATTCAGCCAACTCGTCAAACACTTCCAGCGATTTATAAATACACTTCTGTTATTTGCAGAAGTGATAAATACGTCTCCATCTAAGCAACATCCACGGTCAGCTCTAACTGAGTAGAAGATTCGGTTTCGCAGTGAAATCTTCCACTCCTTCCATCCGACATTTCGCAAAAGGAGCCTCTATGAATCGCATCGCGTTTCGATTTCTTGTTCTGCTAATTCTGATGACTGTGAGTAGTTCGCTGGTGTTTAGCCAGGGTGTCACGACTACGTCACTGTCCGGCGCAGTGGTTGATCAAACCGGTTCAGTTGTTTTGGGAGCGGACATTGTCATTAAAAATGAATCTACCGGAGTTGAATTCAAGGCCGCTTCGGCCAGCAATGGAACCTTCAGTGTGCCAGCGTTGACGGCGGGCACGTACACCGTGACGGTTTCGGCCAGAGGGTTCAAACAAGTCGTGATTCGTGGAGTCAAGATTGACGCCGGAATTCCGGCCAGCGTGAATGCCACGCTCGAAGTCGGAGCCACGACCGATTCCGTGGTGATTCAAAGCGGCGCGGAAGTCTTGCAAACCCAATCCGCCAGCGTCAGCACCACGATCACAGGACGCCAAATCACGGATTTGCCGTTCACGTCGCGCAATGTGACGGATCTATTGTTGTTTTTGCCGGGAACGACAACGCCCGGACGTCCACGGTCTTCGACGTTTAACGGGTTGCCGCAAGGCGCAATCAACATGACGCTGGATGGCGTCAGCATTCAGGATAACGGCGCCAGAAACGGGGATGGCTTTTATACAAACATTTACCCTCGCGTGGATGCCGTGGAAGAAGTGACTCTTTCGACTGCGACGCCGGGAGCGGAAAGCGCGGGCGAAGGCGCGATTCAAATCAAAATGGTGACGCGGCAAGGCAGCAATCAATATCGCGGCAGCCTGTACGAATACCACCGCAACAAAGCGCTCGACGCGAATTACTGGTTTAACAATCGCAACTTCCGGCCTGGGCCGAATGACAATCCGGCGACATTCAAAGCGGCGCGCGATCTGATGATTCTCAATCAATTCGGCGGACGCTTTGGCGGCCCAATTTCGATCCCGAAACTGTTCGATGGCCACGACAAAGCGTTCTTTTTCGTGAATTACGAACAGTTTCGGCTGGCAACCTCGCAAGCCCAAACGCGCACGATCTTAAGCCCGCTGGCTCAGCAAGGCATTTTTCAGTACAACTCATCCACCGGGATAAGACAGGTAAATCTGCTGACGCTGGCGTCGGGCAAAAGTTTGCCTTCAACCATTGACCCCACTGTGGGCAAATTGCTGGGCGACATTCGCAGCGCGGCCACTTCTACCGGCGGCATTCAGCAATTGGCGGATCCGAACTTGCAGACCTATTCCTTTAGCCCCAGCGAAGGCGGTGAAATTCGCATCTTCCCGACCGTTCGTCTGGATTTCAATCTTTCGAGCAAACATCACCTGGAAAATATCTGGAATATCCAGAGCCATCACACCTTAGTTGATTTTCTCAACAACGGCTCTCCGGCGTTTCCTGGCTTCCCGAATATCGGCAGCCAGAAATCCAGCCGCTTTACGAATGCGATTGCGTTGCGTTCGACCTTGACGCCCACGATGGTCAACGAAGCGCGCTTCGGGCTGACCGGCGGCACGGTGGTGTTTAACGGAGAGAACTCGCTCGCGTCGTTCACGGGTTCGGTTGCCAATCAGGGCGGGTACAGTCTGGGCATCAGCGCGGCGGGCATTTCCAACGCGACGGTGAACACCGGTTCCACGCGTCGCAATTCGCCAACATGGAATTTCAACGACACGCTGAGCTGGATTCGCGGCGCGCACTCGCTGAATTTCGGCGGCAGTTTCTTTCAGGGCAATTACTTCACGACGGGAACGACGTTCGTTCCTTCGATCACCTTTGGCGTAGACACGACTGATCCGGCAAGCGCGCTGTTTGTGGCGGCAAATTTTCAGGGTGCCGCCGCGGCGGACATCACGCGCGCACAGAACCTTTACGCGACGTTGATTGGCAGCATTACCGCCATCAACGCCAATGCAGGGCTGGACGAAAAGACCGGGAAGTATTCCTATCTTGCGCAAAATACGGTGCGCGCACGGAATCGCGAGATGGGATTTTTTGCGCAAGACGCCTGGCGCGTCCGTCCCAATCTGACGGCTAATGTGGGATTGCGTTGGGAAGCGCAATTTCCTGTGACTTCGCTGAATAACAATTTGACCAACGTGACATTGGATGGTCTGTATGGAGTTTCCGGCCCCGGCAACATCTTCAAACCCGGCACGCTGACAGGCAGCGCCACTCAGTTCACGCAATTTAAAGAAGGCGATTCGGCGTACAACACGGATAAAAGCAATTTCGCGCCGAGTCTGGGTGTGGCTTGGACTCCGAACTGGAAAGACGGATTGTTGGGACGTGTGTTCGGCACTGGCGGTCAAACGGTGTTGCGCGGCGGGTTTTCGATGGCGTTCAACCGCGATGGCATCAACACGCTGATTGGCACTATCAGCGGCAACACAGGCGGCAGCATCACCGTCAACCGCAATCTCGCCACTGGCAATCTGGGCGCGCTGCCGTTGTTGCTCAAAGATACCAGTCGGCTTGGCGCGCCCGCGTTTCCCGACACGCCGGTTTATCCACTGACGGGCGCAATCACGAATGCGGCCAACACCTATGATCCCAATCTGAAAACTCCGTACATCATGTCTTGGACGTTCGGGCTTCAACGCGAACTTACCAAAGACATGGCGATCGAAGTTCGTTATGTGGGCAACCGCGCATTGAATGCACGGCAGAGTTTCAACATCAACGAAACCAACATCGTCGAGAATAAATTCCTGGACGAATTCAGACTGGCGCAGGCAAACCTGCAAGCCAACATCGCCGCGAATCGTGGCAACACCTTCCGGTACTTTGGACCTGGAACGGGCACTTCGCCGCTGCCGATTGCGTTGGCGTATTTCAGCGGCAAAGTGGACCCGAATGCCGCCGCCAGTTACACCTCCACCAATTTTGCCAGCGCCACCTTCGTCAACACTTTGGCGGCGAACAATGCTGCGCCGTTCACCTTTGCGTCGAGTTTGTATACCAACGCGACGTTTCGGACGAACGCGGCGAATGCTGGCTTGCCGGTCAATTTCTTCCTGGCGAATCCAGGGTTGCAGGGCGGCGCATCGTTCCTGGGCAATGGCGGACATTCGTATTACGACTCTGGCGTGGTCGAATTGCGTCGCCGCTTGTCCAAAGGCTTGCTGGTGCAAACCAGTTACACCTTTGCGAAAGGTTCCACGCTGACGACGCCATCGTTGCGGACGGGCTATTACAAGAGTCCCAACCCGCTGGTGATTACACACGCGCTCAAAGCGGATTGGGTTTACGATTTGCCAATCGGTGTGGGCCGCGCGTTTTTCAGCGGCATCCGCGGACCGGTGGGCAAAGTGCTGGAAGGGTGGGCGTTCCAGGGAACGACCCGCATTCAGAGCGGTTCGCCGTTCAATATCAACAACGTGCGTTTGGTGGGCATGACGCGCGAGGAACTGCAGGATTCGTTGAAGGTGCGCTTTGATGATGCCAATGCGGTGGCGTATTACCTGCCGCAAGACATCATTGATAACACGGTCAGAGCCTTTAACGTCAGCGCCACTGCCGCCAATGGCTACAGCAGCCGTGGAGTGCCGACGGGCCGTTTTCTGGCGCCCGCCAATAACTCCAATTGCATTGAAGTGTATGCGGGGCAATGCGGTTTTCCGACCATCATGTTGTATGGGCCGCGATTTGCTCGCTTTGACCTGAACCTGACGAAGAAGACCAAGATTACTGAGCGGATCAATGTCGAATTCCGCGCAGATTTCTTGAATGCCTTCAATAACATCAATTTCCTGGTTCAGAGCCCGAATAATGCCAGCTCGACCATCGCCGGACTGGGCACGGATACCTTTGGACAGATTACGCAAGCCTATCGGGACGTTTCCACCACGAACGATCCGGGCGGGCGCATGATTCAGTTCGCCTTGCGGCTGAATTTCTAAGCTGCTTAGTATGCAAAAAAAGCGGGAGACGCAGTTGTTCGCTGCGTCTCCCGCTTCTTCTTTCAGCCGACTCAAAATCAGCTTAGCTCAACTGATTGGATTCGCGAGCATATTCGTATTGGTAACGGCGGTAATAATAATCGTAACCGTCGCGTTGCATGTTGACGTTGTTTAACACCACGCCAAAGATTTTGGCGCCGACGTTGGCCAGTTCCTGGCGCGAATGCACGACCATTTCACGCGAGCTTTTGCCGCCGTGAACGATCAGCATCACGCCGTCCACCTGCCGCGAAATAATCACCGGGTCGGTCACGCTGTTGATCGGCGGAGAATCAATCAGAATGTGATCGAAATGCTGCGACAGTTTTTGCAGCATCAACCGGAATTTTTCCGAACTCAGCAAATCGGCTGAATTGGGCGGCACAATGCCGGAAGGCATCACATACAAGTTCGGAGTTTTCGTTGCCTGCACAACGGTTTTTAAGGAAATGTCACTGGACAGGTAATTGGAAAGTCCTTTGCGATGGTCAATCCCGAACAGTTTATGCACGCGTGGGCGTCGCATATCAGCGTCAATCAGCAACACCGTTGCTCCAAGCTGCGACAGGCAAATGCAGGTGTTAACGATGGTTGTCGTTTTGCCTTCGCCCGGCTGACTGCTGGTGACGAGAATCGTTTTGGGCGGCTGGCCGGCTGCGGACAACAGAATAGATGTTCGCAACATGCGATAAGCTTCGGCCACCGAACCTGCGCTTTTATACGGGTCTTTAGAGACTGTAACTCCCACTGAAGCGGAAGCGTTTTTTTCTTGTTTGGCTCCACCCAACAACATGCGACGACCATTGAGGCCAATTGCCGGAATAACGCCCAAGGCTGGCAGGCGAACGTAACGGCTGATGTCATCAACGGTTTTGATGGTGTTATCCAGATGATCCAACAAGAAGACCAGCCCTACGCTGGCGCCAAGACTGAGCAGAAAGGCAAGCAGCACGCTGCGCATTCGGGCAGGGCCAATTGGGCCGCCCGGAACTCGTGCAGGTTCAGCGATGGAAACATCCGCGGTTTTCTGAAGCTTTTCCAGGTCAACCTGTTTGGTCTTATGCAGAAAATCAGTATAAAGCGACTTTGCCGTTTCGACGTTTTGTTTCAGGATGTTGAGTTGAATTGACGTCTGATTTTGCTGGACGGCCTCGCCTTTGGCCTGATTGAGCGCAGCTTTCATCGAAGCTTCGTCGCGCAGAGCACGGTCGTAATCTGTTTTCAATTTATCCGCGAGCTGGGATCGTGTGCTGATAATTTCCTTTTGCAGCGCAACCATCTGGTCCCGAACTTCGGCGACTCGGGGATTTTCGGTGCCATATTTAACGTTAAGCTGTGCAGCGGCGATGGTCAGTTC
>DAOMFR010000182.1:0-10136 GCA_035429885.1 Blastocatellia bacterium
GCAAAGCTACACGGTAGTGATTAGCGGAACCGGATTGCAGTTTTATCCGCTGGCGGTTCCGGTGCGATTGGTGGATACACGAACGGGGCAGACGGCTTGCGCTACACCGGGAGCTCCGATCACTGGCGGAACGGCGTTGACGCAAGTTTCCAGAGGGACTTGCGGTATTCCGGCAACGGCCAAAGCGGTGACAGGCAACGTAACGGCGGTGTTACCTGCTGCCAATGGATTTCTGACCATTTATCCCAGCGATGCCATTGCGCAACCGACCGCCGCCAACACGAATTTCATCGCAGGCGATGTGTTGAACAACGTCTTCACGGTGGGATTGGGCGCGGCTGATGGCGCGATGAAAATTTTCGCTTCCTCCACGGCGGATGTGGTTGTGGACATCACGGGATATTATGCTCCGCCGGGAGCAGGCGGCCTGTATTTCCATAAACTGCCCAGGCCAATTCGCTTGTTGGAAACGCGCACCGGCCAGCCTACGGGTTGCTTTATGCCCGGAACGCCCCTGGCTGCCAATTCGGAAACGACTCAGCAAGGCACGACAACTTGCGACGGCGTGACCGTTCCGGCCACGGCCAAGGCTTTGGTGGGGAATGCGACCACAGTCTTTCCGACGGCGAATGGCTTTGTCACGCTGTATCCCGCAGACGCGGCTTCGCGCCCGCTGGCGGCAAGCGGAAATTACCGTTCCGGAACGGTGCTCAACTCGCCATTCACAGTGGGGCTGTCTCCATCGGGGCAGTTCAAAATCTACACCGTCGCCCAAACCAATCTGGTCATTGATGTGCTGGGGTATTACAGCGCAGACGCGCAGGATGTGAACGGAGTCGGATTGTTGTTCACGCCGCTGACTCCGGCTCGCCTGGTGGATACCAGAACCGGCCAGGTGGCCTGCTTCATGCCGAACGCGCCGCTGACAGGAGGCGTGGAATCGCTCCAGGGGGCAAGCGGAGTCTGTACGATTGCCAACACCGCTCAAGCGATTGTTGGCAACGCGACAACGGTGCAACCGGCGGCGAACGGCTTCCTGACCTTCTGGCCCAGCGACGCTGCCAGCCGTCCACTGGCGGCCACGTCGAACTTCCAATCCGGCAGAAATTTCAACCGGTATTACACGGTAGGGTTAGGAGTGGATGGAGCATTCAAGATGTACGCGGCGGCGACGACCAATTTGGTGATTGATGTGTCGGGATACTTCGCGCCGTAACGAATGGAAATGGATCGGGGCAGACCTGAATCTGCCTCTACCGCCCGTCACTTTCTGAGCGAAGGTGGCGGGCGTTTTTTGTGTTTGCTGGCTTGAAACTGGCATCAGCAGGCGGGTTTCTAATTTTGAAGCAGAGATAATCGGTTGCGTCATGATTGACCCCATGCGTATAATCCGCGCCAACTTGTTAGCGGGATTACCACTTGTTCACATTTATCGGTTCAATGGGGCCGATCAAAAAGCAAAAGTTCTGAGAGAAGAAGTTCAAGAAGGGTCTTTTTGAGTTTTAGTTCAGGAGTTTTTTGCGCTGAAAGAGGAGCTGCTGTATGCAGAGCGAATTGTCCTCGCTCGAAGAAGTGTATCTGATCTGGCTCTCAGGAGCGGGATGCAATGGCGGTTGCACGATGGCAATGCTCGGCGCGTCGGAACCTGGGATCGAAGATTTGATTCTCGGCAACGTTCCTGACGCTCCGCGTGTAATCTTGGTGCACCCGGAATTGGCCATGGAAAATGGCGATGCGTTTCGCGCTAGTTTGGAACGGGCGGCAGCCGGGCAGTTGTCGCCGTATGTGCTGGTGCTGGAAGGCGCAATTGCCAATGAGAAGTTGGCTGGACAGGGAAGTTTTTCGCGGTTGGGAACTTCGGCGGAAGGGCGTGCAATCACAACAGCGGATTGGGTCGAGCGATTGGCTCCTCAAGCTGAAGCAGTGATTGCGATGGGAAGCTGTGCTGCCTGGGGAGGCGTCATGGCAGCGGATGGAAATCCGATTGGCGCTCGCGGAATGGAAGAGTTTTTGGGACGCGATTTCACCAGTCGCGGCGGATTACCGATCATCAATGTTCCCGGTTGCGCCCCGACCGGAGAAGGTTTTATCGAAACTTTGACTTACGTTTTTCTTCATCTAGCTCAATTGGTGCCCCTGGACCTGGATGAAGAACGCCGTCCTCGCTGGTTGTACAACCACGAGGCTTATCCATTGCCACCTAGAGTTGAGTATCCTCCTGCGGTTGGGTTCGATTTGTCGAACCGGCCTGCCGTCAAATGTCCGGTTCCGGTAACGGGCTGGCTGAGAGGGTTCGGAGGATGCGCGCGCATAGGGGGAAGCTGCATTGGTTGCACTGAGCGCGATTTTGTAGATCAGTACATGGCGCTGGCGCGGCCAGACCCGGCTTTTTGACCGGAACTTTGATCAGCATCGTAAAGATACAAAGCCCTGCATCCATCTTTGATGCCCCACGATTACCCAACGATGCGAACGGCGTTCTGTGGCACTTTATTCTTGAGCGTAGCCTACCCTCACAGGCTTCCAAGCGTTCAACATTTGCTATTTCTGGCTGTTGAGTCTTACCAGCTCAACCGATCAGGCATGTGACTATAAATTTGTGACATTCAGAAGTCTGCCAATCGAATTTGATGTATACGGGCGCGCGCATCTGCGCGATGAAGATGCTCTTGCGCCCTTCAGCATCGAAGCGGATCCGCGTATTCAGCGAGCGTTGAACCGTGAACGGGCATTGGAAAAGCTGGCGGACAACAAGCACGTTTGGAGTTTCAATGTGTCTCCGGTCACTCGTGTCGCAGGTAACCTGTCGTTGCACGCCGTGATTGATTTTGAACAGCGCAGGGTGCTGGACGCGCAGATTGAAAACGCGCAGTTTTGCGGCTACGAGTTAATTGCCAAAGGCCGCGAACCTTCCGACGCGGTTCACATTGCCAGCCGCGCGCGCGGAACATCCAGCGTTGCACATACGGTTTCGGCAGCAATGGCCTTGGAGATGGCTTGTGGCGTGACACCGCCGCCGCTGGCGATCATTGCTCGCAATTTGGGAGCGTCCGGCGAAGTGATTGGCGAAAGTGCTCATCATCTGTTTGTGCTGGCCGGGCCGGATTATTCAGAAGCGGCAATTAGTCGCACCAGCTTGCCCTTGTGGGGCAAGGCTCAAAAGACTCCTGCGCCCGGCGTCGAAGTTCACGGGCTGGACACAATTGCCGAAGTCATGCGTGGATTGAACCCGCTGAGCGGTCATCTCTATCTGGAATCGTTGCAGATGATGCGCTTGGCGCGTGAAGTCGTGGCGGTGATGTTGGGCAAGTATCCGCATCCTTCGGCGGTGGTTCCCGGCGGAATCGGCGTCGAAGTGAACAAGGAATCGCTCAATCAGGTGTTGGGCCGCGTCAACACGCTGTTGGATTACGCCAAAAAAGTCGTCGCCATCTGGGACGATCTGGTGGATTTCTTTTACGACGCGGAACCCCGTTATCGCCGTGTAGGCGAATTGCCGGGCAACTTGCTTTCAGTGGGATTGTGGGACGATCCGGAAAGTTATGATGCCAGTTACATCAACTGCAACAGCTGGGGAGAACGCCGGATGGCTGTGCCGGGCGTGATGGTCAACGGAGAATTGCGGACTTCACGGCTGAGCGACATCAACATCGGCATCGAAGAGTTCATTGACCATTCGTTTTATCAAAGCTGGCCGGAGCAGAGTTTTCAGACTGATCCAATGAGCGGGCCGCTGTCGCCGAATCATCCGTGGAATAAGCAAACAGTTCCTTTGCCTGTCGAGCGCGATTGGCGCAAAAAGTATTCGTGGGCAGCGGCTCCGCGTTGGGATCGGGAACCAATGGAAACCGGAGCATTGGCCAGAATGTGGATTAACACCGTCAGCGCAAACCAAAATTGCGAATTCATCACCACAGGGCGTCGCTCCATGGAAATTGCGCTGCCGAAAGGCCAATTGCCTGCCATTTCGGTTCGTTGGCTAATTCCGGAACGTCCAAACACGCTGGAGCGAATTCGCGCGCGCGCTTATCAGGTGGCGTATGCCGGAATGGTCGCGTATGCCAATTTGCTGCAAGGGTTTGATTACATTCGCCGAGGCGAAGTGAACATGTCTCAGCGCTTTCGCGTTCCGGAAAAAACGACCATTGGCGCAGGCTTTTCGGAATGCGGGCGCGGAGCTGTGACGCACCATCTATCAATCGCGGATCGGCGGTTGATGAACTACCAAATCATCACTCCGACGGAATGGATGGGATCGCCGCGCGATGCAGTCGGCGTTCCCGGCATTTACGAAGCGGCGATTATGAACACGCCTTTGCTGGAAGAATGCGCTCGGTCGGAAGACCTGACCGGCGTGGATATTTTGCGAACCGTGCGGAGCTTTGATCCTTAAAATGGTATTCAATAATCTGCCAATCGAAATTGACAAAGCCGGCCAGGCGCGAATGCGCGCTGTCGGCGTAGCAGATCCGTTTGGTTTGAAGTTAATCACGCGTTCCCAAACAAATGGCGAACGAGAACGCTTTTTGCAGGAAGCAGGCAATAACCCGCACGTCTATCGGTTGGAAGTTGATCCGCTGACGCGCGCATCGGAGCGACTGGGCGTAAAAGCCTTGATAGATTTCGAGCAACGCAGAGTCATAGACGCGCGAGTCGAGAACAGTGGTTTTCGCGGCTACGAGCAGATTTTGAAAGACCGCGCGCCGAGCGATGTCGTGGCAATCGCCAGCCGCGTCAGCGGGCAGGGCAGCGGAGCAAATTCGATTGCCGCAGCTCAGGCGTTGGAAATGGCTTATGGCATCACGCCTCCGCCTTTGGCGACGATTGTTCGGTCGTTGGGAGCAGCAGCGGAGTGTGTCGCTTCGCACGTTCGACATTTGTTCATGGTGGCTGGGCCGGATTATTCGGCCGCAGCGATTGCGCAAACGAATCCGTCGTTTTGGCTGGTCGCACAGCAAACGTCAGCGGCGGGGGAAGCCTTTCACGGGTTTCGAACGATCGGCGAAATTATGACCGAGATGAATGTGTTCAGCGGTCATCTTTATCGCGAAGCGTTGCATCTGACGCGCACTGCTGCCGAAGTCGCTGCTCTGGTGTTCGGTAAATATCCTCATCCCTCGACGGTCTTTCCGGGCGGAGTTGGAATCGAGGCAAACCGTTCGACGTTTCAAAGTGTTTTGGGGCGAATCAATCAACTGGTGGATTACGCCAAAAAAGTTGTTGCGGTGTGGGACGATCTGATTGAGTTTTTGTATGCTGCCGACCCCCGTTTTCAGCATGTAGGCGAAACGCAATCTAACTTTATCAGCAGCGGATTGTGGGACGATCCGGCGGTTTATGAAGCGGGCTTTGACAAGTGCAATGCTTGGGGAGAACGCCGAATGGCTACGCCTGGAGTGATTGTCAAAGGCAAGTTGCGAACGAACAAATTGACGGAGCTCAGCGCAGGAATTGAAGAGTTTGCAGATCATTCATTCTTTTCGGCTTGGAATGGTCATCCGCTGAAAAGCGATCCGCTGGGAGTGCCGCTGTCTCCGCTGCATCCCTGGAACAAGCTGACCATTCCGGTTCCAGACCCAACTGAATGGAGTGGCACCTATAGCTGGAATACGGCTCCGCGTTGGGATCGCGAGCCGATGGAAACCGGGGCATTGGCCAGGCAATGGGTGACTGCCATTAGTGGCAAGTTGAAAAACGAATTTATTCACACGATTGGCTCGCCGGGAAAAGGCGCTGGGTTGGAAATCAACCTCCCCAAATTTCAGCTTCAGGCGACGCGAATGGTGTGGCAGGTTCCGGAACGCGCAAACGCACTTGAGCGAATTCGCGCGCGGGCCTATCACGTTGGATACTGTTCCGTCGTTGCTTTGACGTATTTGCTGAAGGCTTTTGACTCGTTGCAGCGCGGCGAAACAGCGATGTCCAAACGCTTCCGAGTTCCGCAAGAAGCCTTGGGCGCAAGCTTCTGGGAAGACGGACAAGGCAGCTTGATGCATTATGTGATGATCGCCAATTCACAGGTCGTCAACTATCAAATTGTCACGGCATCTGGATGGATGAGTTCGCCCCAGGACGCTTTTGGAACCCCCGGTCCGTACGAAAAAGCGATGATCTCGACGCCCCTGATTGAAGATTTCGGACGACCGGAAGAATGCACCGGAATTGATTTGCTACGAGCTATACGAAGTTTTGATCCTTGATGACGTTACGAACTGATACGGAACCGGGAGCGTTACGACCGGGCGTTCACATTGAAGGCCCTTAACGAGTCCACCCGGTTGCTACCGCTCCCGGTTTCGTACTGATACCCCGTAGGAGGTTTGAATGCGGCTCCCAACTTGGAAATTCAGGAATGATGAACAAGAACGTGAAGAGAGTGCTCGCCGTTTGCACGAAGCAGCCTGGCCGGACATGTTTGCCAATCTGCAAAGCGCTTACGCCGAATTGACCAACGCTCAATTCGAACTGGAACGCCGAACAGCGGAAATTTCCGAAACGCGCGATTTGTTCCAGCAAGTGATCTCTTCCATGTCTGAAGCGCTCTTTTTGACCGACCGCTCCGGACGAGTCATTCGCGCCAATCCGGCGGCAGCCGCTTTGCTGGAATGCGCTGAAACTTCGATTCTTGGGCGTCCGTTGACCGCCGTTTGCGGTTCAGACGACATTCCGGCAACTCCATGGAAACTGATGGAGATTGCTCCTACGGGACGCATCACCAATCTCGATGCCGACTTGCACACGCTTGGCGGAAGCAACATCCCAGTCAGCTTTTCGCTCAGCCTGATGCACGACAAGCAAAACAAGATCACCGGAGTGCTGGCCGTCGCGCGCGATATGCGCGAACAGCGCAGCTTGATCAACAGTTTGGTTGCCGCGCGGACTCGATTCCAGGAATTGCTGGAATTCGCCCCCGATGCCATTGTGCTGGCCAACCAGGACGGCGAAATTGTGTTGGTCAATACGCAAACCGAGCGAATATTTGGTTACAAACGTGACGAACTGTTGGGCAAGAGCGTTGAGATTCTGGTTCCCGAACGACTGCGCGGGCAGGTCCCCGAACCGACTTCTTACAAAGATGACGCGCTACTTGATTTGGACGAAGTCCTGCTGACTGGCAATCTCGCTGGCGGAGCCGAGCAGGTGGAGTTTTACTTGTTAGATCGCGATGGTCGCGAATTTCCGGCGGAAATCACCCGCCGCCAGATCGAAACCGAAGACGGTTTGTTGGTGATGAGCCTGATCCGCGACATCACTGAACGCAAACGCGCTGAAAATGCACGCCACGCCGCTGAAAGCCGTTACCAGGATTTGTTCGACAATGCCAACGACATCGTTTACATCCACGATCTGGAAGGCAATTTCAAATCACTGAACAAGACGGCGGAACGTTTGACGGGATACTCGCTCGAAGAATCCTTGCAGATGAATATCGCGCAGCTTGTTGTTCCGAAATATTTGCCGGAAGCGCAGCAACGCATCATGTCTCACGTCATGGGCAGTGATAATCTGCCGCCTTTCGACTTGGAGATCATTCGCAAAGACGGAACGCTGATGCCAATCGAAGTCAGCACTCGATTGGTGATTGAAAACGGCCAGCCGATTGGCGTTCAGGGAATTGCCCGCGACATTACCGAACGTCAGCGTGCCGAATCCGCTCATATGGCTGCCGATGCGCGATACCACGCGCTATTCGATAACGCCAACGATCTGATTTACACCCACGACCTGCAAGGCAATTTCTTGTCGGTCAATCCGATGTCCGAGCGCATCACCGGATTCACGCACGAAGAAGCGATGCAAATGAACATCGCCCAGATCGTTGCGCCGGAATATCTGCCGATGGTGATGGAACGCGTCATGCGCCAGGTTCAAGGCGAAGAATTCAAAACTCCGCTGGACCTGGAAATTGTCTGCAAAGACGGCAGCCGCATGGCTCTGGAAATCAACACCCGCGTTTTGGTGGAAAACGGAATGCCCGTCGGCATGCAGGGCATTGCGCGTGACATTACCGAACGCAAACAAGCGGACTTGATTCAGGCTCGATTGAATCGTCAGGCAGGATTACGCGCCGAAGTCAGCGCCGCGCTGACGGATGAAAACAACACGCTGCCGCAAATGCTTCAGCAATGCACCGAAGCCATCGTCGAAAATCTGGATGCCGCTTTTGCCCGCATCTGGTTAGTCAACGAAGCCGAACGAGTGCTTGAGCTTCAAGCCAGCGCGGGAATCAATACTCAGCTTAACGACAACCATTCGCGTGTGCCTGTGGGCGAATTCAAAATTGGCAGGATTGCTGAAGAAAAAGCTCCGCATTTGACCAATGATGTGCTGAACGATCCGCAGATGGACGACAAGGAATGGGCTGTGAGCGAAGGATTGAATTCGTTTGCCGGTTATCCTTTGATGGTTGGCGACCGCGTCGTCGGTGTTATGGCGATGTTTTCCAAGCACAAACTCGAAGCCGATACGTTGAACGCACTGGCTTCCGTCGCCGACACAATCGTTCACGGAGTTGAGCGCAAGCGCATTGAGGACGAACGCAAGGTTCTGCTGGAAAGAGAGCACGAGGCTCGCATGGAAGCGGAAACGGCCAGCCGGTTGAAAGACGACTTTTTGGCCATGATTTCGCACGAATTGCGCGCGCCGCTGACGGCGATTTTGGGGTGGGCGCAAATGCTGCGTTCGGGCACGCTTGACCGTGCATCCGCCGAACGCGCGTTGACGACCATCGAACGCAACGCCAAATCCCAGGCACATCTGGTTGGCGATTTGCTGGATGCGTCGCGCATTTCCACAGGCAAGCTCAGCCTGGAAGGCAAGCCGGTTGAGTTGATGAGTGTGGTGGATGCGGCTGTTGATGCAGTCCGTCCTTCGGTCGAAGCCAAGAACCTGAGAATGCAAATCGTGATGGAACCGTGGGTTGGTCCTTTCAACGGCGATCCGGAACGGTTGAAACAAGTTGTCTGGAATCTGTTGTCGAACGCCATCAAATTCACTCCAGCGGGTGGATTGATCGAAGTCCGGCTGGAACGTTTGGAAAACAAAGCCTTGCTGATTGTCAGCGATACCGGACAGGGAATTGACCCTGAATTCCTGCCGCACATTTTCGACCGCTTCCGTCAGGCAGACAGCTCCAGCAAACGCCAGCAAGGCGGTTTGGGCCTGGGCTTGGCCATTGTCAAACACATCGTGGAATTGCACGGCGGTGCAATTTACGCCTACAGCCGAGGCGAAGGACAGGGTTCGGACTTTATGATCACCTTGCCGCTGGCGGTGCAAAAGGTCGAAGCGCAGGAAGGTGAATTGTGGCCGGAAAGTCTGCCGGAAGCTCAGACACGTTCCGGCAATTTGCGTGGAATTAAAGTGCTGGTGGTTGACGACGAACGCGACACGCGCGAAGTGCTGAGCGTAATGCTGAATCGTTACGGCACCGAAGTTCGCACCGCCGGTTCCGTCCGCGAAGCGCTGGAAGTTCTGTCGGAGTGGAAACCGGACATGCTGGTTTCCGACATCGGCATGCCAGAAGAGGACGGTTACGTAATGATTCGCAAACTGCGCGCTTTGCCCGCGGATCAAGGCGGACAACTTCCCGCCGTTGCGTTGACCGCTTTTGCCAGCCCGGCGGACAAGGAAAAATCGCTTGCCGCTGGATTCCAACGCCATTTGGCCAAACCGGTTGAACCTGTAGAACTGGCCAAAATCGTCGCTCGCGTGTTGGGCCGCAGTGAAGAAGGCATCACATTGTAAGTTACCACCCCCGAAACTGCTGGCGGAACCGCGCTTTAGCGTGGTTCCGCCAGTGGTGTTTAACAGTCCCCGTTGCCATAAAGCATGAGCCGAAAAAGGCAAGGCCTCTGGTCAAAATCCCCGCCGTTTGATTGAACGTATTCCCCGGATTGGAACCTGAAAATTTATGCCGCGAAGTTCGTCGGTAACATTAATCCTATTTCTTGCTGCGCTGGTGTCACTCACCAGTCTGAAGATGATTCTGGTGGGAGTTCGCGCGCAAACCGCTCAGCCCAAAATTGTCATCGGCGGGTGGACATTGACTGCCGAAGATTGCCGAATGCCCGACGGGCTGGTTGATCCGAACGAAACCGTCACGCTGAACATCGCACTGCAAAACACCGGCACGG
>DAOMFR010000182.1:10236-12874 GCA_035429885.1 Blastocatellia bacterium
GTGATTTGCGACACGGACGCGCCGTCGCGTTTCACGATGCTGCTGAGTGTTCGGGATACACAAGCTCCCAGCATCGCGTGTTCGCCCGGCGTGACAGTTGCTGCTTCGAACGGAACTTCGGCGGTTGTTAACTACTCATCTCCGTCAGTTACAGACAATTGCCAAGCGACTGCCAGCTGCGTGCCGCCCTCGGGCGCGACGTTTCAAGTAGGCCTGACTACGGTCAACTGCACAGCAGCCGACAGTTCGGATAACACTGCCAACTGTGCGTTTACCGTCACGGTGACTTCGGGAATTGGCCAGCCAATTTCGCCCGGCGTCGTTGCCAGCGATCAGCAGGCTGGTTCCGTGCTGGCTTTCCCTGTGTACACGTCCAGTGCGAGTTCACCGCAATCCCAAAACACGCGCATTGCCTTGACCAACGTCGAACCGACACGATCTATGTTTGTTCATCTGTTTTTCGTGAGTGAAGGCGGTTCGGTTGCCGACAGTTTTATTTGCCTGACGGCTCAGCAAACGGCGCAGTTTCTGGTTTCAGATTTGGATCCCGGCACGACGGGTTACCTGATTGCCGTCGTCACGGACAGCAACGGGTGTCCGGCGAACTTTAATTTCCTGATTGGCAGCGAATTTGTGAAGCTCCAATTCGGTCACGCCGCCAACTTGCCAGCGCAAGCCTTCGCCGCATTGCCCGGCTGGCAGGCGTGTTCGGCAGGAGCAACTTCCGCCACGATCAATTTCGATGGAGTGAAATACGCCCAGGCTCCGCGAGTTATTGCCGACACTAATATCGCCAGTCGTGCTGACGGCAACGAAGCAATCATTTTCATCAATCGATTGGGCGGTGATTTCAAAACCGGAGCCAGCACAATCGGGACGATTTCGAGTTTGCTTTATGATGATGCTGAAAATGTCATCAGCGTTTCGCGTTCGGGAGGATGCCAACTTCGGTTGGAACTGACCAGTTGCTTTTCTTGTCCCGGCCCGCGCCTGGAACAATTCATTCCTTCGGGCAGAACGGGCTGGCTGAAATTGTTCAGCCAATCCGATATCGCACTTTTCGGCGCAAGCCTCGTCACCAATCCGAACACCAAAGCGACTGCTAACGCCTTCAACCAAGGCCACAACCTGCACACGCTAACGCTGACGAATGCCGCCAGCATCACAATTCCTGTTTTGCCGCCGAATTGCTGAGTGATTCGGGCCGACTTTCTTGATGCTGGTCACTCCTTCGGCCACAATAGCGAGCGATGAAGTTTTTGGTTCAATCTTTGTTTGCCTTTGCGCAATCCAATCCAATCCAACCCAGCGACGCTCATCTGGTTCGCCAGTTGATAGCTGAAGTTCGTTCGATGAAAACCGTTGTCGAACGAATGAAGCACATTTCCGGCAAGCTGCTTGGTTCGACATATCTGGTTCACTCGTTGATCGGTTCGCCGACCGAAGCTGAAGTGCTGGTGACGCGCATGGATGGATTTGATTGCATCACCTTTCTGGAAACGGTGCTGAGCTTGGCGCATGCAAAAAGCCCGGACGACTTTCCCGTCCTGTTGCGCAAGATTCGGTATCGTAACAGTGAAGTCGCTTATCAGCAGCGGCTGCATTATGCGACGGACTGGGCGCGTCACTTGATCGAAATCGGCTGGCTGACGGATATGACCGTCGGCGAACACACCGTTTTCCGCGCAAAGACGCTGGACCTTGTTCCGGGCATTCCGCCGATTCAGGCTCGGCTGCGTTATTACCCAAGACAGGAACTTGCGGCGGTTAGTCGTTGGTTGAAAGACGGCGATCTGATTCTATTCGCTTCGGGGCGCAAAGGACTGGACACTTCTCACGCTGGAATGATCGTTCGCAACGGCGAACAGGTTCTGATGCGACACGCGACAAAAAGTCATAAAAGCGTTATCGAGCAAGACATCGGGGAGTTCTTTCGGACGTTGCCGATGAATGGGTTTATGATTTTTAGACCGAAGGAAGTTTGATTCTAAATTTTGAATTTTTGATTATGAAACGATTGATGATTGCTGTGTCTGCTGGCGTTGAAGTTGAAGGAGTTCCAGCCGGAGTTGAAACGATCAATGTTGATTCGATTTTTTCCGGCGCGGGCATTCGCGCTTTGCTGTCTGACTGGAGATCGGATTACGTGCTGTTGATTTTACCCGGCGGCAGAGTCGAACTTGGCGCGCGCGCTGTGGAGCGATTTATTCAAGTTGCCGACGACACCGGAGTCGGGTTGCTGTATTCCGATTTTCGTCAGCGAAACGGCGATGACGTCACTGACCATCCACTGATTGATTACCAGCTTGGCAGCATCCGCGACACATTTGATTTCGGCTCTGTGCTATTACTTTCGCGCCGAGCAGTTGACGTTGCGCTGCATCTTCACGGTCAGGTCGCCGAAAGTGTTCAATGGGGCGGACTCTACGATTTGCGGTTGAAGCTCTCCATCGAATCTAAGTTGCTGAGAATTTCCGAGCCGCTATACACGCGCGGCGTGATTGACGCGCGAACCAGCGGCGAAAAGATTTTTGATTACGTTGACCCTCGCAAACGCGATTACCAGATCGAAATGGAACAACTGGCGACCGCGCACCTGCAACGCATCGGGGCTTGGCTGGAACCTGAATTCGCCGAA
>DAOMFR010000183.1:0-2634 GCA_035429885.1 Blastocatellia bacterium
GTGGACGTTGCCAGTTCAATTGCATCAACGCGCTAATTGCTGCGTCGTGAGTGTTTCGATTCGGATTGCCGATTAGTTGAGCGATAAGCGGAATCCATTTGTCAGGGTTTTCGTTGAGCAAGGCGGAAAGGTCGGGCGACAAGCCGCTGTCTTTTATTTCCGTCAAAGCATCATCGCTGAACAGCGACAGGTAAAACTGGTCGCGTCCGAGCCAGTCGGTTTTCAGTAGAGCCTGTCTGGCTTCATGGCGAATGGGTTCTAATGTTTCTTTGTTGTTGGCCATTTGCATCAGCCCTTCAACCAGCGCCGCCTGTTGAGCAGTATCGCCAGTTTCCACGGCGTGTTTCAATTTCAGCCCCAATGACCTCACTCCCAACGGGGTCGAAGCGTCATATCGCTCCAGTAAGGGCTTGGCCTTTTCCCAATCCAGTTGCACCAAAGATTCCAACGCGCCTTCAATGTTGATGGTCAGTGTGCCGGTTGAAGTCGTGAGGTTGATTTGCTGTTGAAGCAATTTTCTGGCCTGGACAAACAGCTCATCACGAAAATGCTGGCTGTGCCTCATCAACCAATTCCGAACAGGCATTTGCCAACCGACTTCGTCCATATCTTCGCGGCGAACATTGCGAATCGTGTTTGCGCTCCAATCGACATTCAGTGGTGGCCGCGCGTCCAGCATGGCTTTAATTCGGTCTGTAGCTTCAACGGATTCCGGCATTACCCACAACAATTTCGGCAACAGTTCCGAATCCTGTTCGGCGGCATCCAGCAAGCGTTGACGGATTCTGTCGCTTGGCGTTTTGCTTTCGGACGCGCGGCCCTGACGCGACCAGTATTTCACCAGCAATTCAATCGGTGAGTCTTCGTCAGGAATTGGCGGAGGATTTTCGCGCTCCCACGGGTCTTCGTAATCGTAGGCCGATTCCGGCAACGGCGCGGCTAGTTCCAACAGCTTGGCGATCGGATCGTTTGTCAGTTGTTGAGCTTGCGAACTGGAAAGCGAAACGGCGATGGCAAAGACCAAAATCGCCAGCAGAAATTTGCGGAGAATGTTCATGCGCGGGGCCTCCGTTCGTAATGCTCAATTGGTTGCGCCGAGTTTCGCCAGTCGCTGGCGGATTTCATTCACGGTCTGATCGTCGCGCCGGTATTCATCTTCGATAAATTTCAGCAACCGTTGATACGCCGCGATTGCCTGTTGCCGATTGCCACTTTGTTCGGCGTTGCGCGCGGCGCTCAACAACGAGTTGTATTCAACTCCGTTTGGATTGGCAATGTAAAAGCAAATGCTGGCGGCGCGCAGTATGACGGCTTCGCGGGCTTTGGCTTCCTGCACAGCCCGGCCTTTGAAGCGTTTCAGTTCCAACAGCACGTCGTCAATCTGAGCTTGTCCGGCGTTGTTGGCCGAAACCTTGATGACATTTTCCCGCAAAGCAATCAGCAGGCGCACCCATTCTGAAGCTTCGTCGGCGTCGTAACTCGGTTGAGCGGTTCGTTCGATTTTGCCCGGCGCGTTGGCGATTTCAGCAATCAGTTTGGCCAATGTCGCCGCGTGTTTTTCCAGGGCAGGGAAGTTGACGCGAGCTGGCACGTCAGCTTTGGAATGGTAGGCGTAATGAATTCCGTTCGTGATGGTCATGGCCGGAAGCTGGGCGAATTTGAAATGCAGATGCTCGGCTCCGGCAAAGCGCGTCACGTCGTCGCCGAACATTGCCAGCGACACGTCACCGCGTTTGTTTTTCGTCACGGCGTCGGCCAGTTGCGGCGAAAACTCCGCGCCAACCACGTAAAGCGTTTCCAGCAATTGATCGCCAAAACCTGCGCCGAAACCAGCCAGGTTGATAACGGCTGCGGTTTTATCCAGCGGAACCAGCGGGCGTTCGGCATACAGCTTCGCGCCGGAATTGTTTTGTTCGCCGCCGTCAAAGGCTATGAACAGCACGCTGCGGCTGGGCGGAGCTTTTGCTAACAGCTTCAAGAAGTTTTGAGCGACTTCGATCATTACGGCCACGCCCGCCGCATTATCCATTGCTCCGGCAAAGCCGTTGCCGAAACCGTCGTAATGCGCGCTGACGATGACAAATTCATCCTTGCGCGATTTGCCTTCGATCATGGCGGCTACGTTTGGAGCTGCGTTGGATAACGGTTTCAGTCCGGCGGCACTGAACTGTTGGGAAATGTATTCGGCAGCTTTTTGCGCGCCAGCGGTTTTTGAAGCTCGGCCAGCAAATTCAGCGGACGTTAGCTTTCGAGTAATCGTTTCGATGTTTGACGTCGGCGACTGAGCGAATGCAGGGCAAACGACAAACAGAACAGTCGCCAAAAGCACTTTGATAAACATAAATTCTTCGTGTGACTTGCTGGGTCAGTACCGCTACCGTTAGGGAGCGCGTCTGCGGCGAAACCACGCTTCCTACCGGTCGCGGCACTGATTCAAAAAAACGTGTGGTACAGATCAACGACTTCGTAATCGTCGTTGACCAACGGAATGGCTCGCCATTTGTCGAAGGCCAGACAAGGATGCGAAATGCCGCAACAAACCAAATCGCCAACTTTCAAATTTTCTTCGCCGCTCAAATCCAGATAAGCGTGCTGGTCATTCAGAGCGACGACTTTGGCGTTGGGCATTGGCCG
>DAOMFR010000183.1:2734-5092 GCA_035429885.1 Blastocatellia bacterium
CCATTGTTCGCGCAAACGTTCGGCCAGCTTGCCCAAACCATTCAGAACCTCGTCCACCATTCGCGCTTCTTCGTCACGAGTCGGCGCGCTGGCCAGACCTTCAAACGCTTCGACGCCGCAGACTTTCAACAGCGGATGTTTGGCGGCTTCGGCCAGAACGGCCAGCCCGTCGGCTTCCGAACGAACGCCGGTTCGCCATCCGTTGTGTCCCCATTCGACCAGCACGTTGATCGAACGCCCTGCGCCGTATCGCTTCAAACCATCGGCCAGGTGGTTGACGCTGGCGACGCTGTCCACCAGACAATAAAACTCCACGAATGAATAACTGTTGATGGCCGCCGCCAGTGAGCGCAGGTTCGACGAGCCTACGATTTGATTGGCGATGACAATTCGTTTGATGCCAAAGTTCAAACAAACCAGGGCTTGCGAAACCGAAGCGACCGTCATCGCCCAGGCTCCGTGGTCAAATTGCCGAGCGAAAATCTGCGGACACATCGTCGTTTTGCCGTGCGGAGCCAGCAGGAAATTGTTCGCCGCGCACCAATCGGCCATCGCTTGCAGGTTGTGTTCAATCGCCGATTCTTTCAACGTCATCAGCGGAAAAGGTAAATCGCCTTTCAGCACGTTCCAGTGTTTGGCGGCGATTTCCGCCGACGAAATTTGCGCGCCATACGGCAAGCCTTTGGTGGTGTGGTCAAACGTTAGTTCTTTGAGAGCTGTCAGGTTCATAAATTTCTCCAGTTATGATTTTACAGGCAAAGACTAACCCACTTTGCCGATTGTCTGAAGTTTGCCCGCGGCTTTATTGACAGCATAAGCGTGCGAAGTTAAAACACTCGGCAGAACTTCCTCGGAGAACTCGAATGAAAAATTTGCGATTCGTTTTTTGGCTGGCGCTGATGCTTGCGCCGGTTGCAGTGTTGGCGCAAACGCGTCCAAACGTAATTTTGATTTATGCTGATGACATTGGCTACGGCGACGTGTCCGCTTATGGAGCGACCGGAGTCAAGACGCCGAACATTGATCGTCTGGCAAAAGCCGGGTTGCGGTTCACGGATGCGCACGCGGCGGCGGCGACATGCACGCCTTCGCGGTATGCGTTGTTGACGGGGCAATATGCTTTTCGCAAAGAGGGCACAGGCGTGTTGCCCGGCGACGCCGCGATGATTATCGAACCGGGACGCACGACCCTGGCGACGGTGTTTCAGCGAGCAGGCTATTCGACCGGCGTCGTCGGCAAATGGCATCTCGGTCTGGGGCCAAAAGGCGGCCCGGATTGGAACGGCGAAATCAATCCCAGCCCGCGCGACATCGGGTTTGGCTACGAATTCATTATGGCCGCGACGGGCGACAGAGTTCCTACCGTGTATGTCGAAAATCGCCGAGTCGTCGGGCTTGATCCGGCTGATCCGATTCGAGTGGCTTACGACAAGAAAGTCGGCGACTGGCCCACCGGCAAGGAAAATCCTGACCAGTTGAAAATGCATCCCAGCCACGGCCACGACCAAACCATCGTCAACGGCATCAGCCGCATCGGCTATATGACCGGAGGCAAAGCTGCGTTGTGGAAAGATGAAGACATGGCCGATACGTTCACTACTCACGCGGTCAAGTTCATCGAACAGAACAAAGCCAAACCGTTCTTTTTGTATTTCGCGCTGCACGATCCGCACGTGCCGCGCGTGCCGCATCCGCGCTTTGTCGGAAAATCCGCAATGGGGCCGCGCGGAGACGCCATTGTTCAAGCCGATTGGTGCGTGGGCGAAATTTTGGCTGCGCTGGATCGGTTGAAACTGGCCGATAGCACCCTGGTCATTTTCACCAGCGACAACGGCCCAGTCGTTGACGACGGATATATTGATCAAGCCGTTGAAAAGCTGGGCAGCCACAAACCCGCCGGACAGTTTCGCGGAGGCAAATACAGCAACTTTGAAGGCGGCACGCGCGTGCCGTTCATCGTTCGCTGGCCGAAAGGCATCAAGCCGGGTGAATCAGACGCGCTGATTTCTCAGGTGGATTTGCTGGCTTCGTTCGCCAAGTCTTTCAATCAAAAACTGGGCGACAAAGACGCGCCAGACAGTTTTAACGTGTTGACGGCATTGGTGGGCAGATCGAAAACCGGGCGGCAAAACTTGATTGAGCAAGCCGGAGCTTTGTCTTTGCGGGAAGGCCAATGGAAATACATCGAACCAAACAACAAACCGAAATACGCCAAGCCTACTAACACGGAACTTGGCAACGATTCGGTTCCGCAGTTGTACGACTTGGCCAGCGATCCCGGCGAAACTCGCAACGTCGCCGCGCAGCATCCAGACAAGGTGAAAGAGATGGAAGCTCAGTTGTTGAAGATCAAACAAA